>JAUXWC010000089.1 GCA_030685025.1 Rhodoferax sp.
CTGTGGTGCAAGGCACAAGGTTACACGGCAAAGAAAGGGAAGCCTTCGTCGAGCGAGCCGACTTGTTGAACCGCCCACTGCGGACCCGCACGGTGGGTGGTGTGGGGGGTGACGGTTAGAAGCCGTTGCCTACCCGATTAGGCGGCACCGACTCACTCAGATACTGGTGAACATCGCGAGCAATGACGCGCCGGTCAATCTTTAGAAGATCACGGAGTATCGCGGTATGCCCCTGGCCCGCTACGACTAAAACGCGTTGTCCCGGTGTCGCGTAGCGTTGGATGTTGGCATACATCCGGAAGTTTCTATGCCACCAGCGGGCAGTCGCGTCTGCACCTTCGAAACCGAGCCCTGCGCCTGTAGCGTTCGTGAGTAGGTACAGGTCCTTGTTCATACGATCCTGTTCGGAATCGTTCGCACGAATCAGCAGCTCGCGAAGGCTGAGGGATCTGTGCGCCGCCGCTTCCGCCGCCTGAAATCGAGCAACTTCAGTATTGAACGCCTCTAGCCTTTCCGGCGCGAATTTCGCAAGGTAATTGAACAGCGGCTCTGCATTCCATCCGATTTCACTCTCGTCGAAGCCGTATAGCTTCTCAACGCCGCATACCTCGGCTACGCGAAATCCGATTTGTTGGTTCTCATTGAGTCCCAGCTTCATCTTCCCCGAACGGTAGTCACCGAACTGCTTTCGCATCTCGGACTCGTCAGCGCGATCGAACTCCAACAAGATCGCTGTTGGCCTAAAGTCGCATAAGCGTTGTGCAAGCTCGGCGAGATATGCCTGGTTCTTGGGCGTCGATACGTCGACTTGGTCAACGCGAATCACGTCCCTGCCGGGATTTGCGAAATGGAATACGCCAAATAGCAGAACCTCTGCTGGTCGGTTCTCCGCGTGGACGCTGAAGGCCAGCGTCAGCAAGAGAGCGATGTAAATTCGCTTCATCACTTTTCCCTCTGAGTAGAGACGGCTCTGAGCAGCAGCCCAAAGTCGGTGCAGCGCCCCATCGTGCCGCCTAACGTAATGTCATTCGCACTACCTGCGAATGATACTGGCCGCTGCGAATTAAACTGGACATCAAATCCTCCTGAGAGTGGCTTGTAGCCTTGGTCTCCGCAGTTTTGAGGGATCCTTATACAGGTATAAAAATTCCGACAAACCACGCAGATCCCCTACGGCCGATTCTAGGCGGCAAACCGACTCGACCCAAAGCGAAGCGAGCGAACCGAACGCCCGCTTGCGCCGTGATTTCAGGCGTCCGCCGCATCCGGGTTGCGCCGGCTACGCTGTTTTTTGAGGCGAATGATGCAATCCTCCAGCGTCTGGCCGATGACGGTCTGGTCGCGGATCATGGCGATCTTGGGCCAGGTGGCGCGCTCGCCGGCCAGCACCCACTGTTTGTACTCGTCGGGAGTCAGGTTGCCCAGCACGCGCAGGTAGTCGGTTGCCGCCATCCGGGGGTGGATCGTCACGTCGCCGTAGTACTGTTGGTCCACCAGCCCGACCGCCCCTTCGAGCAGTCCTTTGACGATGCCGGTCTCGATCCCGTAGGAGGCGAGCAGCAGCATCTGCTTGCTGCGGTACTGCATCTCGCTTTTGACCAGATCGGTCAGAAACCGGGTCCAGCCTTCCTTGCGGGACTGGTCGGTCATGAAGGGCAGCACATGCGGGTTGGTTTGGCTGACGATGTGGTGGTTGACGTTGTAGAGCTCCCCCAGGCGCTTGGCCGGCAGATCGCTTTGCAGCGCGCCGTCGACCCAACGGATCGAGGCCATGTAGGGCCGCTCGTGCCCCAGCCGGTCCTTGGTCATCAGCTTCACCGGCGGAAACAGACCCGGCACCGAGCACGAGGCCAGCACCGCGCTCCACACCAGCAAGTGCGGCGTGGTCAGGTAATTGAGCAGGCGCGATTGCTGGTTCTTGGCGACCGGCGAGACGGTGATGTTGATGATGCGCTTGGTGCGTTTGAAGGCTTCTTCAAACGTGTATTCGCCCACGTTCTTGCGTAGGTACATTTCGAGCTGGCGAATGTCCATCAAGGACTTCTGGCGCAGCATGTCGCGCGCGCCCAGGCGGCGCCACAGGTCCAGGTCAACGTCGTCTCCAGCAAACAGCGCATCGAGCTCACTGTCCTTCTTGGTGCCGACAAATGCCGCCACCACCGCGCCGGCGCTGGAGCCGGAAATCACCCGCGGCAGCAGCTTGTGTTCTCGCAGTGCCTTGATCACGCCGATGTGGAACATGCCGATGTTGGCGCCCCCGCTGAGCATCAGGGCCGAGCGGCCAAAGCTCTGCCCGGTGTGCCGAAAGAACAGCAGCTTCTCGTTGTAGGGCAGCTCGGCGATGTGGTGGTCGCACAAGTGGTTGAGCAGTGTGGTGACTTCCGTGATGTAGTCATCGATCAAGGCCTTGGTGCCGACGTGCGTGTGTTTGTACAGCTCCGGGTTGGCCAGGTTGCCCAGGTTGCGGTGCAGGCCCTCGCGCAAGCTGAAGATCAGCTCAGGCCAATCGTTGGTCTTGCGCCAGTTCCTCAGGTTGATCAGGCGCTGCTGAATCAGCTTGTGCTGGTAGAACGTCGAATTCGGGTTGTTCTTCCACTCGTCAAGGTGCTCCAGCGCGTCCAGCTCGGCTGCATGGGTGCGCCAGGTGGCGTAGTCGGCGGCCTGGTCCATCAGCTTGCGCGTGTCGGTGGTCTTGCGTGATCTCATGGTTCAGTTTGCGGTGGGTGCTTGCCATTTGGCAACATGGGCCAAGCCAGTTGTGGTTCCGGCCACAACCGACATCTGCCATGTTCAAACCATCCAGACTTCCAGTTTCAAGCCAGGCACATTCTCAAAATGGCGGGTGTTGTGGGTGACCAATATCAACTTCTCCGCCAAGGCGTGGGCGGCAATTTGGGTGTCAAATTCGCCCACCGGGGTGCCGTTGCGTCTCAGATAGGTTTTAAGTCGGCCATATTCATCAGCGGCATCAACGCTCCAAGGCAGTGCGGAAATTTCTTTGAGCAGGAGGTCTATGCGTTTGCGTCGCTTGTCGAATTTGTCCATCATCTCCACCCCGTACCGGAGCTCTGCACGCGTGACGGCAGAGATAGCGATGTCTTGGACATCCAAGCTGACTTGCATGCGCTGCACCAAGCTGGCGCTAACACCTTTGACAAAGTAGCTAACGATGTTGGTGTCGAGCAGATAGCGAATCATGCAGCCGCCTTGACCACACGCTTGGCGCGTTTGGCCACTTTGGCGGGCTTCGCTGGTTCAGATGGCGCAGGGGCTTCCCAGTCAGCAAAAGGGTTAGGGCGAATTTCGTCATCGCGTGGGGGTATGAAATCTTCGGTGAAGGGCTGCTCGCGAATCAGCCTAAACAGTTCGTCCAGGTTTTTTTTGCGCTGATCTTCGTCTTTGGGGCGCAAAGTAATGACGCCGCTGATGTCATCTTTGCTGATCCAGACCTCCGATGCGTGAACACGAAATGCCTTAGGCAGGCGAACGGCTTGGCTGTTGCCCGTGGTGAAAATTTTGGCGGTGGCGATCATGGTGTACCTCCATTGAAAGTAGATATGAAAACGTACCTACTTTATCACCAACCAGGTAATCAAGTCAAAGTCCGTGGCATGTCTGCAAAGGAGTGCCTACGCTGCTGTCGAGCTTCGATCAGGCCTAAACCACGCCAGCGTATCGTGCAGGCTGACCACGTGGCCAATGATGGTCAGGCAGGGCGAACGCAGGCCCTCCCGTGCCACCCGCTCGGGTATGTCGGCCAGCGTGCCAGTCACGACTCTCTGGCTGGCGATGCTGCCATCCTGTACCACTGCAATGGGTAGGTCCGGCGCGGCGCCGTGTGCCATCATCTGGCGGCAAATGTCGGCCAGGCCACCCAGACCCATGTAGACCACCACGGTCTGGTTGGGTCGCACCAGGCTGGGCCAGTCGAGGTCGGCGGTGCCGTCCTTGAGATGACCCGTGACGAACAGGCAGCTCTGCGCAAAGTCCCGGTGCGTGAGCGGGATACCGGCATAGCTCGATACGCCAGAGGCCGCAGTGACACCGGGCACCACTTCAAACGCTACGCCATGGGCCGCCAGCGCCTGCAGTTCCTCGCCGCCGCGCCCGAAGATGAAGGGGTCGCCACCCTTGAGCCGCACCACGTGTTTTCCCTCCAGGGCGAGCTTGATCAGCAGCGCGTTGATCTGCTCTTGCCGCATGGTGTGTTCATTGCGGCGCTTGCCGGCGTAAATCCGCTCGGCGCTGGGTGACACAAAGTCCAGCACGGCGCTGGACACCAGGTGGTCGTAGACGATCACTTCGGTTTGCTGCAGCAGGCGCACCGCGCGCAGCGTCAACAGCTCGGGGTCACCGGGGCCGGCCCCGACCAGATAGACCCTTCCGGCGGCGGGTCCGGCGTTTGCTTGGCGCTCGGTCAATGCGTCGGCCCCTTGGCGCCGCCGCCACAGCCGCCGCTGCCACAGGTCCCGCCGCCGCAGCCGCCCGATGGCACGGGTGCAGGCTCCATCTGGCGGGCGTCCATGAAGATGAAATTGAACTGACCGGGCTCCAGCTCCACGTAATCCAGCACGATGTTCTCCAGTACCGGCTGGAAATCCTCGGCGATCACTACCGCAACGCCATCCAGATCGAGCTTCATGTCTTCGTCCTTGGGGTCGTCAAATCCCATGCCGTATTGCACCGAGCCGTCGGCATCGATCTTGGCCGCGATGCGCAGGGCCATCTCCTGGGCGCCGCTGGCGCTGGCTGCCTGGCGGACTTGTTGCGCCGCGGCGCTGGTGAGTGTGAACATCATGACTCCTTCATTAATCAGTTGAGGACAGAGCTAAAGGTCTGTCCCGCAAGAACCTCGACTTAGTTGAGGACAGCGCTAAAGATCTGTCCGGCAAGTTTTGGGGATTCGGAACTTGTTGATATGCCGTTGTCATGCCGGGCTTGACCCGGCATCCATGAATTCGGAGCCATGGATTGCGGATCGAGTCCGCAACGACAGTCATTTCAAACCGGTACTTTTGCAATTTCCGTCTCCCTTAGTGTTCGCCTTTGGTCTTGAGCAGACCAGCGAGCCGGTTGCCCTGCTTCTGCGGTCCCCCGATGGGGAAGAGCACATGCAGGTGGTGGTTGTTGCCCAGTTCGGGTCCCCATGCTTTGGTGAAGTGCCAGATCATGGCGCGCACCTGGGCTTGGACGCGGTGCTCTTCATAGTAGGCGCGCAGGAAGGCTATCACTTGCCAATGCGCCTCGGTCAGCACCAAGCCTTCCGAGGCGGCTTGCGCCTGCGCGAACGCTTCGGACCAATCGCCCAGGTTCTTCAGATAGCCTTCCGAATCGGTTGCGATGGCTTGGCCGTTGACCATCAGGGTGCGCATGGTTCCAGTTGCTCGGGTTGCCGTGTTGCGCGGATTTTACGGGTCGCCACGAAGGCGACAAATTGGCGCGCCCAGTCGCTGCCAGCGCCGCTGCGCAGGTGGCTGTAGGAGGCCAGCACGTTGCGGTACACGATGCCGTCGCGTTGGCCGTCGACGCCGTGTCCGCGTCGGACTTGGTAGGCATATTTCAGCTCCACGCCGACGTTTTCCAGACTGGAGTAGTGAAACTCGTGGCCACGCAGCGTAGGCGGCGGCTGGCCGCCATCCGAGGCGCCGCCACTGGGCCAGGGCGCGTCGCCAGTGGGTGCCAGCTCGACATAACCACGTCCCACCGGGCGCTCGTGCATCAGCACATCGGCCGGCAACGCGCCCACCATGTCGTAGACGGCGCCTTTCCAGCGCAGCGTGCGTGCCAGGTACATCAGGCCGCCGCACTCCGCATAGACCGGCAAGCCCGCCTCGATGGCGCTGCGGATACGGTTGCGCAGAGCGGCATTGGCCTGCAGCTCCGGACCAAACATTTCGGGAAAGCCGCCGCCGATGAACAGGCCATCCAGCGTTGGCAGGTCAGCATCGCGCAGCGTATCGAAGGGCACCAACTCGGCACCGGCCGATTGCAGGGCCTGCAGATCGTCCGGGTAGTAGAAGCCGAACGCCTTGTCGCGCGCCAGGCCGATACGAACACGCGGCGGTGCCGCGCATCGGCGCCCGGCGCAAGGGCTCAGCGCAGCCGGTTCGGCGTTGGCGTTGGCGATCAGTGGCGCGGCAGTAGCGGCTACCTGCATCACCTTGGCCACGTCAACCTGGGCCGCCACCAGTTCACCCATGGCGCGCACGCGCTGCGCAGCGTCGTCGAGCTCGTGGCTGGGCATCAGGCCCAGGTGGCGCTCCACCACGGCCAGGCGCGGATCGTGGCCGATGGCGCCCAACACGGTCACGTCGGTGTAGTGCTCGATCACGGCGCGCAGCTTCGACTCGTGCCGCTCGCCACCCAACTGATTCAGGATCACACCGGCGATGCGGATGCGCGCATCGAAGGCCTGGTAGCCCAGGATCAGCGGGGCGATGCCGCGGGTCATGCCGCGTGCGTCCAGCACCAGCACCACCGGCAGCTCCAACAGATGGGCCAGGGCGGCATTGCTGTTGCTGCCGTCCAGCGCCAGTCCGTCATACAGGCCCTTGTTGCCTTCGACGATAGCGATGTCCGCATTCGCCGCGTGGCGGCTGAAGCAGGCGGTGATGGCCTCGGGCGACATCAGGAAGGGGTCGAGGTTGAAACAGTCGCGCCCGCTGGCCTGGCTCAGCCACATCGGGTCGATGTAGTCAGGCCCCTTCTTGAAAGGCTGCACGCGCAGGCCCTGCGCGGACAAGGCGGCGCACAGGCCCACCGTGATGGTGGTCTTGCCTGATGATTTGTGCGCCGCGGAGATCAGCAAACGTGCCATGTTGTGACCGCGCTCAAGCGCCCGCTGGCGTGGCGGGGCTGCTGGTCGCCATGGCGGCGTCGTCCAGTCGCTGCGGCAGGAAACCGATCACCTTCAGGGCCAACATGACGATCAGGCCCACCACGGCCATGCCACCCAGGCCCAACAGCCACTCCGGCAGGCTGGGGGTGTAGCTGTTGACCACGCCGTCGAAGAAACTGCTGCTGACCTGGCGACCGGGAAATATCACCAGGGGAAAGGCTTGCCCGCCGATGATGGTGACGAACATTTGCGCAAAGCCGCCGAGCACCACCAGCGCGGCACTGAGCGCGATGCGCTGGCGCAGTTGGCCGATGCGTGGGTGCAGTAGCAACACGATTGGCAACACGCCACCCAGCAGCACCTGACCGAGCCAGAACATCGCGGTGTACACGCCGCCTTCCAGCAAGATGAAGCGCTCAAAGTCGTGGTGTTTGGTGAAGTACAGATTGGTCAGGTGGTAGACCAGCACAAAATACAGGCCCACCGCGATGAAGATCACTTGCAGTCGCGCAAAACGTGCCAGCAGGGCGTCGCCCAAGGGGCGTGCGCTACCGTGGGCTGCGAGCATCAGCACCAGCAGGAACACCGCCAAGCCATAGCTGAGTGACAGCGCGATGAACAAGGGCGCCAGCAAGGCCGAGTCAAAGGCCTGGCGCGCCACCAGGAAGCCAAAGATCGAGCCGGTACCGGTGGTCAGCGCGATGCGCCAGATGAAGGCGAACAGACCCGCCAGCGGCGTGTAGCGGTTCATGCCGTGCTCCATCATGGTCCACAGGTAGGCGATGACAAAACCCATGAAACCGGAATAGAGAATGATGTTCAGGGCAAAGATCGACTTGAAGTTGAAGTGCGTCATGGCCACGATCAGCCGGTCCGGGCGCCCCAGGTCCAGCATCAACACGGCCAATCCACCCAGCAGCAAGGCCAGTGCCAGCAGACCGGACAGGGGCGCCAGCGGTTTGAATTCGGTCTTGCCAAACACCGAGGCCATCGAGGCGACGTTGAGCGCCCCCGACGCCGCCACCACCAGGAACACCGCAAACACATGCGGCAAGCCCCAGACGATCTGGTTGTTCATGCCGGTAACGATGTGGCCGTGGTGCTCCATGTACCAGGCCGCGCCTCCACCCAGAGCCGCTACCAGGGACAGCGCGGCCAGCAGGCCGTAGTAGCCGGGTCTGTTGCCTTCGAGTTGACGCAGGGCGATTTTCATGGGTCGGTTCCGCTTGCCCTAGATGCCGAGGTATCGGACACCCGTGTCCAAATTCAGGTCCTCGCGGATCTGGCGCGTTGCCACGCTGGCGATGCGTTTGGAAATGTCGCTGTGGGGGTCGTTAAGGTCGCCAAACAGGATGGCACCATGGCCCGCGTCCGAACAGGCGCTGACGCAGGCCGGCTGCTCGCCGCGGTCGACTTTGTGCACACACAGGGTGCAGCCTTCGACGGTGCCCATGCCACGCGGCACATCGGGCTTCTGGTTGCGCTGGGGCTCGTGCACAAAGGAGCGCGCCTTGTAGGGGCAAGCCATCACGCAGTAGCGGCAGCCAATGCAGGTGTGTTTATCGACTAGCACAATGCCGTCGGCGCGTTTGAACGAGGCGCCGGTGGGGCACACGTCCACGCAGGGTGGCTCGGCGCAGTGCTGGCACATCATCGGCAGCGACTGCGTCTTGCCGGTCTTGATCTCCTTGATCTCGATCTTGCGGATCCACTGCGAATCGGTGGCCTGGGTGCCGCCGGACAGGCCGTTCTCGGTGTTGCAGGCGGTGACGCAATCGGTGCAGCCGCTGGCGCACTTCGTGCTGTCGATCAGCATGCCCCAGCGCACCTTGCTGCTGGCGCCCGGGCTCACGGCTTGGCCCGATGGCGCGGCCTGCGCGATCTCGATCAGCCGTATGCCCGGCGCGATCAAGATGCCGGCAATCCCGGCCGCCGCCACGCCAAGAAAGCCGCGCCGGCTGGGCGTCGTGGCCGGTTTATCGGCTGCAGGTGGCGTGGAATCTGGCTTCATGGCTTGCCTAAGGACACCAAGGGCGGCTTGGATGCGGTGGGCGCGTGGCTGGCGTGGCACTCGAAACAGTCAATCTTGACCGCCGCGTAGGCGTGGCAGCTCTGACAGAAATTGGCGCTGCTTGCGGCCACGCTGCCGGTACTCTGGCTGGCGTGGCAGCCAATGCAGGCTTTCAGGCTGTATTGGCCGGTGCGGATGCCGCCGCGCAGGGTGTCGTCGCGCTGGTGCTGGAGCAGCTTCATATGGTTGCGCCGCATGAAGGCCGGGTCCGCCACGCACTGCCCGCCGCGCGCCGCCTCGATCACCGGCTGGGGAACTCGGTTGTTTTCGGCTGCGGTGATGTCAGGAGCGGCGAACAAGCACATGCTGACCAAAGCCAGGCCGATACCTCTCCCCGTCATTGCGAGCGCAGCGCGGCAATCCATGTATGCGGCGCGTCGACGTGGATTGCCGCGCTGCGCTCGCAATGACGGGAGGGGCACAGGGCCAGCGCGACTCACAATCTAGTCCCCCAGACCCATCTGGATGTAGCCGGTGGGGCACACGTCGGCACAGATGTGGCAACCGATGCACTTGGCGTAGTCGGTGTCCACGTAGCGCCCGGTGGTGGACTTGGACTTGGGCACCTTGAATACCGCCACCTGCGGGCAATAGACCACGCAGTTGTCGCACTCGAAACACTGGCCGCAACTCATGCAGCGTTTGGCCTCCGCCACCGCCTGCGCTTCCAGCAGGGGCTGCAGGCGCTCTTCGAAGTTGTTCAGCGCCTGCTCGGCCGTCAGGGTGACGGTGTTGCGCCGGCTGCGCGCCACATACGGGAAGTGGCCCAGGAACAGTTCCTTGTGCGAAATCACGTAACGGTCCGAGCGGTTGTCGAAATTGTGAATCGCGGCGGTGCTCTTGTCGGTGCCGCGAATCGGCTCGTGTACCTCACTGAAGGTGTAGCCCTTCTCCAGCATCTTGCGTTTCAGATCAAAGGTGTGCACGTCGATCTTGGGGCGCTTCTCCAGCGGCTCGTTCTGCAAAAAGCGGTCAATGCCGTCAGCCGCAATCGCGCCGTGGCCTATTGCCGTGGTCAACAAATGCGGGCGCACCACGTCGCCGCCCACGAAACAACCCGGCTGCCCCTGCACCTGGTAGTTCTTGTCGGTGTTGATGGCGCCCTTGCCATTGTTGAATTCCTCCAGGCCGGTGAAGTCCACCGCCTGGCCAATGGCCGAGACAATCAGGTCTGCGGGCAAGTCTTCCTCGGTGCCTTCGATGTTCTTGATCTCCAGCCGCCCGCCCGCCAGCTTGGCCTCGCAGCGGATCACCCGCAGCGCGGTGGCTCGGCCATCCGCGTCGCGCACCACGCCGATCGGTGCCATGCCACCGCGCATCGTGATGCCCTCGGCCAGCGCCTGTTCGACTTCGTGCTTGGTGGCCTGCATCTTGTCGATGGCAAACACCGAGGTCAGCGTGACCTCCGCGCCCTGACGCGCTGAGACCTCGGCCACATCGTGGGCCACGTGGCCGGCAATCGCGTGTTCGGGGCGGTCCGATTCGTGGATTTTGTCAATATGCCCGAGGCGCCGCGCCACCGTGGCGACGTCGATCGAGGTGTCGCCACCGCCCACCACCACCACCCGTTTGCCGACATGGCGCAGCCGGCCGTCGTTGAAGGCCTTCAGGAAAGACGTGGCGGTGACGCAGTTGGGCGCGTCGGCGCCGTCCACCGGCAAGGCTCGGCCAGACTGGGCGCCCAGGCCCAGGAACACCGCGTCAAACTCGGCGCGAATGGCGTCCATGCTGATATCGGTGCCGATGCGGCAGTTCATACGGGTGGTTACACCCAGGTCCAGGATGCGTTGGATCTCGGCGTCCAGCACATCGCGCGGGGTGCGAAAGCCCGGAATGCCGTAACGCATCATGCCGCCCAGCTCGGCGCGCTCGTCGAAGATGGTGACCGCGTGGCCCTTGCGCGCCAGTTGGTAGGCGGCTGACAGCCCGGCCGGACCGGCGCCGATCACGGCAACCTTTTTGCCGGTCTGAACGGTCGCTTTGGCGAAGGCCAGCTTGTTCTGGATCGCGTAGTCGCCCAGGAAGTGCTCGACCGAGTTGATGCCAACGAAGTCCTCCACCTGGTTGCGGTTGCAGCCTGACTCGCACGGTGCCGGGCAGACCCGGCCCATCACCGACGGAAACGGGTTGGCCTCGGTCAGTCGCCCAAATGCATAGGCCTGCCAGGTCACCCCCGCGGGCGGCTTCTCGATGCCGCGCACGATGTTGAGGTAGCCCCGAATGTCCTCGCCGGCCGGGCAACTGCCCTGACACGGTGCGGTGCTTTGAATGTAGGTGGGACACTTGTGGGAGTGGCTGGCGTCGAAGATTTCTTTCTGCCAGGAGCGCACCTTGTCGTCGCCGTCTTTGTAGCGACGGAAGTTGAGCGGCTTGGTGACGGTGGTCTCTAAGGGGGTAGACATGTTGGGGTCTCCTGAATGGGGTAAGGGCAGCCGGGCGGCGGACAGTCGGTGGGGCTATTTGTCGCCCAGGCGGATCGCCTTGCTGACCAATTGGTGCACGCCGCCGACCATGCTCATGTCAAAGCCGTAATAGGGCAAGACCTTGGTGAACTGGGCCTTGCAGATGGCGCAGATGGTGGCCATGAAGTTCACGCCGTGCTCGTCCACCACGCCCTTCAGGGCCTCCATGCGCGGCAGGGCACCCTTGACGCGCAGCTCCAGCAGGTCGTCGGTCAGCAGGCCGCCGCCGCCACCGCAGCAAAACGTGCCCTCAAGAATGGTGTCGGGCGCCATGTCGTGGAAGTGGTTCGCCACCGAGGTGATGATGCGCCGCGGAATCACAAACTGTCCGCCCGGCATATTGCCCATGCGCGAAGCGCGCGCCACGTTGCAGGAGTCGTGGAAGGTGATGATGCGGTCGTCGTTGGCGGACTTGTCGAACTGCAGGGCGCCGCGCTGGATCAGGTCGTCGGTGAGCTCACAGATGTGCTGCGGCACCGGGTAACGTTGGTCGAGGTAGTCAAACGGGCCGATCAGGGTGTTCCAGAAGCTGTAGGCGACGCGCCAGGCGTGACCACACTCACCCACCACGATGCGTTTGACGCCCAGCTCCAGAGCGGCTTCGCGTACGCGCATCGAGATGTTGCGCATCTGTTCGTAGTTGCCGATGAACATGCCGAAGTTGCCCGCCTCGGAGGCGTGCGAACTCAGCGTCCAACTGATGCCTGCGGCGTGGAACACCTTGGCGTAACCAATCAGGCTTTCCACGTGCGGCTCGGAAAAAAAATCGGCCGATGGCGTGATCAGCAGCACCTCGGCACCCTTGACGTTGAGCGGGAACTTGATGTCCAGCCCGGTCTCTTCCTTGGTGTCTTCTTCCAGCCCTTCGAGCGTGTTCTCCAGCGCCGGGCCGGGAATGCCCAGGTTGTTGCCGATGCGGTGCACCTTGCCGATGATCTCGTTGCTGTACTTCTGCCCCATGCCGATGGAAGCCATGATCTCGCGCGCCGCCATGGTGACCTCGGCGGTGTCGATGCCGTAGGGGCAAAAGACCGAGCAACGACGGCACTCCGAGCATTGGTTGAAGTAGCTGTACCAATCGTCCAGCACCTCACGCGTGAGGTCCACCGCGCCCACCAGTTTGGGGAAGTACTTGCCTGCAAAGGTGAAGTAGCGCCGATAGACCTTGCGCAGCAGGTCCTGGCGCGCCACCGGCATGTTCTTGGGGTCGCCGGTGCCCAGAAAATAGTGGCACTTGTCGGAGCAGGCGCCGCAGTGCACGCAGGCGTCCATGTAGACCTGCAGCGAGCGGTACTTGCCCAGTAGGTCGCCCATTTTGGCAATCGCCTTGTCGTGCCAGTCGTCGACCAGTTGCTCCGGAAAACCCAGCGCATTCTGGATCGGCGCGGCCGCGATAAAAGGTTTGAGGTGCGACGTGGCGCCCACCTGCACCAGCGGAATGACCGGGTAGCTCTTGAGCTTGGGGGTAATAAATGCGGCGGCGGCCATGGTGCTTTGGCGTCAGGGGCGCTTGTCCAGCGCGTTGGTCCAGGCCGAGACATGCCGCTGCTCGCGGGCGTTGTCGGTTTGGTTGCGCGTCGGGCTGAAAAACAGCCCCGGCGCGTGCAGCAGCTTGCTGATGGGGAAGATGAGCATCAACAGCGCCACCAGCGCCAGGTGCACCAGCAGCACCGGGTCACTCGGCAAGGGCTGCCAGTCCAGGCGCAGCAGGCCCAGCATGAAGACTTTCACGGCCACGATGTCGGTGTGCGCCACAAAGCGCATGGCCAACCCGGTCAGGCCGATGGCCAGCAGCAGCGCCAGCATCAGGTGGTCCGAAGGGGTGGAGATGTAGCGCACCCGGTCCACCAGCCAGCGCCTGGCCCACAAGCCGCCGAGTCCGGCGACCATGGCAAAGCCGGCGTAGGTACCCAGGGGCTGGATCAGCACTACCGGCAGCCACACCGGCTCCTGAAAATAGCGCACGTGGCGCAGCACTACCAACAGCAGCGCGGCATGGAACATCCAGCCGAAAGCCCAAGTCCACTTGCTCGACTTGAACAGGCTCTCAAAGAACACCACCTCGCGCGCCATGCGCCAGCCCACGCCGACGGCCGTGACCGGTGCCGGGGTGGTCGGAATCTTCAGTGGCGCCGGGGTGCGGGCATAGCTGCGAATCTTGCGCGCCACGCCCAGCACGAACACCAGCACGGCAACGTTGAGCAGGACCGCGAAGGAAATGGTCAGCAGCGACATGGATGGGGCGCCCGGGACTCGGTGTGCGTCAGCAATGCCAGGACGCGACGAGCACGCTCAGATACAGCCGGTCGGCTTGGGCAGGCCGGCGATCTTGCAGGCCTGCTTGGCCGGGCCGTAGGGAAACAGCTCGTACAGGTACTTGCTGTTGCCCTTTTCTTCGCCAAACTGTTTGCCGATGGCCTTGGTCAGCACCCGCACGGCGGGGGCGATCTGGTACTCGTTGTAGTACTCGCGCAGGAAGTTGATCACTTCCCAGTGGTTGTCGGTGAGCGGCACCTTTTCTTCTTCGGCCAGGTGCCCGGCCGCGGCGGTGGTCCAGTCGGCCAGGTTCAGCAGATAACCCTCTTCGTCGGTCTCGTAGGTCTTGCCGTCGATTTCAAAACTCATGGTGTTCTCCAGAAAAAATTGGGTGCTTCTAAACCTCTGTCATTGCGGCGAAGGCCGCAATCCAGAACTTGGCGCGGATTGACTTGGCAACGAAGGCATGGATCCCGGCCTGCGCCGGGATGACGAGCGGGACTTGGGCGTGAACTGCGTCATGTCACAACCAGGCGTGCGAGGTGGGGTGTTCCACGACCAGATCCACAAAGCCGCCGTAGTCGACCAGGGTCACGCCGTCGATCAGTTTGGCGGTCACGCCGCGCGCGTCCAGGTCGGGTTGCAGCGCATAGACCTTGACGGTGCCACAGGCCTGGCGGATGCGCTCTTCAATGGCGGACCCGCTGGTGGCGGCGTAGACCGCGTCTTCGGTCAGCAGCAAGGCGTGCCCGCTCTGCGCCATGCGCAGACAGGTGTCCAGCGTGCTGGTCTGAAATGGGGACTTATTGACGATGTGCAACATGGGTTTCTCCTTAAAAGCTCAGGATCACATCCTGCTCGGCCATCAGTTGACCCATGGCTTGCGCATCGAGCACTTTGACCGGCACCAGCAGGTCTTTTTCGGTCAGATTGCGCTGCGCCATGGAGACCGCATCGACGTAGAGTTTTTCCACGTCGTAACCCTCCAGCGCCCGGTAGCTGGGCGAGAAATTCTTCATGCCGATGCCCTTGGTCTGCTGGCCCTTGACCAGTTCATAGACCCCGTCGTCGATGAAGACCAGGCTCACGTCCTGATCGAAGGTGGCGCCGATCAGCACTACCTCCAGGCTCTCCAATGCATAGATGGTGCCGTAGGGTGCCTTGCGGTTGACAAACATGAATTTCTTCACGGTCGGTCCGCTCGGGGTTGCTTGCTGTTCACTCATGTCAGGTGTCTTCCGGTTAGTCGATTAGTCGCCAAACGTGACCATGCGGTCCGCCTTGATGCCGCTCTCCACCAACTGGCCCAGACCAGAGATGCGAAAGCCCGGCGCCAGCACCTCGTCCTTGATGCCACGGCGCATGGCGGCGGCGACGCAGACCACCAGGTCCACCTTGTGTTCGGCGGCAAGAGCCGACCAACGGTTGACGATGTGGCGGTCGTCCTGCGGCGGCTCGGTCAGCCGGGTCGAGTTGTAGACGCCGTCGTGGTAAAAAAACACGCGCTGGATGCTGTGCCCCTTGGCCAGCGCGGCCAGCGCAAACTGGTAGGCACTGTCCGACGCCTGGTGCGTATAGGGGCCCTCGTTGACGAGTAAACCGAATTTCATTTTGTTTCTCTAGTCAGTTGGGGTCAGAGCAAATTTGCTGCGCAAATCTTGGTCTGACCCGCAAAGTTTCAGAAACGGATGTGGGTCGACGCATTGAGGCTGGAGCGCGAACCGCGCCAGTCGTCAATCAGGTACTTGGTGAAGGGCAGGTCGCACTTCTCGAAGAACGCCGGCCAACCGATACGCTCGATCCAGTCCGCCACCCGCTCCCAAGAGCGTGCGTCGTCTTTGTAGGTGTACAAGATCTTCTTGACCATGGCCGACACTTCGGGCCAGCGCGGTGGGTTGTTGGGCAGGCCCGAGGCCACCATCTTCATGAAGGTGGGTTTGCCGCGCGCATTGGAGTTCTTGCCGCCGACCCAGATCGCCAGCTTGCTGTGCTCGGGGTCATTGATCTGCATGGGAGGGCAGGGCGGGTAGCAGGCGCCGCAGCACATGCACTTGGCTTCGTCAATTTCCAGCGAAGGCTTGCCATTGACCATGGCGGGCCGGATGGCGGCCACCGGACAACGCGCCACCACGGTCGGGCGTTCGCACATATTGGCGACCAGATCGTGGTTGATCTTGGGCGGCTTGGTGTGCTGGATGATGATGGCAATGTCCGCCTGGCCACCACAATTGATCTCGCAACACGAGGTCGACAGGTGTACCCGGTTGGGCATTTCTTCCTTGATGAACTCGGCGTGCAGGTCGTCCATCAGGGCCTTGACCGCGCCAGAGGCGTCGGTGCCGGGAATGTCGCAGTGCAGCCAGCCCTGGGTGTGCGCGATCGACGACACCGAGTTGCCGGTGCCGCCCACCGGGAAGCCGTTGCTGGTCAGTGCGTCGATCAGCGGCGCCACGCGCGCCGCGTCGCCCACCATGTACTCGATGTTGCTGCGGATGGTGAAACGCACATGCCCATCGGCATAGGTGTCGGCGATGTCGCAGAGCTTGCGGATGGTGAACAGGTCCAGTTGCCGCTGGGTGCCGGCGCGCACGGTCCAGATCTCGTCACCGCTGTGCGACACATGGTGCAGCACGCCGGGGCGGGGCCGGTCGTGGTACTTCCAGTTGCCGTAGTTCTTGCGCATCAGCGGATGCAGGTACGGCTTGTTGTCGGGCACGCCGCTCTCGATGGGGGTACGCATGGTGGCCATATTGGTCTTTCTAGTCAGTTGAGGACAGAGCTTGTTCGCTGCGCGTAACTGCGGTCTGTCCCGCAAGGCTTCACGAGGCCTTGCGGGCGTTGATCTTGGCCACTTCGTCGTCCCAGCCGTCGGTGCGGACGTAGGGGTTGGTGCGCGGCGTGGACACCATGTTGGGGTCGATCTCCAGGCCAATTCCCTCCAGGAAGTTGACCAGGCCGATGCGCTCGATCATCTCGCCGGTGCGTTCGTGCTCCAGCGCGTTTTCGGCAAAGAAGTCGATCGTCTTCTTGGCCAGCTCCACCAGCGCCTGGTAGTCGGCATCGGTCTTCATGGGCATGAAGGGGGTGACCACGGTGCCCATCAGATCGCCGATCTTGAGCGTGCGCTTGCCACCCATCAGCACCGTCACGCCGGTGTCGGTGCCGGTGGCCAGGGCGCCGGTCATGACGTTGATGCAGTGCATGCAGCGCACGCAGTTGCCGTTGTCGATTTCCAGCGACTGGCTGTCGTTCAGGGCCACGCTGGTGATCTTGGGGCCCTTGGAGACATCCTTGGTCTCTTTCAGCATGATGGCCTTGGTCGGGCAACGGGTGACCACGTCGTTGACCAACTCGGTCAGGCCGTGTTTGGCGAACCACTTGCGCGCCAGCGGCTCGTCGGTGCGCATGTTGTCGCGCCAGGTGCCGATGACCGCCATGTCGGCGCGCTGGATTGAGTTCATGCAGTCGTTCGGGCAACCCGAAAACTTGAACTTGAACTTGTAGGGCAGCGCCGGGCGGTGCATGTCGTCCAGAAAAGTGTTGACCACCTGGCGGTGCGCCCGCCCCTCGTCGAAGCAGGATTGCTCGCAGCGTGCCGCACCGACGCAGGACATGCTGGTGCGCACGGCCGGGCCAGCGCCACCCAGATCGAAGCCAAGCTCGTTCAGCTCGTCGAAGGCACCCTGCACGTTGGAGGTGCTGGCGCCCTGGAACATGATGTCGCCGGACTGGCCATGAAAGGCGATCAGGCCAGAGCCATGGCGCTCCCAGATGTCGCACATCTTGCGCAGTACATCGGTGTTGTAGTGCATGCCCGCTGGCGGTTGCACCCGCAGCGTGTGAAATTCCTTGGATGCGGGGAACATCTCGGCCACCTCGGAGAAGCGCGGGATGACGCCGCCACCGTAGCCAAACACGCCCACCGTGCCGCCTTTCCAGTAGCCCTTGCGGGTCTTGTAGGAATGCTCCAATTGGCCCAGCAGGTCGGTCATGTAGTCGTTGTCCTTGGCCAAGCGCTTCAGACCGGTGACAAAGCTGGGCCATGGACCGCTTTCGAGCTGGTCGAGCATGGGGGTATCGTGCGGTGTCTTGCTCATCGGTGTCTCCTGATACTTTGCGGGACAGACCTTTAGCTCTGTCCTCAACTGACTAGACCTTGCGGGACAGACCTTTAGCTCTGTCCTCAACTGACTAGACCTCGCGGTGCGTAGTCATGGCTTGCACTGGGCGGATGTCCAAGGCGGGCCGACACATGGTCTGGCTTGGGACAAATGGTAGGTTTCGCGGGCCTGGCGCGCTATCACCCTCGTTGAGTATTGGGGGCTACCCATTGGGGCTATATCGCCCCACCCGAGCCGGTAATAGACGAAAGGGCCAAGCCTTGCGCTAAATAGGGGGTATGAGCACGATCACGCCCATCGAAACGCTGACCAGTCCGTTGGGCCGCCAGGTTATCGAATTGCAGCAGTTTGACCACGACGGGGGTGGTATGAGCCTGCTGCGCACCCGCATCCGCGAGGGCAGCCGCTTTACCGTGTTCGAGGTCGATCCGCTCACCGCCCGGCAGTGGGGCGCGGCTCTGTTGCGCTGGGCGGATGCGCAGCCCGAGTCCGCAGCGCCCACCCAGGCGTCAACATGATGCACACCCTTGCCGCGACGGCTATCCCGCCAAGCCTGGGCGAGGCGGTCGTGGACGTGGTGTTTGCGCTGCAGGCGCGCTCGCTGCCGCGCGATCATGCGCAGGCTCTGCAACAGGCCTTGTGCGCGCATTGGCCTTGGCTGCTGACGGAGCCGCTGGCCGGCATTCATCCCATCAAACTGGTGCACGGCCTGGGCGAGTCGGCCCTGTTGTCACAGCGCGTGCGCCTGTTGCTGCGGGTCAGCGCGGCGCGCGCCGCCGAAATACTGGCGTTGCCGGGGCTGAGCTTGCAGATTGGGGGCGACGCCCTGCGTTTGGACGCACCGCACCTGCGTGAGCTGTCGCCGCATGCAACCTTGTATGCCTACCGGGTGGCCGCCGACAGTGCCGACGAAGTCGCATTCATGGCGGCGGTGGGCGCCGAGCTGGTTGAATTGGGCGTCGGTGGCTTGCCGGTGTGTGGCCTGCACCATCACATTCAAGTGGCCGGCCGACTGCAGGACACCTTCAGCCTGATGTTGCACCAGTTGAGCCCGCAGGACTCACACCGGCTGCAGCAGCATGGTCTGGGGTCGCTGCGTCTGCTGGGTTGTGGCCTGTTTGTGCCGCACAAGTCGACAGCGGCCGTCTAGCCGCTCAACCATCCAATCGTGACAAGGAGACTGAAAAATGAGCTACACCATTCATGGCGTGGAACACGAGACCGACGATCAGGGTTACCTGCTGGAGCCGGTGTTCGACGATGAGGCAGTGCGCGTGATCGCCGCGGTCGAGGGCATTGAACTGACCGACGCGCATTGGGAAGTGGTCAACTACCTGCGCAACCAGTATCGCGAACATGGTCACACGCCGAACTTTCGCGCCATGCTCAAGGGTATGGCCGAAATCCGCCCTGAAGTCGACAGCAAGTACCTGTACGACCTGTTCCCGGTCGGTCCGGCCAAGCAAGGCCCGAAAGTTGCCGCCCTCCCGCAGCCCTTGGGCAAAGGCGGCTATTGACCGAAGCTGACTGACATGGGTGCGATTCCATCTGTTGTGGCGCGCGAGCGGACCATTCGCGTGTCCGAAATCCAGGTATGCCGACCCCGGTTAGTGCCCTTGTTCCCCCGCTCACTCCCCCAGCCCCTCTCTCGCCCCGCCGGGCGAAAGAGGGGAGCCTCATTTGGCCTGTGGTCTCGACCAACGCGTTCACGGCGCGAAGGTCCCGACTGCTACCGCTCGGCAAGATGGGTCGCCACCGGTCGTAGCCGGTTCCAACAATGGAGCACGCCCGCCGGCTGGCCGCTGCGCGCCAGCGACGAGTCAGACAAGAAATGGGTTCCCCCTCGAACCACCGAATTGGCCTCCGGCGCTCGGAACTCGCACCCCGAGTTCGTGCCGAGCCAACAACCGATTTCAACCGTCCCCGGTTCGCCCGTTGCCGGACACCCAAAGCAGAATGAGGCCCCCCTTTCCGCCCTGGCGAGGGTGGAAAGGGGTTGGGGGTGTGTTAAGGCAACGCCACTCGCCCCATCACGTTGAATCTCACCCGACCGACAGACCGACAGACTGACATGGCCAACATCCGCATCAAGAGCCAATGGTTCCGCTCCGGCGCCGCCAAGACGCCGCGGCAGACCGCCAGCGCCATGGCTTTCATCGCCTGGCGGGTGGCGCAGAACACGCTCAAGCAGATGCGCTCGGCGCACTTCGACATCGACATCGGCCCGCAGTACTTTGCCTTCACGCGCGAGGTGCTGGTGTTTTTCACCCAGGTGCTTGACCGCATGGCCTTCGCGCGCATGGGGCCCGAAGGTCGCGCGGAGTTCATCACCGCTCTGGTCAAGCGGGTGGCCGAGGTGCTGCAGGAAAACGAGGACGGCCTGCTGGGTGTGCCGCCGGCCGGCGCGCCCAGCCACTATGAGGTGTTCATCGACTTGTTCAACGAGCTGGCCGATCACTACGCCGAATTCGGGTTTGATACCAATGGCCCCGACTTCGCTTTTGTGCGTTACCTCGGCCATCGCATCGAGGCCTTGATGCCTCAGAAGGATCAACGCTGGGTGGTGGACCAGATCATGGCCGCCGAGGTTCCCGTGGCGCTGGAGATGTTGCGGCGCGCCATGGACAACGTGCTGTCCACCGAGGCACGGCCGGTGCACGCCGGTCACGGCCATGCGTCCGGCGACTGAAGACCCTGCTCCATGGCCGATTCACCTTTCGACCTTGACAACCCGCTGGCCTACCAGCACTGGCGTGATGCCAAGCGCGCCAGTCACCCCACCCATGCGCGGGAGCTGCTGGTCAACGTGGCCGATCCCCGCGACCTGAGTGACGTCGAGCTCCAATCGCTGCTGCAATGCTGCGCCACCAGCAACATGGTGATCTACCGCAGCGCGGTGATCGCCGAAGACAAGAACATCCCGCTGCAACTGGCGCGCCAACTGGGGCTGCATCGCCTGGACGGCAATTGGCTGGCCGATGAGGACGGCGTTTCCCAAATTGAAGTGGCCTCGCCTGCCTCGCCCCCTACGGCGCTACGCACCGGTCCCTCCAAGGGGGAGCATTCGGCTTGGGGTGGCCCGGCGCCGATTGGTTCACGCACCGCGTTCATTCCCTACACCAACCGCGCCATCCGATGGCACACCGATGGTTATTACCACCCAAGGTCGCGCCAGATCCGGGCCATGGTGCTGCATTGCGTGCGTTCCGCGGCCGCTGGCGGCGAGAACGCCCTGATGGACCACGAAATGGCCTACATCGCCGTGCGGGAGGCCAACCCCGATTGGCTGCGTGCGTTGATGGCGAGCGACGCCATGACGATTCCCGAGCGGCTGGACGACGACGGCGTGGCACGCGCCGAGCAAAGTGGCCCGGTGTTCTCGGTTGATCCGGATGACGGCATGCTGCACATGCGCTATACCGCGCGCACCCGCAGTGTGGTCTGGAAGGATGATGCGCTGACCCGCGCGGCGGTGGCGTTCCTGCAGAACTTGCTGGACAGCGCCGGGCCGCACATGTTTCGGCTGCGCCTGGAGCCCGGCATGGGCCTGGTGTGCAACAACGTGTTGCACGACCGGGCCGGCTTCGTTGACGATGTGCGCCAACCCCGGCTGTTGTACCGGGCACGTTACCTGGACCGCGTGCGCCCGCCGCATCAGGCGGCCTCGGTTGCCCTGCAAGAAAGGTCTGTTGTCCAATAGGGACGGACCAGAATAGCTATTAAATAGATAGCGAGGCGATCCCATGACACATCAAGTCAGCGTTTGGCGTGCCGCCCAGTTGGTGGGGGTGGCGCGAGGCGTGCTGCAGCAGCACGTGCGCGAGGGCCAGTTGGAACTCAATGACGGCATGGTGTCGACCGACGCCCTGCTGCGGCTCTACCCTGGCGCGCAGCTCGAAGAGTCGGGCCTGCTGGAGCGCGTGGCGGTGATCCGCGACGAGGCTTTTGGCAGACGGGTGCGCGAGCGCCTGCTGCCCAGCCAGGAAGTGCTGGCCCAGCGCGTGTTTGCCCAAAGCCAGGAGTTGGCCGACCTGCGCAAGCACTTGCAGCGCTACCACGGCCTGGTGATCGCGCTACAAAAAAGCATTCGCGAGCAGGCCACGCAGCACCCGGGCGAAGGGGCTTGGCAGGCGTTGGAGCGGCAGGTGACACAAGGCCTGGCCCAGGCCCTGGCGACCGAGTCGGTCGATTTGCTGGAGGTAATGGACGATATGCTTAAAGTCATGACGGCACAGGTCACGGTGCGCCCCAGCGGGCACCAATTTCTGGTGGAGGGGCACGCCAACTTGCTGCAATCGGGCCTGCACGCCGGCCTCAAGCTCAACTACGGCTGTGGCAACGGCAGTTGCGGCATGTGCAAGGTGCGGGTGATTGCTGGCGACGTGGTGCAGACCCAGCACTTTGACTATCCGCTGTCCGAAGCCGAGCGCGCCCAGGGCTACACGCTGATGTGCTGCCACACCGCCGCCAGCAGCGAACTGACCCTGGAGATGTTGGAGGCCACCGGTCCACGGGACATCCCCGAGCAGCAAATCGTGGCGCAGGTGCGTGCCGTCACGGTACTGGCGCCCGATACCCGCTTGCTGCATTTGCAGACGCCGCGCAGCCGCCGCCTGCGCTTTTTGGCCGGCCAGTCGGTGCGCCTCGGATGGGCGCGGGCCGGTCTGGGAGAGGGCCATGGCAGTTACCCAGTGGCCAGTTGCCCGTGCGACGACCGCAACCTGCTGTTCTTCATCGCGCGGGATGAATCCGACGCGCTGGCGCGCCACCTGTTTGCTGGCGACGTCGTGCCGGGCGCGCCCGTCACGGTACTGGGTCCAACGGGGGAGTTCGTGCTGGCCGAGGGCAACCGGCCGCTGGTGTTTGCTGCCTGTGACACTGGCTTTGCCCCGATCAAGAGCCTGATCGAACACGCCTTGTCGCTCGATGCGGCGCCCACCTTGTCGCTGTTCTGGCTGGCCACCGGCAGTGATGGCCACTTCATGGCCAACCAGTGCCGCGCCTGGTCGCAGGCGCTGGACCAGTTTGAATACGAACTGGTCTCGCACGCCGATACCCAACTGGGCGCCTGGCAGATCGCCCGGGCCATGCGCGCCGACCTGTTCGACATCGATTGTGATTTCTACCTGGCCGGGCCGGCCGGGTTCGTTGACACCCTGCATGACGAGTTGCGCGCCGCCGGCGTTCCAGCGGGGCAGATCGCCCGGCAGGAGCTGTAGGCCGATGGACGAACTGGCGCCGGACTGCGCGGGTGGCGAATCCTTTGCCCTGATGGTGCTGGGCCACAGCATGGCGCCGGAGTTTCTGGAGGGCGAGATCATCGTCATCGAGCCCGAGGGGCTGGCCAAGGACGGCTCCTATGTGCTGGCCTTTTACCGTGATGAATGGACCTTTCGGCAATTGCTGCGCACGGGCGCCGGCTGGACGCTGCACCCGCTCAACCCGGCCTTTGCCGACGCGCCCTTGCAAGATTTGAGCGCGGTGCGCGGCGTGATCATCCAGAAGGCGCTGCCAGGGCGGCGCCGGGCGTCCAAGCACTACATCTGAGTCTGGCCCACGGTCAGGGAGAGCGGCCTCGACCATGCTTGCCGGTGCCGCAAGATCCAAGGAGCGCGGATGCTGGTCAGGCAGGGCGATCTCAGTCCCTGCTGCGCCAGTCGCTATCAGTAGACGCCCTGGGCGGACATGGCGTCGGCGACTTTCACGAAGCCCGCAATGTTGGCGCCGTCAACGTAGTTGACGAATCCGCCTTCGTGCGCTCCGTAGCGTACGCAGTTGGTGTGGATCTCGTTCATGATGATGCGCAAACGGGCATCGACTTCGCTGCGCTCCCAGGGCAGGCGCTCGGCGTTCTGCGTCATCTCCAGTCCTGAGGTGGCCACGCCGCCGGCATTGGCGGCCTTGCCCGGACCGTACATGATCTTGTTTTCCAGAAACACGTCAACCGCATCGAGGTTGGACGGCATGTTGGCGCCTTCAGCCACGCACTTCACGCCGTTCTTCACCAGTTCGCGCGCTTCGTCGCCGTTGACTTCGTTCTGGGTGGCGCAAGGCAGGGCAATGTCGACCGGAACGCTCCAGGGCTTCTTGCCCGCTTCGTAGCGCAGGCCGACGCGCTGAGCGTACTCCTCGACCCGACCATAGTGCTTGTTCTTGATGTCCATCAGGATCGCCAGTTTCTCGGGAGTGAAGCCGGCCTCGTCGATCACGGTGCCACCCGAGTCGGAGGCGGTGACGACCTTGGCGCCGAGCTCCATGGCTTTCTCGATGGTGTACTGCGAGACGTTGCCCGAGCCCGACACCGAGACACGCAGGCCATCGAAGCTCATGTTCTTGCGCGCCAGCATGTCCTGCACGAAGTACACCAAGCCATAGCCGGTGGCTTCCGGGCGGATCAGGCTGCCACCAAACGACAGGCCCTTGCCGGTGAAAACGCAAGCGGCGTTGTTCGACAGTTTCTTCATCATGCCGGTCATGAAACCGACTTCGCGCCCGCCCACGCCAATGTCGCCGGCCGGCACATCGGTGTCCGGCCCGAGGTGGCGATACAGCTCGATCATCAGCGCCTGGCAAAAGCGCATCACTTCGTTGCGGCTCTTGCCCTTGGGGTCGAAGTCCGAGCCGCCCTTGCCGCCGCCCATGGGCAGCGTGGTAAGGGCATTCTTGAATGTTTGCTCGAAGGCCAGAAACTTCAGGATCGACAGGTTAACGGACGGGTGAAAGCGCATGCCGCCCTTGAAAGGGCCAATCGCCGAGCTGTGTTGCACACGGAAAGCCCGGTTGGTGTGCGTGTGATTGTGGTCATCCACCCAGGACACGCGGAACTGGATAACACGTTCGGACTCGACCAGGCGCTCCAGAATGCCGGCATCGGCATAGTGCGGGTTGGCCCTGATGAAGCCCCACAGACTACCCATTACCTCCTGCACGGCTTGGTGAAACTCGGGCTGGTGCGGATCCCGGGCCTTAACGTAGTCGAGAAAATCAGACAGATTCTTGTACTTCACTTCAATTTCCTTTGGGCAAACAGATAGCAATGTGTCGTTCCTCTGACAGCGCAGTCGCGCGGTGAAGAATCGGGTCAGAGAGATCGGAGACAAACGCCAGTCGACATTTCCCGGTGAGGTACAAAGTCTGGAAGTGACTGGTTGAGGACGGTCAGGGCCTTGTGGGCGCCGTCGTGTCGTTTGCACTGACTTGGTGCACTTCGATTTTACCCTCATGCCGTATCTGTATGAGGTAGCACGTTTGATGCATGACAACGAACTAGTAGTTCGAAATGTGCCCCGTCAGCCTGCTTCTGTGCGCAGTTTCACGGTGCATCGGATGCCCTGCGCCGTGGCGCGCATCAATATGAGGCACTCAAGACACGAGTCGTCGCGATCGATCGCGTGCTGACGGTGTGGTCGGCGCAGTCTATGCTGCCGACTGTTGATCAATGACGGAAGGAGCGCACATGCTGGCTGTAGACATGAAACCGGGTAAGAAGGTGGTGGTGTCGGAGTTTGCCGAGAACCCGCTGCAGGCGATCGACACCCACATGTCCTTGCAGGATATGGAACGGCCCGATCCGGCCACGTTGAAAGCCCGCGAAGTACTCGTTGCCATCCAGAGCGCGGCGGTGGGTTGGGTGGACTTGCTGATGACCAGCGGCCAGTACCAGCACATGCCGAAACCGCCCTACACACCAGGGCTGGAATACAGCGGCGTGGTGACTGCGGTGGGTGCGGCAGTTGATGCGGCCAGCGTGGCGCCTGGCGACCGGGTGCTGGTGGATGGTCTGCAGGTCGGACCGCGCTCGCTGGGCAACTACCAGAGCCAGGGCGGCTTCGCCTCCTATGCGGTGGTGCCGGACACGGCGGCGCACCGCATCCCCACCGCGCTGTCTTTTGACCAGGCCTGCTGCCTGCTGGGCAACTACGAAACCGCCTACCACTGCCTGATCGCCCGGGGGCGATTGAAGGCCGGTGAAACCGTGTTGATTCACGGTGCTTCCGGCTCGACCGGGCTGGCTGCGGTGCATCTGGCCAAGCTGGTGGGCGCCACGGTGATTGCCACCGGCCGCTGCGACGACAAACTGGCGCTGGTCAAGGCGCATGGCGCCGACCATGTCATCAACACCCGAGCGCCCGATGGCGCCTCAGGCGTGCGGCGTTTTCGTGACGAGGTGAAGGCGCTGACCGGCGGGCGCGGCGTGGATGTGGTGTACGACGGCGTGGGCGGTGAGATCTCGCTGGAGAGCCTGCGCTGCGTGGCCTTTGGCGCACGTTTTCTGATCGTCGGTTGGGCCTCCACCCCGGCGGTGGCCCAGGGGCGCGGCCAAGGCGGGGCGCCCAACGCCAACCTGCTGCCCACCAACCTGATCATGATGAAAGGGCTGGACGTGCTGGGCTGCCCGATGGTGATCGCCACCGTCAACGA
>JAUXWC010000091.1 GCA_030685025.1 Rhodoferax sp.
GGCTAACGAGGCTGTAGAAAAAGTCTGTTCATGCCCGCATCCTGCCGTGAACCAAATGGAATAACAAGACTCCAAGCAGAAGTTCATCTTGGGAGTCCGCCATGGCCCGCTACAAACACATCGACACCAGCCCGCGCTTCATCGCTGTCGATCTCGAACGGCAGCTTCATCCCGGCACGTTCGAGCACGCCCTAAATTACCTGGTCGATCACCAGCTCGATCTGTCCGGCTTCGATAGCCGCTACAAGAACGACCTCACCGGTGCCAGCGCCTACCCGCCGGGAATGCTGCTCAAAGTCGTTCTCTTCGCCTATTCGCGAGGCATCGTCAGCTCGCGCGAGATCGAACGTGCTTGTCGTGAACAGGTCACTTTCATTGCGCTCTCGGGTGACTCGGCCCCGCATTTCACCACCTTCGCCGACTTCGTCAGCACGCTTGGCACCGAGATTGCGCCGCTGTTCAAGGAAATCCTGCTCATCTGCGACCGGCAGGGGCTCATCGGACGCGAGATGTTCGCCATCGACGGCGTCAAGCTGCCGTCCAACGCCAGCAAGGCCAAGAGCGGCACCCGTGCCGACTTTGGCCGCCAGGCCGACAAGATGGAAGCCGCCGCGCAGGCCATGCTCGCCCGCCACCGGGCCAACGATGCCTTGCCCGTCGAACCCGATCTCGCCGCCAAAGAAGTACAGCGTATTGATCGCTTGACGCGGGAGGCTGCCCAGATGCGCCAGTGGCTCAGCGCCAACCCGGACGAGCGCCGGGGCGCCAAAGGCAAAGTCATCAAGAGTAATCGTACCGATAACGAATCCGCCAAGATGGCCACCAGCAAGGGCGTCATCCAGGGCTATACCGGAGTGGCCGCCGTCGATGATCGCTACCAGATCATCATCGAAGCGCAAGCCCATGGCACGGGCAGCGAGCAGGCACTCCTGATGCCGATGGTCGAAGCCGCCGCGCCGCTCTGCACGCCGGACACGCTCATTACGGCGGACGCCGGCTACCACTCCGACGCCAACCTCAAGGCGCTGGCCGAGCAGGATCGCCCGGCGCTGATCGCCGACAACCAGATGAGGAAGCGCGATGAACGCTTCAAGGACCAGGACAAGTACAAGGCACTGCCCGATCCGCTCTACGACAAGGCGCACCCGAAGAAGACCGCCGGCCACTATCGGCCCAAGGATTTCGATTACGACCCGAAGGCCGGCACCTGCCGCTGCCCGGCCGGCAAGTGGCTCTACCAGAACGGATCGAACTGCAATCACAACGGGCACCTGGCGGTGAAGTTTCAGGGCGCACTGCGGGATTGCGGGCCTTGCACGCTACGCGACAAGTGCCTGCGGAAGCCCGAGACAACGAAGACCCGGCAGGTCTGCTTCTTCTATGGCAAGGCGGCCGACGGCACGGTGAGCTACATCGAGCGCATGAAGCGGGCGATCGATTCGGAACGGGGTCGCGCCCTGTATGGCGGACGCTTCGCCACGGTGGAACCGGTGTTCGGCAACATCCGCTACAACAAGGGGCTGGATCGTTTCACGCTGCGCGGGCAGAAGAAGGTGGATACGCAGTGGAAGCTCTTCTGTCTGGTGCACAACATCGAGAAGCTGGCGCATCACGGGTATGCGCAGTAGCAGGAACGGGGCAGGAAGACCCTGTCCCGACATGACGCGCGGCGCGTGACCGGAAAGTCGGCGCTGGCGACACGGCGATTCGATGAATCCGACGACGAAATGACAAATGGCGCGATGGAAGTCGCGCCATTTGGAAAGGTCTTTGCGGCTTGAAAAGGGGTTTTTCTACAGCTTCAACGT
>JAUXWC010000097.1 GCA_030685025.1 Rhodoferax sp.
ATGCTGCCCGCCCTGCACGGCGACTGCCTGCTGGTGGAATACGGCACGCCGCAGCGCACCCGGCGTCTGTTGATCGACGGCGGGCCGATCGGCGCCTTCGGTGCGCTGCAGCAACGCCTGGACGCGCTGCCCGCCGGGGAGCGGCGCTTTGAGCTGATGGTGCTCAGCCACGTCGACACCGACCACATCGACGGGCTGGTGCGCCTGTTCGCCAACCCGCTGCCCTGGCCCTTCATTGTCAAGGACGTCTGGTTCAACGGCTGGCGCCATCTGGAGCAGGCGCACGGCCTGCTGGGCGGCAAGCAGGGCGAGTACTTCAGCGCGCTGCTGGCGCATCGGCTCGACGAGGGCTGCTGGAACGGCGCCTTCGAGGCCGGCGCGGTGGTGGTGCGTGACGACCAGAGCCTGCCGATGCGCGTGCTGCCGGGCAGCATGCACCTGACCCTGCTCTCGCCCACCGTGGCGACCCTGGTCAAGATGCGCGAGGCCTGGCGCAAGGATATTGGCGATGCCATCGGGCCAGGCGACCTGGACGCCGCGTGGAAGCTGCTGTCCACGCAAAAGCGCTACCTGCCGGGCCAGGGTCTGCTGGGCAGCACCCCCGAACTCGATGCCTTGCTGCAAAAGCAGTCCCGCCCGGACAACGCCGCCGCCAATGGCGCCAGCATTGCCTTCCTGGCCGAGTACGCCGGCTGGAGTTGCCTGTTCCTGGCCGATGCCCACGCCGAGGTGGTGTGCGCATCGCTCAAGCGCCTGCTCGCCGCGCGCGGCTTGGAGCGGCTGCGCGTGGATGCCGTCAAGGTGGCGCACCACGGCAGCAAGGGCAACACCAGCGACGAATTGATGGCCCTGATCGAGAGCCCACGGTATCTATTCAGCAGCAACGGCGCGCAGTTCGGCCACCCCGACCATGAAGCAGTGCAACGGGTGATCAGCCGCTCGACCACCATCGTGCCCACGCTCTACTTCAACTACCGCACCGAGCACAACCGCGAGTGGGAATCGTCCGCGCTGCAGCGGCGGCTGAAGTACCGCACGCACTACAACCCGGATGAAACACAAGCCCTGCTTGTGACGCTCTGACTCGCGATGGAAACTCGCCTGGCGTGCCCTGTCCAAGCTCGCCGGCAGCATTTGTCACTATCTCCCTACAGACGCGCCACCGTGCCTTGCCTAAAGTTACCCAGACCGATTTGCTCTAGCGCCCACCGGGCGCGGCGTGCGGTTTGGGAGCCACAAATTGATGAATCTTCAAACAGCACCGGGTGCGGCCCGGTGGCAGCCATCCTTGGCTCACCCGGCGCTCAAACTGGAGAGCGACGAGCGCTGGTCCACCTTCCAGGAAGTTGTCGAGTTGCTGCAATTCAACGGTCAGGTTCCGGATGCCGACGACCACGAGCTGTTTCGCCGGCGCCGCCTCAAGGCCGGGCAGTCCGCGTTGCGCATGGGCCAGCCCTTTGACGGCCTGTACGTGGTTCGGCTCGGCGCCCTCAAGACCTCCATGACCCATGTCAACGGCGCTGAGCATGTGCTGGCCTTCCCCATGAAGGGCGACTTGCTGGGCTACGACGGCATTTGCAAGAACCAGTACCTCAGCGAAGTGGTGGCGCTGACCGACTGCGACCTGATCAAGATCCCGGCCGCCGAGTTTATGTCGACAAGTCGTGGCTGCAACGACGTTGAACGCATGGCCTACTGGGCCATCAGCCGCGAGATCGCGCAAGAGCAGACCTGCTACGCGCTGTCGCACTCGGCCAAGTCCGAGGCGCGGGTGGCGCGTTTTCTGCGCATTCAGTCTGATCGTTTTGCGGCCATGGGCTATTCGCCCAATCGCTTCACCCTGCCAATGACCCGGCGCGACATCGGCAACCATCTGGACGTGACCCTGGAGACCGTCAGCCGCGCCTTCTCGGCCATGGACCACCTGGGCATCATCACCGTGGACCGGCGCGAAATCCATATCCATTCACTGGACGCCCTGCGAGAGTTCGAGGGCTAAGCCATATGGGTTCGGGCATGGCGGCGGCGCTCAAGGCGATTGAATTCGCCAAGCGTCTGGGCGTGCGCATCGTGGCCTTTCACTGCATCCCGATGTACCAGTATCCGGTCTACCTGGGCAGCGTCACGCTCAAAACCCTGACTCTGACCCATTTACCCATTCTGGTGGACCGGCCCAGCGCCGGCGAAATCTCCCACGCCCAAACACTGATGGAGCAAAGCGCCGTCGAACCCTGACACAATCTGTGCCATCAATCGGAGGTTGCGTGGAATCGACTGAGCCAGTGCCGCAGAGCAAGCCATTTCCCATCGTCGGCATTGGCGCATCGGCCGGCGGCTTGGGGGCGCTGCAGCGTCTCCACCCCAGTGAGTATTTCTGATGGGCTTTCGTAGGAACCCCGCCAGCGTTGACGAACTTCGCGCGTTGGCGAAGCAACGCTTGGCCGAGCGCAGCGCCAAGGCCGCCACGGCCCTGACCCTGCCCGAGGCGCAGCAGTTGTTCGAAGAACTGGAGGTCCGCCAGATCGAACTGGAACTGCAAAACGAGCACCTGAACGCGGCCCGCACGCAGCTTGAAGCCGCGCTGAACGAAAGCAGTGAGCTGTACGACTTTTCGCCCGTTGGCAGCCTGCTGCTGGACCGCTGCGGCACGATCACGAAACTGAACCTGTCGGGCGCCCGCCTGCTCGGGCGTGAGCGGGCTCGGTTGATTGGCACCAAACTGGAGTCGTATGTTGCGGCGGCGGACCAAGCACTGCTCGACGGCTTGCTGGAGCAGTC
>JAUXWC010000099.1 GCA_030685025.1 Rhodoferax sp.
CGGTTCGCGCGACAATGCAGACTGTTTCAGCCAGGAGCCAAACCATGGAATTGACCGCAATACTCATCCACGCCGAAGAAGGCGGGTTCGTCGCGTTAAACCCAGAGACCGGAACCACAACGCAGGGTGAAACGGTCGAAGAAGCAGTGGCGAATCTAAAGGAAGCTACAAGCCTGTATCTTTCCGAGTTCCCCATGCCTTCGATGGGTCACCCCTTGTGACCATGTTCACTGTGCCAGAGCAGGCACATGCCTAAGCTGCCACATGTCTCGGGCGCCGAGATTGAGCGCGCCCTTGAGCGGCTGGGGTTTCAAAAAGCGCGGCAAAGTGGGAGCCACGTAGTTATGAAACGCGACTCCAAAGGCTGCGTCGTCCCGAACTCGGCCCAGAGACGGGCGTGGGGGGCGTCAGCCCCTCAGCTTCTCGCCAGCCTCGGCCGCCGCCTTCAGCCCATCCGGCGAACTGCGGTACTCAAACGCAAACACCGCCGCTTCGACCCGCGAGCGCAGGTTGAGCTTGTCCATGATGTGGCGCACGTGCAGTTTCGACGTGCCGGTCAGTGATAGCATGGCGTCATGAACTCAGCCGCCATCGAACAATCTGTACTTGGCCTGCCCAAGCCGGAGCGTGCGCACTTGGTGCATCTGTTACTCGATAGCCTAGATGCACCATCGGAAACTGATATTCAGGATATCTGGCTCCGTGAGGCACACCGCCGCGCTGATGAAATTGACACCGGCAAGGTCAATCTGGTGAGTGGCGAACAACTTGAACGGGAAGTCCAGGCGCTCTTGAGGTGAAGTATTGGCTCCACCCCGAGGCGGCCGAAGAGCACAAAAAACAGGTCGCCTACTACGAAGAAATACAAGCGGGGCTGGGGAGCCGCTATCACACTGAATTTCGGAGTATTTTGGCCACGGTTTGCGCTTCGCCTGACCGCTCACGCATTGTTCTTGAGCCTGACATTCGACGCTCCATGTTCAAGATTTTTCACTTTGACCTTATTTACCGAGAAGTCGACGGCTCGGTTCAAGTATTGGCAATTGCCCACCAGCGACGCCAGCCGGGCTATTGGGTGGCCCGGCTTTAACAGGTTTACGCTGCGCCAGTTTTAGCCCAGCAGGAAATCCCGCGTATTGCCCAACTCGGCCCAGAGACGGCCGTGGGGGGCGTCAGCCCCTCAGCTTCTCGCCAGCCTCGGCTGCCGCCTTCTGCCCGTCGGGCGAAGTGCGGTATTCAAAGGCAAATACCGCCGCCTCCACCCGCGAGCGCAGGTTGAGTTTGTCCATGATGTGACGCACGTGTAGCTTGACCGTGTTGTGGCTGATGTCGAGCGCCTGGGCAATCACCTTGTTGCTCTGGCCACGCGCCACGTGGTTCAGCACTTCGCGCTCGCGGTCGGTC
>JAUXWC010000110.1 GCA_030685025.1 Rhodoferax sp.
AATCGAGGTAGCTGCGCCGCATTTCCTCTTCAAGACTGATGGGCAGGGTTTCTTTGGCGAACTGAGTCATGAGGGAGCTTTGAGCGGCGGGTGGAATGCGATTTTACGGGCAAGGGGTTGTCGCGGGTTCGCAACACTTGCCTGCAAATGCCGATTTCAGCGTCCCGAGCGTGTCAGGAGAGTGTCTGGGGCAGTTACATGCTGTGGCACAATGACCCGAACGTTTTAGGTGATTGGCATCTAGAGCGTCCCAACACTCGCCGCGCTGCTGCGGCACTTCCCCAACGAGGAGAACCATGAAGAAACTGAACAAAGTGGCAATGGTGATTGCAACCGCAGCGCTGGCAACCGCAGCGGGCGCCCAGTCGATTGACAACTGGCGCAGCGCGAGTGGCGATGTGTGGAAGAATTCCACCGGTTTGTGCTGGCGCAATGCCAATTGGACGCCTGCGACGGCAGCCAAGGGTTGTGATGGTGCTATCGTGGCCCCGCCTCCGGCACCTGCCCCGGCCCCAGCGCCAGCGCCAGCGCCAGCTCCGGCACCTGCGGCCACTCCTGCCCCGGCACCCGCCCCGACGCCGGCGCCTCCCCCTCCCCCCGCCGCCACCAAGGTGACCTACGCCGCTGACGCATTCTTTGACTTTAATAAGTCAGTGCTCAAGCCAGAAGGCAAGGCCAAGCTGGACGATTTGGCTGGCAAGGTCAAGGCCATCAATCTGGAAGTCATCATTGCCGTGGGCCATACGGACTCCATCGGTAGCGATGCTTACAACCAGAAGCTGTCGATCAAGCGTTCTGAAGCGGTCAAGGCTTACCTGGTGTCCAAAGGGATCGAAAAGAACCGCGTCTACACCGAAGGCAAGGGTGAGAAGCAGCCGGTTGCTGACAACAAGACCAAGGAAGGTCAGGCCAAGAACCGCCGCGTCGAGATCGAAGTGGTTGGCACCCGCGCCAATAAATAATCAGGCCGCTACCGCTGGCCGGCCCTCGCGGGCTGGTCCGAATGAAACCCCGCCCAGGCGGGGTTTCTGCTTTTCGGAAGTGAGCGTTCCGAAGCCGACAGATGGGTTTCTTTCATAATCTCACCATGACTACAAGTTTGAATGCCGATCCGGCCGAGCTAGCCAAGTTTTCTGACCTTGCACACCGGTGGTGGGACAAGGAAAGCGAGTTTCGACCGCTGCATGAAATCAACCCACTGCGTCTGGAGTGGATCAACGGCCTGTGCGGCCTGAGCGCCAAACAGGTTCTGGATGTGGGCTGCGGTGGCGGCATTCTGGCCGATTCGATGGCCCGCCTGGGCGCGCAGGTGTTAGGCATTGACCTGTCAACCAAGGCCCTGCGGGTGGCGCAGTTGCACGCCCTGGAGGCCGAGACGCCCAGCATTCAGTACCGGGAAGTGAGCGCCGAGTCCCTGGCGCTGGAGGCGCCTGCCACGCTTGATGTGGTGACTTGCATGGAAATGCTGGAGCATGTGCCGGACCCGGCTTCGGTGGTGCGAGCTTGCGCGAGCCTGGTCAAGCCCGGTGGATGGGTGTTCTTTTCCACCTTGAACCGCAACCCCAAGTCCTTCTTGTTCTCCATCATCGGTGCGGAGTACCTGCTCAATTTGTTGCCGCGCGGCACCCATGAGTACGCCAAGATGATCCAGCCCAGCGAGTTGGCGGGCTACTGCCGTGCGGCCGGCCTCACCGTGAGGCATACCCGTGGCATGGCCTACAACCCGCTAACCAAACGCTACTCATTGACGGATGACACCAGCGTGAACTACCTGTTTGCCACCCAGCGGGACGGCGGAGCCGGTCAGTGACCGCGTTGGCAGCGCGGTTCACCCTGATCCGCGCGGTGTTGTTTGACCTGGATGGCACGCTACTTGACAGCGCGCCGGACTTGGGCGCTGCTGCCGACCAAATGCGGGTTAAGCGAGGGATGGCCTCGTTGGAACTGGCTCACTACCGGCCAATGGCCGGTGCGGGCGCGCGCGGCATGCTGGGTGTGGCTTTTGGTTTGACGCCGGAGCACCCTGACTTTGCGCCCCTGCGTGAGGAGTTCTTCGCCAACTACGAGCAGTGCATGACGCAGCGCACGACAGCGTTCGAGGGCATTGATGCCTTGTTGGCGGAGCTGGCGGCACGTCAACTGCCGTGGGGCGTGGTCACCAATAAATCGGCACGTTTTACCGAGCCCCTGACGCGTGCCATGCCGCGTTTTGCCTCGGCGGGTGCGATTGTCTGCGGCGATACCACCCCGTTTTCGAAGCCCCACCCCGAGCCCTTGCTGGAGGCGGCGCGGCGCTTGACGGTTCCACCCGAGGCCTGCGTTTACGTGGGTGATGACGAACGCGACATCGTCGCCGGCCGGGCGGCAGGCATGCTGACGGTGGCGGCCACCTATGGCTACCTCGGTCGCCAAGGCGACGTGGCACAGTGGGGCGCCGACGCATTAATTAATTCGCCCGGTGAGCTCTTGCAATTACTCACAAACGCCTAAAATAGGCCTTGAGGGGCTGCACTGGTTTCGACGAGGGTTCGGAATCGCTGTGGGGCATGTCGAGCTTGATTCACGCTCGTTAATCTCGATTTAACAAACTAACTGCAAACGACGAACGTTTCGCACTCGCTGCTTAATAACCAGTGAGCCTTACAACGGCAGGCCGATGGGCCGGGCAAGGGTGGTCTGATCGCAAGGTTGGGTCGTCCAGGCTGTAAGGTCATTCACATCGGCTGGCTCTGTACCGGGTACCTTGGTATGGAGCGAGACAATAGGGTGCTGGCGTCCTGTGTAGCGTGTGGCTGCGCGACACAGGTGGCGAGACTCAAATCAGACCACTAAACATGTAGAACTGCGCGAAGATGGCTTTCGGACGGGGGTTCAAATCCCCCCAGCTCCACCATGACCCTGTATAAAGGCCGCTAGGAATAACCACCTAGCGGCCTTTTTCTTTGGTAAATCAACCGCTTACAGTGCAATGGCCTACAAGGGCCGCTATTGACTGCTAATCCAAAGTGGGGGAACATACGGGGGAACAAACGGGGATAAATGGTGCTTTCGAGGGGTTGTTCCCCCGTTTTCACTCTTGTTCCCCCTGCTTTGTTCCCCACATCTGGAGCCCCCATGCTGACCGATGCCGAATGCAAAAGCGCAACCTGCCCACCCGAGAAGAACCGCAAACGGTTTGCTTGCTCTGGTGGCCTCTACCTTGAGGTGAGCCCGGCCGGCTCGAAGCGCTGGTTCTGGAAATACCGCCAAGACGGCAAAGAAGGCCGCATGGCGCTGGGCAGCTTTCCCGATGTCGGATTGAAGGCGGCGCGTTTGGCCCGTGACGCGGCCAAGCTGCAACGGCGGGATGGCCGTGACCCGGTGATGGCGCGCAAGGTCGAAAAGCTGAAGGCCACCCGAACCGGCGATGACACCTTCAAGGCCATTGCCTTGGAATGGTACGAAAAGCAGGCCCCCCAATGGAGCGGGCACCACTCCACCCGCGTGCACCGCCAGTTGGAGCGCGACTTGTTCCCCTGGATCGGTGCACGACCCATCGCGGACATTCACCCGATGGAGTTACTGGCGGCGCTGCAAAAGATCGAGGAACGCGGCGCGCTGGAAACCGCTGACCGCGTGCTGATGGTGGCGCGGCAGGTTTGGGACTACTGGCTGCCCACGGCGGACACGCAGCAACGCAACATCACCGAGGGCTTGAAGGCACGGTTGACGCCTTACAGCGGCAAGAGCTTTGCGGCCATTGTTGACCCCAAACGCCTGGGCGAACTGCTGCGCGCCATCAAAGCGTACAAGGGCGGGCCAATTGTGCGCACGGCCTTGCAGCTTGCTCCCGTGCTGTACCAGCGACCCGGTAACCTGCGCGAGATGGAATGGGCCGAACTTGATCTGGATGGCGCGCTGTGGGTGATCCCCAGCATGAAAATGAAGCGCACCAAAGAGCAAAAAGAAAATGGCGAAGCGCACGCCGTGCCTCTGCCCGTGCAGGCCGTGGCGCTGCTGCGCAACTTGCACGCGTTGACCGGGCATGGGCGCTATGTGTTCCCCGGTGAACGCAGCCACGACCGACCGATTTCTGATAACTCGGTGCGCAGCGGCCTGTATGCGCTGGGCTACGGCAAGGAGCAGACCTGGCACGGTTTCCGGGCGACGGCGCGCACCATGTTGGTGGACCAACTCAACCTTGACCCACTGGCGATAGAGGCGAATCTGGCCCACGCGGTGAAGGACGCCAACGGGCGCAGCTACAACCGCACGCAGTATCTGAAACAACGGTTTGAGCAGATTCAGCAGTGGGCCGACTACTTGGACAAGCTGGCCATTGGCGCGGACGTGATTCAGTTCAAGGCAGCTTGACAGTTTTAGGCCACGCCTAGCTATCGGCTGATCCCCGATGGTGAAAACCGGGACACCCTGACCCGGCGGCGCTGGTTTTCTATTCGGGCGTTGCGGGGGACGGGATGAATGTAAAAGAGATGTCGAAAGCCTGGGCGGTAGACCAGCTTGACCCAGACAATTGGCTCGAAATTCCAGACTTCGGGATACGTCCTCAAGACGTGGTTTTTGAAGGGTTCGCCTTTCCACTTGTCAGTCCAATCGTGCGAGGCTACGGATTGCGAAGGATCATTCGCGAACAGGTCAAAACTGCGCGCGCCCTCATTCGCAAAGAGTCGTTAACTCTGGCAGAGGTGAAAGCGAACTACATTCAAGTCTTGGAAATGATGATGGAGGGTACACACACTGCGAAAATTGATGCGACCCGTGCGCAAACCATGTCAACCTTTTACATGGTTTCAATCGGCTCTGCGGATCGCGCGTCTCGATATTCGTTTGGCAACCACAACCAGGTCATTACCGAGCGAACCAGAAATGCATGTTTCGAGGCGATAGAGCAGTGTGCACAGGGCATTCGGTATCTGGCATTGCAAAGTACAAAAGCGAAAACTGACGTCGTGTCAAAAGAAGATGAGGACAGGTTGCGGGCCGCGATACGCTCAGTGCATTCAGTGGCGGGTACAGAAGGCGGCAAGGCACGCAGTGAGCGTTACGAGCCGTTCAAACAATGGGCACTGCAACAGGCGAAAAGCATGCAAGGCTCAGACAAACAAATTGCAGGCAAGTTACTTGCATCACTACCACAGAACTTTGCGGCCATTTCAAATGATCCCGAGCGACTGATCTATGACACGCTTCGAGCTTCAAAGAAAAAGCCAGCCATTTGATGCGGCTAGCCGCCACGCGTAACGGCTAGCCGTCACACGCGAAAAAGTCATCGAAATCCATCGACATTGCCCCTAATCGCAGCAACCGCCAGCGAGACCCAAAGGGGACAAGCAATGTTGATTTTGAGACTGCCCGAAGTCAAACGGGTGTTAGGGCACCGGTCGGACGCCAGCATTTACAACGCGATCCGGGCCGGATTATTCACAAACGGGGTTGCCATAGGCCAGAGGGCGAAAGGCTGGCCTGACTATGAGGCGCAGGCCATAGCAACGGCGCTGGTGGCTGGCAAGTCCGAAGGCGAAATCCGCGAACTGGTGAAGGTGTTGCACGCAAAGCGCATCGAACTGGCGACGTTTTGAAAGGTGGTCCGAGATGACCCACCACACCAGTGCCACCAATGAAAAAGCCCCCGGCGCTATCAACACCGAAGGCTTAGAAATTGACTCCACCAACGACTTGAATTTTGCCACGGGCAGTCGACGTGGTAAAGCCGTTGCCACGCAGATTGCGAAGCTTGCCATTGCAGGCCATGCCGTTCACCAACTTGCAGACGGTGGCTATCTGGTTTGCAAGTACGGGCACGTCCACCACGCCACGGACTTTGAAGCCTTGCAAATCTTTGCCCACAGGTTGGGGGTGAACAAGTGAGCGCAGCACCGGTCCCACAGGGGGCGGCCAGCAACCCGATGCAAGCCTTTCAGGACGCGATTGCAGCCGCTGGATTGACACCACCCGACGCCATCGTTGACGACGGCGCCATCCACCGCTTCAGCACCAACGGCAAAACCCGTGACGATTCCGGCTGGTACATGCTGCACACCGACAGCATTGCGGCAGGTGCGTTTGGCTGCTGGCGCACTGGGCTGCAATCGACATGGTGCGCGAAGTCAGACCAAGCCATGACGCATGTTGAACGTGACGCCCACCGCGAACGCGTCACGACGATGCAGGCGCAGCGCAAAACCGAGCAGGCACAGCGACACCATGCGGCGGCGTCGGACGCAGCACACCGCTGGCGATCGGCCACACACTGCACGGAGCACGCCTACCTGCGCACCAAAGGCGTGAAGGATCATGGCGTAAAGGTGGATATCGCTGGTGCGCTGATCGTGCCCATGCACGACACAGCGGGCACCCTGCACAGCCTGCAAACCATCACACCCGATGGCGACAAGCGGTTTCTGTTCGGTGGCCGGGTCAAAGGTTGTTACCACGCCATTGGCAAACCAGCGGGCATGCTGATCGTCTGCGAGGGTTACGCAACCGGCGCGAGCATTCACGAGTGCACCGGGCACGCGGTGGCCGTGGCCTTCAACGCGGGCAATCTGGAGCCGGTGGCGCTGGCGTTGCGCACCAAGTACCCACACCTGAAAATCATTGTTGCAGCCGATGACGACCACCTGACAGACGGCAACCCCGGATTGACCAAAGCACGGGTAGCGGCGCAAGCTGTAGGCGGACTGCTGGCCGTGCCCGAGTTCCAGGCAGCCCGGCCGGACAAGGCCACCGACTTCAACGACCTGCACCAGATCGCCGGGCTTGATGCGGTGCGCGGCGGTATCGAGGCGGCGGCACCCTGCACCGTGAAGCGTGGGCAGACCGTCCCACCGTTGGAGGATGACGCGGTGGACGCATGGCCAGAGCTGCAATCGCTGATCGCGCAGATTGACCCCGAGGAGTATCCGCTTGATGCTTTGCCCGATGTGGTGCGATGCGCGGTGCTGGAAGTGGCCGGGTTCGTGAAGGCACCCATTGCGCTGATTGCCACGTCGGCACTGGCGGCGCTGTCCCTGGCGATACAGGCGCACACCGATGTCGAACGGGCGGACAAGCTGTCCGGGCCGTGCGGCTTGTTCCTGCTGGCCATTGCGGACAGCGGGGAGCGCAAGAGCACCTGCGACGGGTTCTTCACGAAGCCCATCCGGGACTATGAGGCACGAGAGCAAGAGGCCGCAAAGCCCCTAATCACGGCGTACAAGTCCGAGCATGAAGCATGGGAAGCGCGGCGCAGCGGGTTGAAAGAGAAAATCAAGGCACTGGCCAAAGAGGGCAAATCCAGCGCGTTGCAGGTGCAGGACTTGCGCGAACACGACAGAGGTGAACCGGCAGCACCTCGCGTGCCCCGGCTGATCTACGGGGACGCCACGCCGGAAGCGTTGACCTACGCACTGGCGAAGCAATGGCCGTCGGGCGGCGTCATCAGTAGCGAAGCCGGGAGCGTGTTCGGCAGTCATGGCATGGGCAAGGATTCAGTCATGCGCAATTTGGCGGCGCTGAATCAGCTTTGGGACGGCGCGGCACTGCCCGTAGAGCGCAGATCGTCGGAGAGCTTCACCGTGCGCGGCGCACGCCTGACGATGGCACTGCAGGTGCAGGAAACGACCCTGAGGGCATTCTTTGACAGCACCAAGGGGTTGGCACGCGGCACCGGCTTTCTGGCGCGGTTTTTGGTGGCCTGGCCAGCGTCAACGCAAGGCACGCGTAACTTTACCGAAGCCCCGGCGAACTGGCCGGCACTGGCGGCATTCAATGGTCGGCTGACCGCGATATTGGATCGCGCAGCACCGATAGATGACAACGGCGGGCTGACCCCGGCCATGCTGAAACTATCACCCGAGGCAAAGGAGGCATGGGTGACGTTTCATGATGCCATCGAATCGGAGCTGTCCACCGGGCGCGAATTGTTCGACGTGCGCGACGTGGCCAGCAAGACGGCGGACAACGCGGCGCGGCTGGCTGCGCTGTTCCACGCCTTCACCGGCAATATTGGGCCGATTGATATCGAGGCGATGGAATCAGCAGCACGGGTAACGGCGTGGCACCTGACCGAAGCGCGGCGCTTTCTGGGTGAACTGGCGATGCCTGCGGAACTGGCAAACCCGGCGCGGCTGGAATTGTGGATGCTGGACTTTTGCAGACGGGAACACACCGACAGCGTGCCCACTCGGGAAGTGCAGCGCTGCGGACCGGGTGGCTTGCGTGACAAGGCCGCATTCAAACAAGCTGTCACCGAACTGGCGGAGCTCGGCCGGGCGCGGCTGGTGCAGGATGGCAAGAAGCGGCTGGTGCAGATCAATCCCGCACTGCTGGCGGTGACAGGATGACCCTTGCAAGCCTGCTCAAAAAAGGTAGCTTGCGCGGACTTGCGACTGCGACACCTGCGACACCCGCGACAGTTAAGGCACATATCCCCCCAAGTGTCGCAACTGTCGCAACTGTCGCTGTCGCAAAAGCCACGGACAACGCAGCAAACGACGGCGCCGCACCCTGGCGCGTTTCCGTTGCAACAGGTACACCACCGGACGCATTGGCGCGACTGCGGGCCGCTTCGCTGACGCTGGACAGGATTCAGATAGCAACGCCATCAAACACGCCGGACGCTTCATGCTGGCCACACAGCACGGCAATGAATGGCGCGGAACTGGACACCTTCACGGCGCGGCTGGTGCGGTTCACCGACCGGGGGCTGATCTTGGCCGATGCCGAACGGCTGGCCGATGCGCTGGTGCAGCGGGATCGTGAGCAGGATGACCGGCGCATTTGCCCAGAGTGCAAGCACTTTGCCGGGCACGGGGCTGGGTCGTGGCGCTGTGGCAACTGGCAAGCGGCTGGCATCGCAATGCGGTCGCGAGATACGCAATTGCCTGCTGAGCTGGTTGTGCAACTCCAGCGCTGCGACGGCTTCACTGCGCACCTCAATTCAACACCACAAGGAACCGACGATGAACATGACCTCGATTGATTCAGCAGCGCGCGCTGCGGGCGACACCTCTGCCCCTTTGGTTGCCGACTCCAAACCCCAAGCCTACGAAGTGGTGCGCTTCAACGCCCTTAAGCACGGCATCCTGAGCCGCTACACAGTGCTCAGCCACGAGAGCCATGCCGACTATGAAAGTCTGGTCAGCTCGCTGATGGACGAACACCTACCCGCCGGCGCCACGGAGCAGCACTTGATAGAAGAACTGGCCAGCGTGATCTGGCGCAAGCGCCGGGTGCTGCAAGCCGAGGGTGCCACCATCAACAAGGGTTTGAAAGAATCAGCGCGCAGTGCCAAGACCGTCATCCCGTCGGCGGCGCCGTTTGAAATGGGGCTGTCTGGCGAGGGCACCGACATCCGCGACCTGATGGACCTGACACCTGCGGACGTGACCGAGAACCAGCGCGCCGCCCGGCATGATCTGGATGCCACCATGAAGGCCAGCGCCATCCTGCGCAAAGGCGGCGACCGCGCCTATGACAAAGCCCTGCGCGCGCTGTTGCCGGACTCGCGGGAGTGGTGGGAAAGCTACCTGGAGGAAGAGGAATACACGGCCGATGCCGAAGGGCTGGCCAGCTTCATCACCGCGCACCTGTCACCCTTGTGCCACAGCCAAGAAAAGGAAACCCGCCACCACAATGCCATCGTCAACCAGACCATTGGTGAAGGGCTGCAAGCCTACAAGCTGGAGAAGCTGTCCCGCTACGAAACGCACCTGGATCGCAAGTTTGAACGCACTTTGGCCATGCTGATCAAGCTCAAAGACCTCAGAAAAGGCCGCGCGGCGTAAAAAAAATGCCTACTTTCCGGCATCACGTGAAACACCCAGAACCAATCATCCATGCGGGTTACAGCCCAATTCACGGGGTTACAGGTCACAAACCCTGCTCAACTTGCCAATTGATTTCGGCAAAAACCGGAGAATAAAAATGGGCGGACGCGGAAGTGGGCGGCGCAGCAGCTACTGCGGCAAACCGGAAACCAATGACTCGATGCCGTTGGACATTCGCAAGATCACCCGCAAGGGCTTGCTGGTGCCGGGCAACGGCTTTAGCTGGCAGTGGCTGGTGAACGACCGTCAAGTGGCAGGCATCAGCATTCGGGTGGATTTAGACCACGGCATGGTGCTGTCCTATCGCATCAAGAGCACTGGCGAAGTGGTCGAGCAAAGGGTGCAGACGCAAACCTCACCCTGCCACCTGGGCGGGCAGCGCCACTGGTTCATCTGCCCACGGTGCAGCAAGCGGGTGGCGGTGCTGTACGCGCCGGGCCGCTACTTTGCGTGCCGCCTGTGCGGTGGGTTGGGCTACGCCACGCAGAAAGAAGGCGCAGGCGACCGGGCATCGACCCGAGCCGATAAGCTGCGCAAACGCATGGGCTGGGAGGCTGGCATCCTGAATGGCGACGGTCGCAAACCCAAGGGCATGCATTGGAAGACCTACCAGCGGCTCAAAGGCCACCACGATGCGCTGGTGCAGGTCAGCTTGCACGACATCGGCCGCAAGTTCGGTTTCCTGCACAAATTGCTGGAGCGGTAAATTTGTTTGGCAAAAGTGGGCTGCGTGCCGCTGTCGCGTGGGCTGGTTCTGCCCGGTCTCGATCAGGGAAATGAAGTTGCGTTGCACGCCGGACTCCAGCCCCAATTGCTCTTGGCTCAGCCCTGCGGCCAGCCGAAGCCTACGCAGTGCGCGTCCCAAAGCGGCGTGGGGTACGAGCGGAGAGTTTCCCAACATATGGTGAAACTGTCCGATTTCCAGTAGACTGAGTCTTCCCGATATATGGGGAATATGAAATACCTTGACTCATCGGGACTTCAAATCGACTTCTTGGCATGCACGAAGCCAGCGGTCGATTCAAATGACGCCGCTACGCGTCACTCAGTAAATAGAAAAAGGATGGGATCACATGAAGATGCTCTTATTCTAAGTAGCGTTCAAGTTGAGACTAATAATCCAAGGCCAAGCAGTTAAGCTGTGCAAGCCTTGGGTATTGGCGGCGAGTCGAGGTAGCCCTGCTTCCAACTGCCGTATCACGCTGGAGAGGTCATTGAATACACG
>JAUXWC010000127.1 GCA_030685025.1 Rhodoferax sp.
CGCAGCCGTCGCTGGGGACACACTGACGGCAAAGCCGTCGCTGGCGTGCTATTCTGACATTTCGGGCCCGTAGCTCAGGGGATAGAGCACCTGCCTTCTAAGCTGGTGGTCGCTGGTTCGAATCCAGCCGGGCTCGCCAATATTTGCGGCGTTTTGGACACCTTGCCATTTAAGCCAAATAGGTAGGGGTAACGGGTAGGGTAACAATTTGCCTGGAATTACCATGCTCCCCGATCCTGACGACCCGATGTTCCAGCTTACCGGGCGAGCGGTAGTGGAATGGAGTCGTGTGGAGCAGGCGTGGGCGCTGATCTTTCGCGACATGCTGTTCGACGGAATCGGTGATCCGCCAGAAGTCGACGACGAGACCCCCTCTCTGCTTCCCGCAAAAGACGAAGCTGCAAAGATCGCTCGGGCAAACGCTGTGTTTTTCAATGTGGGTAGCGGTGACACGCAACGCCGGCTCGTCGAAAGCGTCGCGAACGTTGTGCTTTCCAAGCGCCCCGAGCTTCTTGCCGAAGTAAAGGCGCTGCTGAATACCAGCCGTAAACTGGCCAAGCAGCGCCACGCCATCATCCATGCGTACTACGACACCCGCATCAAATTCGACGGCCGCTTCATTGAGGTCAGCCCGTACCAAGTCGACGACTTCGGCGGCGCCAGGACGAAGCCAACGTTCAGCTACGAGGAGGCGATAACCAATTTCAGCCGCCACGCCGCCCAGGTCAAAGACGCGTGGTTACGCCTCTACGAAGCCACGTATGACGACACCGTACGCAAGTTATCCACAGATGGGCCTAAAGAGGGAACTAACTAAATAACAATGCAGTATAGCGGGGTTATTTTCGAACTGTGGCGGTCGCTAAATCCATGTTTGTTCATGCCATAGTCTTCCATTCGGGGTCGCCTAGCGGTACACTGCTGCTGCCTCTCAGCAAGGAGATACCTCGTGAGCCTCGCGCCATTACCCGAAGAAACCATCGTCTGGAATCAGCACTTCTCGCCCTTGTACGACTGGGCCGTCGACTGTGACGGTCGCAAGATCAAGAAGTCCGACTACGGCAAGCTGACGGAGTACGGCTGGGAGATCGACCATGTGGCGCCGTCGGCGCTCGGTGGTCTGAACGCGTTCCACAACAAGCGGCCGCGTCACTGGCAGGGCAACCGTAGCGCCGGTGGGATGCTGGCGAATGCGCTGGCCCAGTCGCCTCTGAGCCCACGGAGCGAGCCGCGCGGCATGTCTGCTTTGGCAAACGCACTGGCGCAACCGCCACACGACGAACCGCGCGGACTGCTCGGAGTGGCGAATGCCCTCAACCCGAAGCCGCGCGGCCTGTTCTAGGCCACGACCGCGTCCTGAGTGGCAGCCGCGAACCTGTCGGCCTTCCTCTCCGCCAACGCACGTCGAGAAAAACAGGTGACGCCTCGGCAAGCCGAGCGAACTCGGCAGCGCCTAGGGTAACAATTCGAGGCTTTCCGTTGCCAAGCATCGTTCCCGCCCTCGAGGACCAGATCGCCCAACTCAACGTCCAGGCGTTCTGGAAGGAACTCACGTTCTCACAAAACACGTTCTCCCCCGAGCCGGGCAAGGGAGAGTATGAACTGGCCGACAATGTAGTGTGGCTCGGCAACCACGCCTTCGCCCTGCAGCTCAAGCAGCGAGATGGGGCGACTAGTGATCCGGAGCAGGAGCGCCGCTGGTTCAAGAAGAAGGTCCTGACGACGGCGACCCGGCAGATCCGCGATACCCTCCGCTTCCTCCGAGAGCACGATGTCACGATCACCAATGAGCGCGGCCGCGTCTTCGACGTCCGCGGCGCCCAACTCGAAGGCGTCACCAGCATCATCAGCTTCGTCGGAAGCAATGCGCTGCCCCAGGATTGCTGGAACACGCGTTATCACGTCAGCGCTACGGCCGGCTTCATTCACATCGTGCCGGCAGAAGACTACTTCCGGATACTCGAGACACTGCGGGTGCCGGGAGATATCCGAGAGTACTTCGCATATCGCGAGAAGGTCTTGTTGCAACTCGATCCAGCGACAGTAACCGAGGCCGACGTCATGGGTGCCTTCATCGCGGACGAGCCGATGCCGACCGAGCATTCACACGACCATCTGGGCCTATTCGTACAGGACCTTCAGGACTTCGATATCTCCTGGTTAATCGGAAATCTTTTCGACCACATCCAGGCAGACGACAAATCACAAGACTATTGCCAGATCATGCTCGAGTTTGCCCGTGTGCCTCGGTCCGTCTGGCGCGCCTTTAAGGAGCGCTTCAAGATGGCGGTCGATGCGGCAAATGATGGTAAGTACGTTAAGCCGTTTTTGTTCGCCTTCCCGGCAACCGATTGCACCTTCATGATCGCCGTGCCTCCACCGGACCTGCCGGTCAGCGGTGCCGATGGCGATAGCACGCGTCTCACTGGCTTGAAGAATTTCACTGATGCAGCGGCGTACTTAACGAAGACATCGCGCGCCGTTGGGTTACTGGTGTCCAAGGATGGCGCATATTTCCAACTCGACTGGTGCCGCCTCGATCTGCCGTGGGCACCGAACCCGGCGATGGATGCGCTGCTAGAAAAGTCGAATCCATTCCGCCCCCTCCAAGAGAGGACCCTTACCAGTTTCCATTTTGCGAACGGCGAGAGTTAAGCGGCGCCATCGCCGGTGCGACCGACGGTGACGCCGGTCTGGATCAAGGGCGGCGCCTAGCTTCGTGAACCGCTGAACGTGACCGTCGCGACGCCGGCCGACACCAGCAGGCCGCCACCGACTTTGTTGACGACGCCGATCGCCCGCGGATTGCCGGCGAATCGCCGGGCCTTGGAGGCCACGAGCGCGTAGCCGAAGGCATTGGCGAAGGCCAGCACCAGGAAGGTCGTCTCGAACACCAGCATCTGGGTGAGAAAGTCGGCCTTGGCGTCGAGGAAGGCGGGCAGGAAGGCCACGAAGAAGGTGATGCTCTTGGGATTGAGCGCCGTCACCAGCCAGGCGTGGCCCAGCATTTTGGCGGCCGAGGCGGCATCGGTGCGGGGCGCTGCGTCCAGC
>JAUXWC010000133.1 GCA_030685025.1 Rhodoferax sp.
CGGTCATGGATCGCCACGGCCTACGGCCTCGCGATGACGAAGCTCTCCAAATCCAGAGGGGCTGCAAAATGACCCCCGAACTAATGGAAGCAGGCGCGCGCCGCCTTGAAGCGCGACAACTGCACGCACAGTTGGGCAAAACCGAATCGGGTGGCCGCCAGGCCGGCTTCTCGCGCATCGCCAAAGCCGGCGAAGTGGACGTGACGCATGGCCGCATCCTCTACCTGGAAGACGTGAGTGTGAGTTTTGACGGCTTCAAGGCCATCAACAAACTCTCGCTGGACATTGCGCCGGGAGAGCTGCGTTGCATCATCGGCCCCAATGGCGCTGGCAAGACGACGATGATGGACATCATCACCGGCAAGACCCGGCCCGATGAAGGCACGGTGTTCTTCGGCAGCACGATTGACCTGTTGCGTTACACCGAACCTGAAATTGCCCAACTGGGCATCGGCCGCAAGTTCCAGAAGCCCACCGTGTTTGAACAATTGACGGTGTTCGAAAACCTGGAGCTGGCGCTCAAGACCAACAAGGGCGATGAACGTGGCGTGTGGGCCTCGATGTTCTTCCGGCTCGACTCGACGCAGGGCGACCGCTTGGCCGAGGTCTTGCACACCATCCATCTGGCCGACAGCGTCGGCGCCCAAGCCGGCAACCTGAGCCACGGGCAGAAGCAGTGGCTGGAGATCGGCATGCTGCTGATGCAAGACCCCAAATTGCTGCTGCTCGACGAGCCGGTGGCCGGCATGACCGACGAAGAAACCGAGCGCACCGCCGAGCTGTTTCTGTCGCTCAAGGGCAAACACTCGCTGATGGTGGTCGAGCACGACATGAGCTTCATCAACACCATCTCCGACATCGTCACCGTGCTGTGCGACGGCGCCGTGCTGGCCCAAGGCACGCTGGCGCAGGTGCAGGCGGACGAACGCGTGATCGAAGTCTATTTGGGTCGATAAATGTGCCCCCACGTTTGTCACTTCGTGTACTGCACTGCCCCCCAAGGGGGCGCTTTCGCCTCTAGGGGCGGCCCGTCGAGGCGAACAACATGCTGGCAGTAAAAAACATCAACCAATACTACGGCGGCTCGCACATCCTGCGTGATGTGAGTTTGCAAGCCGAGCTGGGCAAGGTCACCGTGATCCTGGGCCGCAACGGCGTGGGCAAAACCACCTTGCTCAAAAGCCTGATGGGCCTGGTGCCCATCCGCAGCGGCAGCATCGAACTCGATGGCAAACCTATTCACAGCGCCACCCCCTATGAACGCGCCCGCGCCGGCATCGGCTTTGTGCCGCAGGGCCGCGAAATCTTTGCGCGCCTCACCGTGGAAGAAAACCTGCGCATGGGCCTGGCCTACAAAGCGGCCAACACCCCGATACCGCCCGAGCTGTTCGATTTGTTCCCGGTGCTCAAACAAATGCTGGGGCGCCGTGGGGGCGATCTGTCGGGCGGGCAACAGCAGCAGCTCGCCATCGCGCGTGCCTTGGCGGCGCAGCCAAAGCTGCTGGTGTTGGACGAACCCACCGAGGGCATTCAGCCCAGCATCATCAAGGACATTGGCCGCGTGATCCGCATGTTGGCCGACCGCGGCACCATGGCCATTCTGTTGGTGGAACAGTACTACGACTTCGCCCAGGAACTGGCCGACGACTACGTGGTGATGGAGCGCGGCTCGGTACTGGCGCACGGCAAGGGCCAGGACATGCAGGCCAACGGGGTGCGCGATTTGGTCGCAATCTGAGCCGAGCGCAGTCGTTGCCGTCATTGCGAGCGTGGTCGTGGTCGTCATTGCGAGCGCAGCGCGGCAATCCACCGTTGCGGCACACGATGGTGGATCGCCACGCTGCGCTCGCGATGACGGGTCCTCTTACCATCCGGGGCTTCAATTAGGATGGCGCCATGACCTGGCACGCCTCACTCTCCCTCGTCTACGGCCTGGAGGCCGAGCGCAGCGTCGCGCGCTTTGTGCACGATGGGCCGCTGCGGGTGCTCAAGAGCCTGTACCCCGAGGGCGACGCGGTCTGCCACAACGTGTTGGTGCACCCGCCGGGTGGCCTGGTGGGCGGTGACACGCTGGACATTGCCGTGCACGTGGGCACCGGCGCGCATGGACTGATCACGACGCCGGGTGCCACCCGCTTCTACCGCTCCAGTGGCGCGCTGGCCTTGCAGCGCAGCGCGTTGCGAGTGGAAGCTGGCGCGCGCTTGGAGTGGTTGCCGATGGAATCGATTCTGTACAACGGCTGCCAAGCCGAGAATCATCTAAGCTTGGAACTCGCCCCCGGCGCCGAGTTGATCGGCTGGGACGTCACCGCGCTGGGCCTGCCGCATGCGGGCCAGGCTTACTTGAGTGGGCGCTTTTGCCAACACATCGAACTACCAGGCATCTGGCTGGAGCGCGGCCTGCTGGACGCCGCCGACACCCGCCTACTGGCCGGCCCGCTGGGCCTGGCCGGGCATGCCTGCATGGCGTCGGTCTTCTTCGCCACCGGCAACCCGCTTGGCCGCGCTCGCCGCGAGTTGGCGCTGGACACCGCCCGTCAGATCATGGCCGCGCACGCACTCAAGGCCACTGCGGGCGCCACCAGCCCCAACCCGCAGGTGGTGGTGCTGCGTGTGCTGGCGCCCCAGGTGGAGTCCGCCATGAGTCTGCTGCGCGGCGTCTGGGCTGCCTGGCGCCAGGCGCTGTGGACCCTGCCCGCTGTGCCGCCGCGAATCTGGGCGACCTAGCAGCAATGCGGTTCACTTTGCTGAAGTAAAGTCGGGGCACCCTGCACCTGCCCGCCGCCGATCGCGCCATGACGCGAACCTGAATCGACCACTACCACCCATGACCAAGAAAGCGCATTGGCGCAAGCCGCACACCTACCTGCATGCCGCGCGGCGACTCGGCTCCATGGCAGCGGCAGCGACCAACCGACGCGGCAGCTTGCGGTCACCACCACCGGCGCTGCCATCGCAACTGGCCGGATCAGTGCCACCCTACTGCCCGGCTGACGTAAAACCCGCTGACCGATCCTGGCTCAGTCTGCGATTCATCCTGCTGACGCTGCTGATGACGCTGCTGGCCTTGGCCTTGGTTGCGGGCGGCCTCCTCTTTCAGGAGTTGCGTAGCGCGCGCTGGCAAGCAGAGTTCTTTTCCGAACGCGCGGCCAAAATGACCTACGCGGTGCAGCCCGGTCCCAGCCCGGACACCGCCGTGCGTTATCCGCAAGACAGCCCTTACGACGAACGGCTGGGTTACTCCAAGCTGCCCGAGTTCTTTGGCAAGCTACAGGCCAAGGACTTTCAAATCACGGCCCAGGCGCGCATGAGCGCGGACATGGTGGCAGCGGTTGACCAGGGCCTGTACGTGCCCTACCGCGAAAAAACCCAGCTTGGGCTGGCGGTGCTCGATTGCCGCAAGCAGCCGCTGTTTGCGGCGCGTTACCCGGAGCGCACCTACGCCAGCTTTGAGGACTTGCCCCCGCTCTTGGTCAAGAGCCTGCTGTTCATCGAGAACCGCGAATTGCTGGACGCCAGTTACCAGACTCGCAACCCGGCGGTGGATTGGGTTCGCCTGAGCAAGGCCGCCTTCGAGCAAGCCCTGCACGGCTTCAGCCCCGAGCACAAATCCGCCGGGGGCAGCACCTTGGCCACCCAGATTGAAAAGTACCGCCATTCGCCCGAGGGCCGCACCGCCTCGGCGTCGGAGAAACTGCGGCAAATGGCCTCGGCCAGTTTACGCGCCTACCAAGCAGGGCCGGACACCACCGCCGCGCGACACCGCCTGGTGGTCGACTACCTCAACACCGTGCCACTCTCAGCCAAGCCCGGCTTCGGCGAGGTCAACGGCATCGGCGATGGGCTGTGGGCCTGGTATGGGCGCGACTTCGCTCAAATCAACGAGCAGTTGCGCAACGGACCAATTTCGGCCGACCCCTCCCCCGGTGAAGCACTGGCCTACAAGCAGGCGCTCAGCCTGCTGATCGCGCAGCGCCGCCCCAGCTATTACCTGGGTGACAGCCAGAGTGACCTGGAAGCCCTGACCAACAGCCACCTGCGGGTGCTGGCCAAGGAGGGCGTCATCCCCAAGGCCTTGCGCGACGCGGCGCTGGCGCTGCGCCTGGCGGGCGATCAACCCGCGCGCGCCACGCCGCAGCCGGTCTCATTCGTCACGCGCAAGGCGTCCACCGCCTTGCGCTCGCAACTCGCCACCCTGCTGGGCAGCGCCGGCTTTTACGGCCTGGACCGACTGGACCTGAGCGTGACCAGCACGCTCGACGGCCAGGGCCAAGCCGCGGTGACGCAGGTGTTGCGCCAGTTGCGTGACCCCACGGCGGCGGCGACGGCCGGCTTGCAAGGCAAAGGGCTGCTGGGCCATGGCGACCCCGCCAAGGTGGTGTACAGCGTGACCTTGCTCGAACGCGGCGAGCAGGTGAACTACTTGCGCCTGCAGACCGACAACTTCGATCAGCCGCTGGACATCAACGATGGTGCCAAGCTGGACCTGGGCTCCACCGCCAAGCTGCGCACGCTGGTGAGTTACCTCGACCTCATCGCCAACCTGCACCAGCGCTACAGCGCGTTGGACCCCGAGGAACGGCGGGAGATCGAGTTGGACCCGAAAGACACGCTCTCGCGCTGGAGCCTGGACTACCTCGCCCAACACCCGGACAGCGATCTGGGCGACATGCTGCAAGCGGCCTTGGAGCGGCGCTATTCGGCCAACCCGGCCGAGAATTTTTTCACCGGTGGCGCTCTGCATACCTTCAGCAACTTCCGCCGCGAGGACAACAGCAAAACCCTGTCAGTGCGCGAGGGCCTGCGCCATTCGGTCAACCTGGTGTTTGTGCGCCTGATGCGCGACGTGGTGCACCACTACATGTTCCAGGCGCCGGGCTCATCCGCCACATTGTTGCGAGACAGCAAGGACCCGCGTCGCGCCGAGTACCTGAGCCGCTTCGCCGACCGCGAGGGGCGCGAGTTCATTCACCGCTTTGTCGCCAAGTACCAGGGCAAGTCCAGGCCCGAGGCCGAAAAACTGTTGATGCAATCGGTGCGGCCAACGCCGGCGCGTCTGGCCAGCATTTATCAAACCATCGCGCCCGATGCGGGTCTGGACGGCTTCAAGACCTTCGTCAAGGACCACCTGGACAGCGAGCGCGACGTGGACCCGGACAAGCTGGCCAAACTCTACGAGCAGTACGCACCGAACAACATGTCGCTGGCCGACCGTGGCTACATCGCCACCGTGCATCCCCTGGAACTGTGGGTGGTGGGCTACCTGCGCAGCCACCCCGGCGCCACGGCAACCCAGATGATTGCCGCCAGTTCGGCCGAGCGCCAGGCGGTCTACCACTGGCTGTTCAGCACCAACCGCAAACACGCGCAGGACTCGCGCATCCTGAGCCTGCTGGAGGTCGAGGGATTTCTGGAGATCCACCGGCAGTGGAAACGCATGGGCTACCCGTTTGACGCGCTGGTACCGTCTTACGCCAGCGCCTTGGGCGCCTCGGCCGATCGGCCCGCCGCACTGGCGGAGCTGATGGGCATTCTGGTCAACGGCGGTGTGCGCAAACCGGTGCAGCGCATCCAGGCCCTGCACTTCGCCGCCACCACGCCGTACGAAACCGTGCTGCAACACCAGGCCGGCAAAACTGAACGGGTGCTGCCCGACGAGGTGGCGCGCGCCGTGCTGGGGGTGATCCGCGAAGTGGTGGACGAAGGCACGGCCAAGCGCGCCAAAAAGGCCTTTGTGCGTGCCGATGGCAGCGAGATGGCGGTGGGCGGCAAGACCGGCACCGGCGACCACCGCTTTGACGTGTACGGCGCGCACGGCCAGTTGCTGCGCTCCCGCGTGGTCAACCGCTCGGCCACGTTTGTGTTCAATATTGGTGAACGTTTCTTTGGCAGCATCACCGCCTATGTACATGGGCCGCAAGCCGCCGACTACGATTTCACCAGCGCCCTGCCGGTGCAATTGCTCAAGGTGCTGGCACCCAGCCTGATGCCCTTGATGGAGCCCGCCGCCGACCTGACGGCACAAGGGGAACGCTGCGGGGGCGACGGACCCTAGCCGGTTCGGTCCCGCTTTGGTGCATCGCTCGGAAATCGTGCATGCACCCAGACGACACGGCGAAATAGCCACTAGCCCTGATAAACACACGATGGTGCGCTACACAAACAATAGCACTCCAACAAGGCACCATCTGGCACAGACATTGCGTAGCTAAGTCTGAGACCCAATTGGGTCAAGCCAAGCTCACAGTCCAACGGCGGGCGGTGTGGCGGGTAACCGGACAAAGGCGTCCCCCGTCAGTTCGATTCGCGCATGCGCTTCGAACCCGGTGTGGACGCCTTTTTTGTTTTTCATTTCTCAGGAGCAGACTGATGACGCACGACGTGGACGAAGCGGTGTTGCTGAGCGACCGCATCGTGATGCTGACCAACGGCCCGGCGGCCACCATTGGGGACATTCTGACGGTCGACTTGCCCCGCCCGCGCCAACGGATGGAGTTGGCCGACAGCAGCCGCTACCTGCACTACCGCAAGGCAGTGATCGACTTCCTCTACACGCGCCAGGCCCATGTGGAGAAGGTGAGCGCCTGAAGCCTTCTGGTGCATGCCTGCAAAGGCGTGCACCAGTTCCGGG
>JAUXWC010000135.1 GCA_030685025.1 Rhodoferax sp.
TGTGGACCTGGTTTCCACCGGCAACACGCTCAAGGCCAATCATTTGGTTGAGGTGGAACACATTATGGACATCAGCTCGCGCCTAGTCGTGAATCAGGCCGCGCTCAAGCTCAAGCAGGCGCCGGTGCGCGCCATCATCGACGCTTTTGCCAAGGCCTTGGCAAACTAGTCCAGATTCAGGAATGCTATGAAATTGGTAGCTACTCCAATACGACTGTCAACGCTCGACGCCACTTTTGAGGCTGATTTTCAGAAGCGACTTCACTGGTCGGCCGACACCGACATCGCGATCGAGCAACGCGTGACCGACATCCTGGCGGACGTGCGGCGCCGCGGTGATCCGGCGGTGCTGGAATACACCCAACGCTTCGATGCACAGAGTGCCTCTAGCGTCAGCGAACTGGAGTTGACCCAGGCCGAGTTCAAGGACGCATTCAACCGCATTCCGTCGGCTCAACGCGAGGCATTGCAGGCGGCGGCCGCACGGGTGCGCAGCTACCATGAGGCCCAGATCAAGGCCTGCGGTGGGAGTTGGAGCTATCGCGACGAACACGGCACGCTGCTGGGTCAGAAGGTCACACCGTTGGACCGCGTTGGGATCTATGTGCCAGGTGGCAAGGCGACTTATCCTTCAACGGTGCTGATGTGCGCCATCCCGGCCCATGTGGCCGGCGTGGGCGAGATCATCATGGTCGTTCCGACCCCAAGAGGGGAGAAGAACGCGCTGGTGTTGGCAACCGCCTATGTGGCTGGCGTCACCCGCGCCTTTACCATCGGCGGCGCGCAGGCGGTGGCGGCGCTGGCATACGGCACGCAGACGGTTCCGAAGGTGGACAAGATCACCGGCCCTGGCAATGCCTACGTGGCCAGCGCCAAGAAGCGCGTCTTTGGCACCGTTGGCATTGACATGATCGCCGGCCCATCGGAAATCCTGGTGTTGGCCGATGGCACGACACCACCGGACTGGGTCGCCATGGATCTGTTCAGCCAGGCCGAGCACGACGAACTGGCGCAAAGCATCCTGCTGTGCCCGGATGCGGCCTACCTTGATGCAGTGCAGGCAGCGATGGATCGCCTGTTGCCGGAAATGCCCCGCGCGAACATCATTGCCAAGTCGCTCAGTGACCGCGGCGCGCTCATCCTCACGCGGGACATGGAAGAGGCTTGCGCCATCAGTAACCGAATCGCCCCCGAGCATCTGGAGGTCAGCAGCCGCGAGCCACACCGCTGGGAGCCGCTGCTCAAGCACGCCGGTGCCATCTTCCTGGGTGCTTACACCAGCGAAAGCCTGGGTGACTACTGCGCCGGCCCCAACCATGTGTTGCCCACCAGCGGTACTGCGCGCTTTTCGTCCCCCTTGGGTGTCTATGATTTCCAGAAACGCAGCAGCCTGATCGAGGTCAGTCAACAGGGTGCGCAAACCCTGGGCAGGATTGCTGCCGTGCTGGCCCATGGCGAGGGTCTACAGGCCCATGCCAGGGCGGCCGAGATGCGTTTGACCGGCGCCCTCCCAAACCTTGATTGAACCGGCCCATGACTGACCTTGACGCCTTGATCCGTACCCGAATCCGCCAGGACATCGTGTCCATGCATGCCTACGCCATCCAGGCGTCCGAGGGGCTGGTCAAGCTCGACATGATGGAGAACCCGCATCGTTTGCCGCTGGAATTGCAGGCCGAACTGGGGCGGCGGCTGGGTGCCCTGGCGTTGAACCGGTATCCTGACGGTCACAGCAACGATTTGCGGGCGGCCTTGGCTGCCTACGCTGACATGCCCGAGGGTTTCGACATCATGCTGGGCAACGGCTCGGACGAACTGATCGCCTTGCTGGCGCTGGCTTGTGACGTGCCGCCAAGCGCCGCCAACGGCTTCAAACCGGCTAGCGTCCTGGCGCCTGTGCCGGGCTTCGTGATGTACGCCATGAGCGCCCAATTTCAGGGCTTGGCGTTTCACGGGGTGCCGCTGACGGCCGACTTCGAGCTGGACCTACCGGCCATGCTTGAGGCCATTCGGACCCACCAACCGGCCATTACCTACCTGGCCTACCCCAACAACCCGACCGCCAACCTGTGGGACGATGTGGCGATTGAGCGCATCGTGCAGGCGGTTGGCGAGGTCGGTGGTTTGGTCGTGATCGACGAGGCTTACCAGCCCTTTTCCAGCCGTAGCTACATCGACCGGCTTACACGCCACAGCCACGTGCTGTTGATGCGAACCATGTCGAAGTTCGGCCTGGCTGGCGTGCGTTTGGGCTACATGATCGGCCCCAAGCCGCTAATTGCCGAGATCGACAAGCTGCGGCCACCCTTCAACGTCAGCGTTTTGAACAAGGAGTGCGCGCTCTTCGCGCTCGAACACCGCGAAGTATTTGCGCTCCAAGCCAAGGACATATGTGCCCAACGTGCTATGCTTTTGCAAGCGTTCTCGGAAACATCAGGCGTGCGGGCCCATCCGAGTGATGCCAACATGATTCTGCTGCGCATCCTGGGCGAGAGCGACCGGGCGCACAGCGTGTTCGAGGGGTTGAAGTCGCGCAAGGTACTGGTCAAGAACGTTTCCAAGATGCACCCCCTGCTGAGCAACTGCCTGCGCGTTACGGTTGGCACCAACGACGAAAACCGCCAAATGCTGCTGGCCTTGCACCAATCTCTATGACCCCAACGCCACTCCCCACATCCGCCCCACAGCGCATTGCCGAGGTGTCGCGCAACACCGCCGAGACCCGCATCACGGTGCGCGTCAACCTGGATGGCACCGGACAGGCCAAGTTGCACACCGGCATCGGCTTTTTTGACCACATGCTGGACCAGATCGCGCGCCACGGCATGATCGATCTGGACATTCACGCCGAAGGTGACTTGCACATTGACGGCCACCACACGGTAGAAGACGTCGGTATTGCCTTCGGCCAGGCGGTGCACAAAGCCGTGGGCAGCAAACAGGGCATTTGCCGTTATGGCCACGCCTATGTGCCACTCGATGAGGCGCTGTCCCGGGTGGTGATCGACCTGTCCGGACGCCCCGGACTGATCATGAACGTGCCGTTCAAGAGCGGCATGATCGGCACCTTCGATAGCCAGTTGGCGCACGAGTTCTTTCAGGGCTTCGTGAACCACGCCTTTGTCACGCTGCATATTGACAACCTGCGCGGCGAGAATGCGCACCACCAGGCCGAGACCGTGTTCAAGGCTTTTGCCCGCGCGCTGCGGGCTGCGCTGACGCCCGATCCGCGCGCGGCAGGCACCATTCCATCGACCAAGGGTTCACTCTGACGCCATGAACCGATTCGGCCCTCAGAGCCCGTCAGGATTGTGCGACAAGCTATGGATTTGGTAGCAAATCGGACCGTTGGAAGAACCGTGGCGGTGGTCGACTACGGCATGGGCAACTTGCGCTCGGTGTCGCAAGCAGTGTTGCATGTCGCCCAAGGCTCGGGCGTGGAGGTGGTCTGGGCGCGCACCCCTGAAGAGGTCATGGCGGCTGAGCGCGTAGTCTTGCCTGGGCAGGGTGGCATGCGTGACTGCATGCGCGAACTGCACGATTCCGGCATGCTGGCGGCGGTCTTGCACGCCGCCGCGAACAAACCCTTGATGGGGGTTTGCGTGGGCATGCAGATGCTGCTCGATCACAGCGACGAGCTCGACACCCCCTGCCTGGGCCTGATTCATGGCAAGGTGCGGCGGTTTGATCTGGAGGGTCGGCACCAGCCTGATGGCAGCCGCTACAAAGTGCCCCAAATGGGATGGAATCAGGTGTTTCAGAGCCGACCGGGTGGCGCCGTGCACCCAGTCTGGGGCGACGTGCCGGACGGTAGCTACTTCTACTTTGTGCACAGTTACTACGCTCAACCGTCGGATGCGCGCCACATTGCGGGCGAGGCGGACTACGGTGGGCGATTCTGTGCGGCCGTTGCGCGCGATAATATTTTCGCCACGCAATTTCATCCCGAAAAGAGCGCGGACCATGGACTGGCCCTGTACCGCAACTTCCTTCACTGGAATCCCTGACTTCCGTTTCCCCCTGCCAGACAGGTCCAGCCACGTCACCTTCAGCCCAAGTTCTTCCACCTCCCCGACCATCATGCTGCTGATTCCTGCGATTGACCTCAAAGACGGCCATTGCGTTCGCCTCAAGCAAGGCGACATGGACCAATCCACCACTTTTGGCGAGGACCCGCCGGTGATGGCGCGCAGTTGGGTCACCAAAGGGGCGCGGCGTCTGCACCTTGTGGATCTCAACGGGGCTTTCGCTGGTCATCCCAAGAACGAGATGGCGATTCGCAAGATCCTCAAGAGCGTGGGCGGCGAGGTTGACGTGCAATTGGGCGGTGGCATCCGTGACCTCGACACCATCGAGCGCTACCTGGACGCCGGCCTGCGCTACGTCATCATTGGCACGGCGGCAGTCAAGAACCCCGGCTTTCTACAAGATGCCTGCACCGCCTTTGGCGGCCATATCATCGTCGGTCTGGACGCCAAGGACGGCAAAGTCGCCACCAATGGCTGGAGCAAGCTGTCGCACCACGATGTGATCGATCTGGCCAAGAAGTTCGAAGACTATGGCGTTGAGTCCATCATCTACACCGACATTGGCCGCGACGGCATGTTGTCGGGCATCAACATCGAGGCGACGGTCAAGCTGGCGCAGGCCCTGACCATTCCGGTGATCGCCTCCGGTGGTCTGAGCAACATGGCTGACATCGAGGCTCTGTGCGCCGTCGAAGGCGAGGGCATCGAGGGTGTGATCTGCGGTCGGGCCATCTACAGTGGTGATCTTGATTTTGCCGCGGCCCAGGCTCGGGCTGACGAGTTGAACGGTTAGGCTAACGCCATTCGTCAAAGTGCTGGCCAAAAGAATCATCCCCTGCCTGGACGTTACCGGTGGCCGGGTTGTCAAAGGCGTCAATTTTGTCGAACTCCGCGATGCCGGCGATCCGGTGGAAATCGCGGCACGCTACAACGAGCAGGGTGCCGACGAACTCACCTTTCTGGACATTACCGCCACCAGTGACGGGCGCGATCTGATCCTGCACATTATCGAAGCGGTGGCGTCACAGGTTTTCATTCCGCTCACCGTGGGCGGGGGTGTGCGCACCGTGGACGATGTGCGCCGCTTGCTCAACGCCGGGGCGGACAAGACCAGTTTCAACTCGGCGGCGATTGCCAACCCCCAGGTGATTGAAGACGCTTCGCACAAATACGGCGCGCAGTGCATCGTGGTGGCGATCGATGCCAAGCGGCGTTCAGCAGAGGATGCACAACGCCGCGATGCCGACGGTGCGCCGGTTGGCGCCGGCTGGGATGTATTCAGCCACGGTGGACGCAAGAACACGGGGCTGGATGCGGTCTCCTGGGCGCGCGACATGGCGCGCCGTGGCGCCGGGGAAATTCTGCTTACCAGCATGGACCGCGATGGCACCAAAGCCGGTTTTGATCTGGAGTTGACCCGGGCGGTCAGCGACGCCGTGAGCGTGCCGGTGATTGCCTCGGGAGGCGTGGGCACGTTGGATCACCTCGCCGACGGCATCCAGTTGGGTGGCGCCGATGCGGTGCTGGCGGCGAGCATCTTCCACTTCGGCGAGTACACCGTGGCGCAGGCCAAGGCGGCCATGGCGCGGCGCGGCATCCCGGTGAGAATCTGACAACCCCCGTAGGCTTGCGCACTGCGTGTCGCCGCGCCTTCCCCCTGCTGGGGCGACAACAACGGTCCGGCGGAGCCGGCCCCGCGATGTCACTGAGATTTGACTGACTTCCGTCGCCTCCTATAAATCACGGACAATTCATCCATGAACTGGTTGGACGATATCAAATGGGACGCGCAGGGCTTGGTGCCCGTGATTGCGCAGGAGCGCGACACCAAAGACGTGCTGATGTTCGCCTGGATGAACCGCGAGGCTCTGCAGAAAACGGCGGAGTCGGGCCGTGCCGTGTACTTCAGCCGCTCGCGTGGCAAGTTATGGTTCAAGGGCGAAGAGTCCGGCCATGTGCAGACCGTGCATGAGATTCGCGTGGATTGCGACAACGATGTGTTGCTGTTGCAGGTCACCCAGACCGGCCACCAGCCGGGGATCGCCTGCCATACCGGGCGTCACAGTTGTTTCTTCAGTGTTTACAAGGACGGTCAATGGCAAGTGACCGAGCCGGTCTTAAAAGATCCCCAGACCATTTACAAATGAACACCACGTCACCCCCGGATGCCACCAATCTCGACGCTGCGCATTCTCTGGCCCGATTGGCCGCTGTCATTGAAAGCCGTCTGCCCCAGCGTGGCGGTGATGCGGACAGCAGTTATGTGGCGCGTCTGCTGCAAAAAGGGCCGGATGCATTCCTCAAGAAGATCGGCGAAGAGGCCACCGAGGTCGTTATGGCGGCCAAGGATGCCGAGCACGGTGGCGACAAGACCAAGGTGGTCAATGAAGTGGCCGACTTGTGGTTCCACTGCATGGTGGCGCTGGCCTACTATGGCTTGAAGCCTGCCGATGTGTTGGCTGAGCTGGACCGGCGCGCCGGCATCAGCGGTATTGAAGAAAAAGCGTTGCGCAAGGCCGTTGCGCGAGAAGGAGTCGCCGAATGAACCAAGTCCCACTTGATCCGCAGCAGCTTCAGTCGCTCAACACGGTGGGCACGATCAGCTACATCCTGCACCTGATCGTGGCGATTGGTGCGCTGGTTCCTGGCGGTCAGTTTGGCCCGGTGCTGCTGATCGTGGCCTTGGTAATCGATCTGGTTAACCGTGACAAGGCCCAAGGCACCTGGCATGCGTCCCACTTTGGCTGGCGGATTCGCACCGTCATCATTGCCGCTGTGCTGTATGTGGTCACGGTCCCGTTGTGGCTGCTGTTCATTTTTCCGGGCTGGATTGCCTGGGCGCTGATCTCGGTCTGGTTTCTGTATCGCATCGTGAGCGGGATGGTGGCCATGAACAAAGGTCTGCCAATTGGAGATGCAACATGAGCGCGCTGATTCGCGAATTTGACGCCCATTGCCTGTTCTGCAAGATCGCGGCGGGACAGATACCGTCGAAAATTGTGTACCAGGACGATGAACTTTTTGTCTTCCACGACATCCATCCTTGGGCGCCGGTGCATTTCTTGATGATCCCGAAGTTGCATATTCCGTCCATGGCGCAGCTCGGCCCGGAACATGCCGGTCTAATGGGGCGCATGATGGTGCTGGCGCCCCAGTTGGCCTTGCAGCAGGGCTGTAGCCCTTACCCGGACGGCGGATTCCGGATGCTGAGCAACACCGGCGCGGAGGGCCGGCAGGAAGTGCAGCACCTGCACGTTCATGTGATGGGCGGCCCCCGGCCGTGGCTGCGGGGTTAATTTATCGAGATCGTCACCCTTGTTGTGGGTGGGCGATTAAAATTGCAGCAATTCCTCAGGAGAACACCATGGGTTTGTCGACCACGCATCTGATCATTTTTCTAGTCATCATCATTGTTATTTTTGGTACCAAGAAGCTCAGGAACATCGGTTCCGACCTTGGTGGCGCCGTCAAGGGTTTCAAGGACGGCATCAAAGATGGCAGCGACAAGGCCGCCGATGCGGCCACAACGGCCACACCGGCTGCACCGATGCAGCAAGTGGCGGGCGCGCCAGCGGCTGTCAAGGAAACCATCGACGTTGAAGCCAAAACCAAGGCCTAAGTGCTTGACATTGGCGTCACCAAGCTCGCCATCATCGGCGGGATAGCATTGGTCGTGATCGGCCCGGAAAAGTTGCCGGGGCTGGCGCGCACCATTGGCACACTGTTGGGCCGCGCGCAACGCTACGTCGCGGAGGTCAAGTCCGAGGTCAGCCGTTCGATGGAACTCGACGAGCTGAAGAAGATGAAGGACTCGATGGAAAGCGCCGCGCGTGACGTGGAGAGCACGATTCAGACCAACGCCAGTGATTTCGAGAAGTCCTGGGCTGAAGCGACCGAAACCGCCGCACCGGCTTCGTCCGAGGTCTCATCGGTTGTCCTGCCGGCGTATCAGCATCCCAAGAAGAAGTGGCGCGTCAAACAAGGGGCCACGCCGCGCTGGTACAAAGTCCGCGCTGGCGTGCGCACGCACGTGCAGTCCGGCGCGGCGCGGGTGGCGCGCTTCCGGCCACAAAAATGGAACGGTTAAGCACCGGCATGACACGCGATGACTGAGCCTTCCAAGAAGGATGACGAGCTTGCCGGGTCCGAGCAACCGTTTGTTCAGCACCTGATCGAACTGCGCGACCGCCTGCTCTATGCCGCGTACGGCGTGGGCGCGGTGCTGATCGTGCTGTTGTTCTATCCTGGCCCTTCGCAGTTGTATGACTTGCTGGCAATGCCCTTGGTGAAGGCGTTGCCGGAGGGCTCCAAGATGATCGCGGTGGGCGTCGTGTCGCCGTTTCTGGTGCCGATCAAAGTCTCCGTCATGGTTGCCATCGGGGTCGCCCTGCCGTGGATTCTGTACCAGGTGTGGGCCTTCGTGGCGCCTGGTCTCTACAAGCACGAACGCCGGCTGGTGATGCCACTGGTAGTCGCTAGCACGTTGCTGTTCTATGCCGGGGCGGCTTTCTGCTACTTCTTCGTCTTTGGGCAGGCGTTTCCAGCGATCCAGAAAATGTCACCCGCCTCGGTGGCGGTGACGCCGGACATAGAGGCCTACCTGGATTTCGTGATCACCATGTTCATTGCCTTCGGCGTGGCATTTGAGGTGCCAATCGCGGTCATTATCCTGGCGCGCATGGGCATTGTGAGCATTGTTCAGCTCAAGTCGTTTCGTTCTTACTTCATCGTCGGGGCGGCGGCCGTCGCGGGTTTGGTTACGCCGCCGGACCCGGTGTCCATGATTGCCTTGCTGCTTCCCATGTGCCTACTGTACGAAGTCGGCATTTGGGCGGCGCAGATCTTTGTCAAACATACCAAGGCGCCCGAGGACGAGTCGCAGGCAGCCAAGGTCTGATGCCGTCGTGTCCGTGAGGTGGGCGCGGGCTCACTGGATCGGCCGTTTGGGCTTGGGGCGCACGCCTGGCGTGACCTGCAGCACCATTTGCTCGTCGCGGCGAATGACGTCGAAGGCAGAGGCAGTGCCGGGTTTCAAGGCGGCCACGCCGGATAGCAGCTCTAAGACGTTGCTGACCGGGCGGCCCGCCACGCGGGTGATCACATCGCCTGGCCGAATGCCGGCGCGCGCTGCCGGACCGTTCTGCAGGACGCCGGTGATGATCACGCCCTGCCTAGCCTTGACGTCAAAGGTCTCAGCCAGTTCGGCCGACAACTCGTTGGGCTCAACGCCGATCCAGCCGCGTGTAACCTGGCCATCTTTCACAATGCCGTCCATCACCAAGCGGGCGGTCGACACGGGAATGGCAAAACCGATGCCCATATTGCCCCCCGAGCGGGAATAGATCGCGGTATTGATGCCCAGCAGGTTGCCATTGGTGTCCACCAGTGCGCCGCCCGAGTTGCCGGGGTTGATCGCCGCGTCGGTCTGAATGAAGTTCTCGAAGGTATTGATTCCCAACTGGTTGCGCCCCATGGCGCTGACAATTCCGCTGGTGACGGTTTGCCCCACACCAAACGGGTTGCCGATGGCCAGCACTTGGTCACCGACCTGCAGGGCGTCGGAACTGCCCATGGTGATCACCGGGAGTTTGTCGAGCGCGACTTTCAGAATCGCCAGGTCGGTGTCGGGGTCAGTGCCGATCACCTTGGCCTGCGCGCGGCGGCTGTCATTGAGTACCACCTCGATCGCATCGGCGCCCTCGACCACGTGGTTATTGGTCAGGATGTAGCCGTCAGCGCTGACGATCACACCGCTGCCGAGGCCGGCCTGGGGCTCACTGCCTTGATCACCGAAGAAGAACTTGAACCAGGGGTCTTCGGCACGTGGGTTTCGGCGCGCCGCCTTGCTGGTATTGATGCTGACCACTGTGGCGGAGGCTTTCTGTGCGGCCAGTCGAAAGCTGCCAAGGGGGGTGAATGTCTGCCCGGCTGCGGGCGCTTCGACCAGCGCCACGGGGCGTGATGCGGAAGTGGTCCGCCCGAACCACTCAGGCTGCAGCGTGGCAATGACGAAGTAGCCCGCCAGAAGAATGGTCGCGGTTTGCGAGAAAAGCAGCCAAAGTTTTTTCATGCGGTATCCACAAGGGTCAGTCATTGACCGATGGCATCAGTGGGTAGACTCGAAATTGTAGGCCTCACCGTTCGACACTGCCTGTCAGCCTGGCTTGGCACCTACTTGCGTGGGGGCGAGCCTGGCGATGTAAAGTGTCCGTATGAGTGCCGGTTTAGTCATCCACATCCATGCCGGGGCGCCGCCAAAGCCGCCCGAGGGTGCACCGTGCAATGGTTGCGGTGTCTGTTGTTTGCTGGAGCCCTGTCCGCTGGGTGTGCTGTTGACTGGTCGGCGCCGTGGCGCCTGCGCGGCCGTGCAGTGGGACGAGATGGCGCGCCACTACCGGTGCGCCGCCGTGGCGGCGCCAACTGAGGCTCTGAACCGGGCCTTGCCAAGCTGGTTGCATGGCGCATCGCCGGTCGGAGCCGCTCTTTTAACCCGGTTCGCCCCGCGCTGGATTGCCGCGGGGACCGGCTGCGATAGCAGTGTGGAGGCTAATAAGGGCCTGAGCTTCCCTAACCGGGACGGCCATCGCGTCGCGTCGGATGGTTGACAATTCACATCCGTATTCCGAATGGCCCAAAATGTCCCTGTCTGACCCCAGCACTGCCGTTTCGCGCGAGATGCTTCTGAGCGCCTTCGAGACGCTGCTGCAACCCGAGCGTTTCAAGGACTATGGTCCGAACGGCTTACAGGTCGAGGGCGCCGCGACGGTGCGAAAGCTGATCTCGGGTGTGACCGCGAGTCGTGCCCTGATCGAGGCCGCTATTGCGGCTGGCGCCGACGCGATCCTGGTGCACCATGGCTTGTTCTGGCGCGGACAGGAGGGGTGCGTGACAGGCTGGATGAAGCAGCGCCTTGCCCTTTTGCTGGCCAGTGACATCAACTTGTATGCTTACCACCTGCCACTCGATGCGCATCCTGATCTGGGCAACAACGCGCAACTCGGCCACAAGCTTGGCCTGAGCGCCAGCAAGCGATTTGGTGAGCAGGACCTTGGTTTTCTCGGCGCTCCCGCGCACGGCGGTCAGTTTGAGCATCCGCAGGCACTGGCGTGGCACATCGAGCGGGCGCTGGGGCGCTCCGTGACGCTCGTCAGCACGGACCAAGGCCCGATCAACCGGATTGCGTGGTGTAGCGGGGGCGCGCAAGGCTATTTTGAGGCGGCCATTGCCGCCGGCGCGCAGGCCTTCATCACCGGCGAGATCTCCGAACCGCAGGCTCACTATGCCCGAGAGTGCGGCGTGGCGTACTTGGCCTGCGGACACCATGCCACTGAGCGTTACGGCGTGGCCGCGCTGGCGGCGCATGTGGCGGCTCAATTGAATCTCGCGCATGTGTTCATTGATATCGACAACCCGGCTTGAATTGACCGCACGTTCCCATGCAAAAACCTATCGTCATCACGCTGGGCGACCCTGCCGGTATTGGCCCGGAAATCATTGCCAAGGCCTTCCGGGATGCGCCGGATGTCACCCGGGGCTGCTTTGTAGCGGGGGATATTGGCAGCGTGCGCCGCGCGGCACAGCGCATCATGGGTGAAGGCGTCACCTTGCCAGTGGCACAGATTGCCACGCCTGAAGCCTTGCTGGATATGCCGCCGCGCTGCATTCCGGTGGTCCAGGTGGTGGCAGTGGATGTGCCAGTCGCGATGGGGCGAGTCAGTGCGGCTGCGGGGCTGATCGCCGGGCAGTGTGTCACATGGGCGGCCCACGCGGCGTTGACCGGCGAGGTGGCGGCGATGGTCACGGCGCCTTTGCACAAGGCAGCGCTGCACGCCGCCGGTCTCCCGTATTCAGCATTCCCAGGGCATACGGAGCTCCTGCAGGCGCAAGCCGCAGCCTTCATAGGTAAACCCGTGACGCAAGTGCCGGTGCGCATGATGCTTGCCAACGATGAGTTGCGCACCGTGCTGGTGAGCATTCATGTGTCCTTGCGCGAGGCCTTGGATGCGGTCACTGTGGACAACGTTTTGCAGACCTTGATCATCACCGACCAGTCTTTGCGGGCGGTGCTGGGGCGCGCACCGGTGATCGCAGTGGCCGGGCTCAATCCCCATGCGGGTGAGGGCGGCTTGTTTGGCCGTGAGGAGATTGACGTGATCTTGCCGGCGATTGCGGCGGCGCGTCAACTTGGCATCGACGCACGCGGGCCGTTTGCCCCTGACACCGTGTTCATGCGCGCGCGCCACACGGTGCAGCAGCCGGCGGAGTTTGATGTGGTCGTGGCGATGTACCACGACCAAGGACTGATTCCCGTGAAGTACCTCGGCGTCGACAAGGGTGTCAACGTCACTTTGGGCTTGCCGCTGTTGCGAACCAGCCCGGACCATGGCACCGCCTTTGATATTGCCGGAACTGGTCGGGCAGATGCCTCCAGTCTGATCGCGGCGATTCGCATGGCTCGGGCGCTGCGTCGGCACTAATCAGTTGGGGTCAGAGCACATCGCTGTGCGAGTGGTCTGACCCGCAAGGTTTCACAACCCGCGGCGCGCACAAGCAACCGCCATCCGGCTTCGCATGGGCCCGCGAATCGGACGGCACAGCAGGGTCTACTTCTTCAGGTTGTCCCGGATTTCGCGCAGCAGCAGGATATCTTCCGGGGTCGGGGCTGGCGCAGCCGCAGGCGCTTGTCGCTTCAGTCGATTGATCTGCTTGACCATCATGAAGATGATGAAGGCCAGCATGGCGAAATTCACCGCCACGGTGATGAAGTTGCCGTACGCGAATACCGGCACGCCAGCCTTCTTCAGGGCGTCCAAGGTCATGGCGGTGCCGACGGGCGGCGTCCCCAGCACCACGAACAGGCTGGAAAAATCGAGCTTGCCAAAAATGGTGCCGACCACCGGCATGATCAGGTCACCGACGACCGAGTCAACGATCTTTCCAAAGGCGCCACCGATGATGACGCCCACTGCAAGGTCCATCACGTTGCCTTTGATGGCGAACTCCTTGAATTCCTGCATCATTGCCATGTGTGCTCCACCTGATGATTGAAAGGTTGCCAGTATTGCGCAAATGCCTGGACCCTGCTCAGTTTCTAGCCATAAAGCGGTGGGAACCCCTCAGCTACAATCGCGGGTTGTTCCCCTAGCGTCGTTTTTCCTTGAGGATCCCCATGAGTGAAACCCTTGCCGATAGCGGCCAGATCGACTCCAGCAAGCGCACCTGGCTCATTGCGACCAGTTGCGCCGGGGCGGTTGGCACTGCTGCCGTCGCCGTTCCTTTTGTGAGCAACTTTCAACCTTCGGAGAAAGCCAAAGCGGCTGGCGCAGCGGTTGAAGCCGATATTTCCGCCCTCCAGCCGGGTGACAAGATGACTGTTGAATGGCGCGGCAAGCCGGTCTGGATCGTGCGCCGCACGCCCGAACAACTCGCCGATCTCAAGACGCTGGACAGCCAATTGGCGGACCCCAAGTCGGCCCGCAATCCCGCTGAGTTGACACCTGTATATGCCCGCAATGAGGCGCGTTCGATCAAGCCCGAGATTTTCGTGACGGTTGGAATCTGCACCCATTTGGGTTGCTCGCCGTCCGACAAATTCCAGACCGGGGCGCAACCCTCGTTGCCAGACGACTGGAAAGGCGGGTTCTTCTGCCCTTGCCACGGATCAACGTTTGACATGGCCGGCCGCGTCTACAAGAACAAGCCCGCACCCGACAACCTTGAAGTGCCGCCGCACATGTACCTGTCGGACGCCAAAATCCTCATTGGTGAAGACAAAAAGGCCTAAGAAAGAACAACATGGCTGAATTTCACGAAATCTCCCCCAACGCATCAGCGACGGAAAAACTCGTCAACTGGGTGGACAACCGCTTCCCGATGACCAAGCTCTTCAAAGAGCACATGAGCGAGTACTACGCACCGAAGAATTTCAACTTCTGGTACATCTTTGGCTCGTTGTCCCTGTTGGTGTTGGTGATCCAGATTGTTACTGGGATCTTCTTGACGATGCACTACAAGCCTGACGCAGCGTTGGCTTTTGGTTCGGTTGAATACATCATGCGCGACGTGCCATGGGGCTGGCTGATTCGTTACATGCACTCAACCGGCGCGTCGGCGTTCTTTCTGGTTGTGTACCTGCACATGTTTCGCGGGCTGATATACGGCAGTTACCGCAAGCCGCGCGAGTTGGTCTGGATTTTCGGCTGTGCGATCTTCCTGGTGCTGATGGCGGAGGCCTTCATGGGGTACCTGTTGCCATGGGGTCAAATGAGCTACTGGGGTGCTCAGGTGATCGTGAATCTGTTTTCTGCAATACCCTTCATTGGCCCGGATCTGGCGCTGCTGATTCGTGGCGACTACGTGGTCGGGGATGCCACCTTGAACCGCTTCTTCAGCTTTCACGTGATTGCGGTCCCGCTGGTTCTGCTGGGCTTGGTCGTTGCGCACATCATCGCCTTGCATGAGGTGGGCTCCAACAACCCGGATGGCGTCGAGATCAAGGCCACGCTTGGCGCGAACGGTCGCCCCTTGGACGGCATTCCATTTCACCCTTATTACTCGGTGCACGATGTCTTCGGGGTCGGGGTCTTCCTGTTTGTGTTCTCGGCGATTGTGTTTTTCGCGCCGGAGTTGGGCGGCTATTTCCTGGAATACAACAACTTCATCCCGGCGGACCCGCTCAAGACACCGCTGCATATCGCGCCGGTGTGGTACTTCACGCCCTATTATTCAATGCTGCGTGCCGTCACCAACGAGTTGATGTACGTCCTGATGGCGTGTGTGGGCCTGGGAGCCGTGTTGGGCGTGACAAAGTTCAAGATGCCAGCCATCTTCAAAGTGGCGATCCTCGGCTCCGCGGTGGCAGTGGTGGCAATGATGCTGGCTATTGATGCCAAGTTTTGGGGCGTAGTGGCGATGGGCGGCGGCGTTGTGATCTTGTTCTTCCTGCCCTGGCTGGACTTCAGCCCGGTCAAGTCGATTCGCTATCGGCCGACTTGGCACAAGTACCTATATGCGATTTTTGTCCTGGATTTCGCGGTTCTGGGCTACCTGGGCATATTGCCGCCGTCACTGATCGGCGAGCGGGTGTCGCAGCTAGGCACGTTGTTCTACTTCGGCTTCTTCTTGCTTATGCCGTGGTGGAGTCGTCTGGGTGAACCCAAGCCAGTGCCCAGCCGCGTGACGTTCGTGGCCCATTAAGCAGGAGACAAGATTCATGAAGACCACAGGGTTTAGCAAGAAAGTCATGCTGGCGTTGGTTGTCGCGCTCGGGTTGACCGTCGGTGCGCACGCCAGTGAAGGCGGCATTCCTTGGGACAAGGCGCCCAACCGTACCAATGACATGGGGGCGCTGCAAAACGGCGCCAAGTTGTTTGTCAACTATTGCCTGAACTGCCATTCGGCGGCGTTCATGCGGTTCAACCGTTTGCAGGACATCGGCCTGACCAACCAGCAAATCAAGGACAACCTGTTGGTGACCAACGCCAAAGTTGGTGACACGATGAAAGCGGCGATTGATCCCAAACAGGCTAGCGAGTGGTTTGGAGCCAATCCGCCCGATCTGTCCGTGATAGCCCGGTCCCGAGCTGGCTCACAGGGCAGCGGGGCGGATTACCTCTATACCTACATGCGCACCTTCTACCAGGACGAGAGCAAGCCCACGGGCTGGAATAATCTGGCGTTCCCGAACATCGGAATGCCGCACGCGCTGTGGGAGCTGCAGGGTGATCGCCGCCCCGTATTTGAGTCCGTGACAGCACACGGACACAGCACACAGGTGTTCAAGAAGTGGGAGCAAGTCAGCCCCGGTACCTTGAGCCCCGAACAATACGATCAGGCCGTGGGCGACTTGGTGAGTTATTTGCAATGGATGGGCGAGCCGGTTCAGAATACGCGAGTCCGCATCGGCGTGTGGGTGCTAATCTTCCTGGGCGTCTTCACTTTCCTGGCTTGGCGGCTGAACGCGGCTTACTGGAAAGACATCAAGTAAGACAGGTTAGTGATCTGGTTTGACTCGCTTGCGAGCCTGCCGGATCTTCCAGAGTGGGCGTGCATGATGCATCCCACTCTTTTTGGTTTTGACGTAACTTGAGTGCAGGTTCGTCTCCACTGAAGCTTCGTTTTGATTTTTTAGGAGTCCCCACCATGATGGTTTTGTACTCGGGTACTACTTGCCCGTTCTCGCATCGCTGCCGATTCGTGCTGTTCGAAAAGGGCATGGATTTCGAGATCCGCGACGTCGATCTGTACAACAAGCCAGAGGACATCAGCGTGATGAACCCTTACGGTCAGGTTCCCATTCTGGTGGAGCGCGACCTGATTTTGTATGAGTCCAATATCATCAATGAGTACATTGACGAGCGTTTCCCCCATCCGCAGTTGATGCCGGGTGACCCGGTTGATCGGGCTCGCGTGCGCCTGTTCCTGCTCAACTTTGAGAAGGAGTTGTTCGTTCATGTGTCCACCCTCGAATCGCGCGCAGCCAAGAGCAATGAAAAGGCTTTGGAGAAAGCACGGGCCCATATCCGTGACCGCCTGACCCAACTTGCCCCGGTCTTCCTGAAAAACAAGTACATGCTTGGCGATGGTTTCTCGATGCTGGATGTGGCGATTGCGCCCTTGCTTTGGCGTCTGGACTATTACGGCATCGACCTCAGCAAGAATGCTGCGCCTTTGCTGAAGTACGCCGAGCGTATTTTTTCTCGTCCGGCTTACATCGAGGCGCTGACGCCGTCCGAAAAAGTAATGCGAAAGTAGGTCGAACCAGCGATGTCCACGATTGACAGTTTTGACACCACCTCAACTCGACCGTACCTGATCCGCGCTTTGTACGAGTGGTGCACGGACAACGGCCTGACGCCTTATGTGGCGGTGCGGGTCGACCAATCAGTGCAGGTTCCTCGTGAGTACGTGAAAGACGGCGAGATCGTGCTCAACGTCAGCATGGATGCCACCAGTTCGCTCAAGTTGGGCAATGAGTTCATTGAGTTCAAGGCGCGCTTTGCTGGAACTGCCCGTGAAATCATGGTCCCGATTGACCGGGTCTTGGCGATCTATGCTCGCGAAACAGGGCAGGGCATGTCCTTTCCAACGGTGAGTGCGGCTTCGGCAGTGCCGACCGATACTGGCTCGGTGGGCTTGCTCGCGGTGGCCGATTCGACGACCGAAATCGCAGGCCAGACCGAGGACATGCATGGAGAAGGGCTTGGCGAGCCGCCGACCCCGCGTCCCACGTCCGGCGGACGACCGTCGCTCAAGCGCGTGAAATAATCTGCTCCCGCGCCGCCGGACCGCCAGCGGGCGCCGGTAAAATACCTGCAACGCCGATTTAGCTCAGTTGGTAGAGCAACCGCCTTGTAAGCGGTAGGTCATCAGTTCGAATCCGATAATCGGCACCATTTCACTGTTTGCTTGAAGTAATGGCGGGCTATTGACTCCGCGAGATTTGGACCTTGAGCCGAATTGAGTTAATCTCCCAGCCCTTGACTCGCAGGTGTGATTCCAGCGCCGGCAGGAGTTGCCTGATTTTTGCGGCGACCGCGTTGTTATCGAGGATCAGGCACCAATTCCCTCCGTCGATCGGCCCAGCCTGGACACAGGGTCGCAGCGACGATGGGATGAGTGACTCAATGGCCCTAAGCCGCGCTGACGAGTCTTGCGACAATTCCATCAGCTTGGCCAGTGCCGGCGTAGCCTGAGTGGCTTGAAGGAGCGGGACCGGAAGTTGTCGGCGGGTGTTCATGGTCCGTGTTGCTGAGGGGAAGTCTGAATGCATTTGATTATCACGGATGCCTGGCTGGCCAGGACTCGGGCGATTCACCTGAGCGGACCGAGACTCCTGCTGTCTGCGATCGCCGTTTCGTTTGTTTTGATGTTGATCGCCGCTGGCCTGTATCACTGGGTGTTCCTCAAGGGGGCTCGCGAAGGCTGGCCGATCATCGGGTCGTTGGTCAGGCTGGTCGTGAAGGATGAATTTGATCAGCGCGATCGATTCATGCGCGAAAACCTGGATGTCATGGCGCGCAAGCTCGGTGACATGCAGGCGAAGCTGATGCAGCTCGAAGCGTTGGGGGAACGCGTGTCTGGGTTGGCGGGGGTTAGTCCAGGCGCGATCAAACGCTCGCCTGGCCAGGGCGGCGCGCTGGTTTCAGGGCGACCGCTTTCCTTGGAAGAACTCGAGGTTACGTTGCGCGATCTGGAAGGATTGACGGATCAACGAACCGACTTGTTGACGGTCATCGAATCGCGTCTATTTGATCTCAAAGTGCGAAGCATGATGGTGCCGACACAACAGCCAATTATCGCTGGGAGCCTCGGTTCCGGGTTCGGCTGGCGTATCGATCCGATTACTGGTGGCGCTGCGTTGCACACCGGTCTGGACTATCAGGCGGATACTGGAACTGCCATTCTGGCCGCGGCGGGAGGTGTGGTGGTAACCCAGGAATTCCATTCGGCATATGGGAATATGGTCGAAGTGGATCATGGCAACGATATGGTGACCCGCTATGCCCATGCTTCCAAGGTACTGGTCAAGAAAGGGGATTTGATTAGGCGGGGGCAGAAGATTGCCGAAGTCGGGACGACCGGGCGATCCACGGGCCCTCACCTTCATTTTGAAGTGCTGGTGCAGGGCGTTCCGCAGAATCCGCAGAAATTCCTGGCCGCCGGGCAGGCAGACGGGATGCGCGCATTTGCCAAGGCTGGCGAGGCTTCGTCCAACGTGGGGGCGAATTCGACGGGCCAAGTTGGTCAGCGTTTGCCAAGTCAAAGGTAAAATCACGGGTTTGGTTGAACTGGCGCAACGCTTTGGCGTTGAGGCGATTGCATTTCGCGGCTGGCGACCCCATCTTTCTTTGACTAACAAAGGGATTGCGCTGTTCTGTTGACCCAGGGGGTTGGCGGGGCGGTTGTGCATTCATGGCCACCAATATTCTTACCAAGATCTTCGGCAGTCGCAATGACCGCCTACTCAAGCAGTACCGGCAAAGCGTGGTTCGCATCAGCGCGTTGGAAGCCGAGTTTGAAAAGCTGACGGATGAGGCATTGCGTCAGAAGACGCAGGACTTCAGGGACCGGGTGTCCAAGGGGGAGCCGCTGGACAACCTGCTGCCAGAGGCCTTTGCCGTCGTGCGTGAGGGCTCCAAGCGCGTCATGAAGATGCGCCATTTCGATGTTCAATTGCTCGGCGGTATGTCGCTTCACTGCGGTAAGATCTCTGAAATGGGTACCGGCGAGGGCAAGACGCTGACTGCGACGCTGCCGGTGTACCTCAATGCGCTGACCGGCAAGGGTGTGCACGTCGTCACCGTCAACGACTACCTGGCCAACCGGGACGCGACCTGGATGGGCAAACTGTATAACTTCCTTGGATTGTCTGTGGGCATCAACCTGCCGCAAATGCCGCGGGAAGAGAAGCAGGCGGCCTACCGTGCTGACATCACCTACGGTACCAACAACGAGTTCGGGTTTGACTATTTACGCGACAACATGGTGTACGAGGTTGCGGACCGTGTCCAGCGTGGCCTGAACTACGCCATTGTTGATGAAGTGGACTCGATCCTGATCGATGAAGCCCGAACGCCGCTGATCATCAGTGGGCAGGCGGAGGACCATACGGAGCTCTATATCGCCATCAACAAGGTGGTTCCGTCGTTGCAGCGGCAGGAAGGTGAAGCTGACCCACGCACCGGTGAAGGGGTCACCAAGCCGGGCGATTTCACGGTCGATGAGAAGAGCCACCAAGTCTTCCTGACTGAGCAGGGGCATGAGAATGCCGAACGCATTCTGTTTGGTTTAGGACTGATTCCAGAGGGTGCAACGCTTTACGACCCCGCCAACATCACTTTGGTGCACCACCTGTACGCGGCATTGCGTGCCAACCATCTGTACCACCGTGATCAGCACTATGTGGTGCAGGAAGGCGAGATCGTCATCGTCGACGAGTTCACCGGTCGACTGATGTCGGGTCGTCGCTGGAGCGATGGCCTGCATCAAGCTGTTGAAGCCAAGGAGGGCGTGGCGATTCAGGCTGAAAACCAGACCATGGCCTCGATCACCTTCCAGAACTACTTCCGCTTGTACGGCAAGCTCGCCGGCATGACGGGAACAGCCGACACCGAGGCTTACGAGTTTCAGGAAATCTATGGTCTTGAAACGGTGGTCATGCCACCGAATCGTCCGAGCCGTCGAGAGGACCAGCTTGACCGCGTCTACAAGACGACGCGCGAAAAATACCAGGCGGCGATTCAGGATATCCGCGAATGCCATGAGCGCGGTCAACCGGTATTGGTCGGAACGACCTCTATCGAGAACTCGGAAATCATTGCCCGACTGCTGGAGGCCGAGAAGCTGCCCCACCAAGTCCTGAATGCCAAGCAACATGCGCGGGAAGCCGACATCGTTGCCCAGGCGGGTAGCGCCGGCATGATCACGATTGCGACCAACATGGCGGGCCGTGGCACCGACATTGTCCTGGGTGGCAATGTAAGCAAGCTGATTGAAGCCGTTGAGGCGGACGAGTCGCTGGACCTGACTGCCAAGGAGTCAAAGATCGAGGCCATTCGTGCCCAGTGGCTGATCGATCACGAAGAGGTCAAGGCACTTGGCGGCTTGCGCATCATTGCGACCGAGCGGCATGAGTCCAGGCGCATCGATAACCAACTGCGCGGTCGTTCCGGACGCCAGGGCGATCCAGGCTCGTCGCGGTTCTATCTGAGTCTGGATGACTCCTTGATGCGGATCTTTGCCGGAGACCGTGTCAAGGCCATCATGGATCGGCTCAAGATGCCCGATGGCGAAGCAATCGAGGCGGGCATCGTGACTCGCAGTATTGAGAGCGCGCAGCGCAAAGTGGAAGCGCGCAACTTCGACATGCGCAAGCAGCTCCTGGAGTACGACGATGTCTCCAACGATCAGCGCAAAGTGATCTACCAACAGCGTAACGAGATCTTGGATGCATCGGACCTGTCTGCACAAATCACCTCCTTGCGTGAAGGTTGCTTTGCCGACTTGGTTAGGCAATATGTCCCCGCTGAGTCCGTCGAAGAGCAGTGGGACATCGTGACGCTCGAAAAGGTGTTGAACGATGAATGGCAGGTGCCGGTCCCGCTGCAGCAAGAGGTCAGTGCGGCCAGTGCCATCACCGGCGAGGACCTGGTCGAGAAGGTGCGCGATCAGGCCAATGCCGCCTTTGCCGCCAAGGTCGAGCAGGTAGGTGCCGAGAGCTTCACCCAATTTGAGCGGATGGTCCTGTTGCAAAGCATCGACACGCATTGGCGTGAGCACTTGAGCTCGCTTGACTATTTGCGCCAGGGTATCCATTTGCGCGGCTATGCCCAGAAGCAGCCCAAGCAGGAATACAAACGTGAGGCGTTTGAGTTGTTTGGTCAATTGCTGGATTCCGTGAAGAACGAGGTCACCAAGACCCTGATGACGGTCAGGATTCAGTCGGCTGAACAACTTGAGCAGGCTGCAGTGGACATGGAGGAACGTGCCGAGGCTATTGCCAATGTCACCTACACCGCACCGACCGAGAGCGGAGAGGTGGAGGTTACGACGGATGAGGCAAGTCGTCGTTTGGCCAAGTCTGGCGCGGCAGTCGCGGTGGCGCGTGTGGGGCGCAACGATCCCTGTCCATGCGGCAGCGGGAAGAAATACAAGCAGTGCCACGGCAAGCTGGCTTGAGTAGTGTTCAGGTGGCGGTGCCAGCCCCACCAGCCTGATTGAAAGTGCGACATGGCAGTGAACCTCATATCTCCCAATCCAGCCCGGGTCTTTCCGATCAAGGGCGTGCGCCTCGGCGTGGCTGAGGCCGGCATCCGAAAGGCTAACCGCAAGGACTTGACGGTTATCCTTCTGGAGGAGGGTGCCTGCGTCGCTGGCGTATTCACTCAAAATCGATTCTGTGCTGCGCCGGTACAGGTCTGTCGGGAGCACTTGGCGGCTGGGAGCTCGATTCGGGCGATGCTGATCAACACCGGCAACGCCAATGCGGGAACCGGGGTTGAGGGGCTGCAGAGGGCGCGCCAAGCGTGCACGACATTGGCCAACGCATTGGGCATCGCGTCGAATCAGGTGTTGCCATTTTCGACGGGGGTGATCATGGAGCCGTTGCCGATTGACCGCATCCAGGCGGGGCTCCCCGCGGCGCTAGCCGATCTGCATGCCGACAATTGGCTGCGCGCCGCCGAAGCCATCATGACCACCGATACAGTGCCCAAGGCGTTTGGCGTGCAGGTGACGATTGGCGGCGCAGTGGTCAGCGTCACCGGCATCAGCAAGGGTGCGGGCATGATCCGTCCCAATATGGCGACCATGCTTGGGTTTGTGGCGACCGATGCATGCATTAGTCAGCATTTGATGCCAGCCCTGGCGCGGGAACTGGCCGAGGGATCCTTCAACCGCGTGACGGTGGACGGTGACACCTCCACCAACGACTCGCTGGTGGTGGTCGCCACCAACCGCGCGGCCCATGCTCCGATTCAATCGCTGGACAGCGTTGACGGGCGGATGATCAAGGCCGCGATGCTTGAAGTTTCGAGGTTGCTGGCTCAAGCGATTGTTCGTGATGGCGAGGGTGCTACAAAATTCATAACAATCAAGGTTGAAGCCGGGCGCACGACCGAGGAGTGTCGACGCGTGGCCTACGCGATTGCCCATTCACCCTTGGTCAAGACTGCGTTCTTCGCCAGTGACCCGAATCTGGGGCGAATTCTGGCCGCGGTTGGCTATGCCGGCATTGACGACCTCGATCAAACGGCCATTGACCTGTACCTGGACGATATTTTGGTGGCGGTCCATGGCGGACGCAACCCAAGCTACCGTGAGGAGGATGGGCAGCGTGTCATGAAACAAAGCGAGATCACGGTTCGGGTCGTGCTGGGTCGCGGCAGTTCGCAGGACATGGTTTGGACTTGCGATCTCAGTCATGACTACGTGACGATCAACGCCGATTACCGTTCTTGAGGTCGAGATCATGAGCGAGAGGTTCGACCACATGCTGTCGCGGGTTGAGCAACTGATGGACCGAATTGAGTCGGCACTACCAAGGAGTCTGACGCAGCCTGACTGGAACCTGTCTATGGCCTTTCGCTACCGAAAGCGTGGTGCTGGCTATGGCGCTGTGGAGCCGGTGCGGCGCGTCGGGGCAATGCGACTGCAGGATCTTCGGGAAATTGAACCTCAGAAGGAAAAAATCCGGCTCAACACCTTGCAGTTTGTGACCGGAAGGCCTGCCAACAATGTGCTCCTGACAGGGGCCCGAGGGACCGGAAAGTCATCGCTCATCCGGGCGTGCCTGGATGAGTTTGCGGCGCAGGGTTTGCGGCTGATCGAGGTGGACAAGACGGATTTGATCGATCTGTCCGATATCGTTGATTTGGTGTCGGAGCGCCCTGAGAAGTTTGTTGTCTTTTGTGATGACCTGAGTTTTGAGGATGGCGAGCCCGGTTACAAGGCGCTCAAGTCAATTCTCGACGGCTCCATCGCGGTCACGAGCCCGAACGTCCTGGTGTACGCGACCAGCAATCGCAGGCACTTGTTACCGGAATACATGCGGGAGAACCTGTCCTACACGCACTCTGAGGATGGTGAGGTTCACCCAGGCGAGGTGGTGGAGGAGAAGGTGTCTCTGTCCGACCGGTTTGGTTTGTGGGTCAGTTTCTACCCTTTTAGTCAAGCCGAATACCTTTCCATCGTTGCGCAGTGGCTATCGTCATTTGGGGTTGACAAAGTGGCCATTGATGCCGCGCGGGCACAGGCGCTGGTTTGGGCCTTGGAGCGAGGTTCCCGCAGTGGTCGGATCGCCTACCAGTTTGCCCGTGACTATGCCGGAAAGCACGTGTTGTGACCGAGTCGCCATTGGTGGTGGACCCAGATCAAGCACGTGCCGAAGGGGACATGCGTCGGCGGCCAGTTGATGTCGCCGTGGGGGTATTGATCAAGCCAAACGGCTACTTCCTGTTGACATCTAGACCGCCGGGCAAGGCTTATTGTGGTTACTGGGAATTCCCGGGCGGCAAGCTTGAGGAGGGTGAGACAGTCCAGGAGGCGCTGCGGCGTGAGTTGCACGAAGAGCTGGGGATTCTGATTGAGGCGGCTGAGCCTTGGAGAGTTGCCTTGGTCGACTACCCGCATGCCTTGGTCAAGCTGAGTTTTTGCAAAGTCTTTAGTTGGACTGGGGATCTTCAAATGCGTGAGGGTCAGTCCTTTTCGTGGCAAGCGCTCCCGGTGCGGGTGAGGCCTGTCTTGCCGGGTACGGTGCCTGTGCTGCGGTGGCTCGCGGTGGAGCGAGGTTTTGACGGCGAGACGCATGATGAGGCGCCAACGGTGTCTGCACCTGCCCAGTGACCGCCAATGTGCCCGGCGCCCTGAACCGTTTTGCCTAATCGATTGAGCAGGGACCAGTCAAATCGGTGCTCACGTCCGGCGCCAGTTGAACCCGGAAATCCTCGTTGGCCCAGTTCCCCAAGTCAATGTTTCTGCACCGTTCGCCGCAGAATGGTCGATGCGGGTTGCTTGTGCCATAGATGCTGTCACCACTGCAGGTGGGGCAGGTCACCGTTCTTGGTGGCTGCGTCTCTAGTGTCTCGGGTGGGTTCATGAGCACAGTGTCAATTCAAACGCGGCGTTGTCGTTGCTGGCATGCAAGCGACCATCGGCTTCATGTTTCATCAATCGGATCGAGACCATCAGTCGATTGCCGCTGATTTCGGGAACAAGTTGCAGGTCAGGATCCAATGCCAGCCGAAGTAGTTGAAAGGGTCGGCTTTGCGGCAGGTTTTGTTGAAGTTGCCCGGTGTTGGCCAGCACCCTTTGGGGCGAACCGGAGTCCCTTATGAGCTTCAGAAGGAGGTGGATCGAATCCGCCAACGGTATCAAGGTGGCCGTCCACCGTAGGAGGTCGGCCTGGCGTGCCGTGTGCGGCTGGTGTTGCCACGCGAAGTAGGCTGGCAGGTCAAATTCACAGGTGCCGCCTGGAATGCCGACGCGGCTGCGAATGCTCATGAGCCAGTCGTTTTCCGTGAGGGATTGACCGGCCTTGCCAGACAATCCATTCAATGCCGCAAAAAAGCTGTCCAATTGAGCGAGGACATTGGTGAGAACAGCTTGATCGATCGCCGGGTTGCCACGATAACTCGTCAAAGACTGACGTTGCCGGTCGAGATCTTTCAGCACGTCGGACTTCAGGTCGGCGCGGGAGCCGACATCCATCACTTCAAACATGGTTGTCAGCGCAAAGTGATGGTCGAGCGCAGTCGGGCGCGCCATTAGTTCCTTGAGACGAAGAAACAGGTGTTCCAGCCGCAAATAGGTTCGAATGCGTTCGTTAAAAGGGTACTCGTAGAGAATCACGCTGGTTTCACTTCCGTTCGGTCAGAGTCTGACGGGGATCATAGTCCGAAGCTGTCGGCGAGGTCAGCGACTTCGCGGCTAAGTTGCTCCAGCGAGAGCTGGCTATTGTCGATGACGCTGTCGGCGCAACGCAGTCGCCGCTCGCGTGTTGCCTGCACGGCAATGATGGACTCGATTGCCTGGCGATTCAACTGACTGCGGTTCGCAACCCGACTGATTTGCGTCTCTTCAGAGCAGTCAACGACCAATACCCGGTCGACCCGTTGACGCCAAATAGCGGATTCTGCCAAAAGGGGGATGTCATAGACGACGCAAGTACCTCCGGCCCGCTCAGCGCGGCTACCACGTTCCGAGACTAGTTGTGCCACCAGCGGGTGAATGATGTGCTCCAGCGCGCGGCGAGCCTGCGCGTCAGTGTAGGCAATCGCGCGCATGGCGTTGCGGTCGAGCGCGCCGTCCTGTGTCAAGACCGATGTGCCGAAAACGCTCACGATGGGAGCGATAGCGGCACCCCCTGAGGCGGTCAGTTCGCGCGATAGCGCGTCGGCGTCGATCAGCGTGGCACCCCTGTCGACGAACAGTCTGGCCACAGTGCTCTTGCCACTGCCAATGCCGCCGGTAATGGCGAGCCGCATCGCGGGCGCGGACATTCGCTACAACCCAATGACCCGCAATATGGAGTTGGGGCCGAATACCATCGCCGTGAGCCCGGCGCCTGCCAGAAACGGACCAAATGGCACGTAACCGCCTTCACGCAGGCCATGTGAGAACTTCATCGCCAGCCCAACCATGGCACCAATGATCGACGCCATCAGGATGATCGGAATAAGGGCCTGCCAGCCGAACCAGGCGCCGAGGGCGGCGAAAAGTTTGAAATCCCCATAACCCATGCCCTCCTTGCCCGTAATCAGCTTGAACGCCCAATAGACAATCCAGAGCGATAAATAGCCCGCCACCGCACCCCAAATCGCCGCAGGGAGCGGCACGGCGGTCCATTGCAGGGTTGCCATCACCAAGCCTGTCCACAACAGCGGCAAGGTGATGTCGTCTGGCAAAAGCGTGGTATCCCAGTCGATCAGCGCGAGCGTCAGGATGGAGGCGGCAAACCCGCTCCAAATCAGTCCACTGGTCGTCGCGCCCCAACGCCAAGCGCAGTAGGCAAACAAGGTGGCGGTGCTGATTTCCACCAAGGGATACCGCATGCTGATTGGCGCGGCGCAGGCGGAACACTTGCCGCGGAGAAACGCGTAACTCAGCACTGGTATGTTTTCCCGCCAGCCAATCGGGTGGTCACAATGGGGGCACCGTGAGCGCGGAACCATCAAGTTGAAGGGGGGTTGCGCAACCGTTTCACCTACCTTGGCATGCGCATACTCGTCCTGCCACTGCCGCTCCATCATCTTGGGCAAGCGGTGGACCACAACGTTGAGGAAACTGCCGACGGTCAGCCCCAAGATGCCGAACAGCACGACGTCAAACCATTGCGCCAGCACCATCAAACGACTTGTCCGATCTTGAAGATGGGGAGGTACATCGACACCACAATGCCACCAATGATGACACCCAGCACGACGATGATGATGGGTTCCATCAGGCTGGAAATACCCGCCACCATGTCATCGACCTCTGCTTCATAGAAATCAGCAGCCTTACCCAGCATGTGGTCAATTGAACCTGACTCTTCACCGATGGCGCACATCTGCAAGACCATGGATGGGAACAGATTGGTGTTCGTCATAGCCGTCGTGAGGGCGGTGCCCGTTGAGACCTCCTGTTGTATCTTCAAGGTGGCGCTCGCATAGACTGAATTGCCCGACGCACCACCGACGGAGTCCAAAGCCTCGACCAGCGGCACACCGGCGGCAAACATGGTTGACAGCGTGCGCGTCCACCGCGCGATGCACGACTTGTCGACCATAGCGCCGAAGATTGGCATTTTTAGCAGGAGCCGATCCATGAACATCTGGACCTTCTCGCTTCGGCGCCAGGCTTGCATGAAGAAGTAGAAGCCACCGCCAATGCCGCCAAATATCAGCCACCACCACTTTACAAAGACCTCACTGATGGCCATGACCACCAGGGTCGGTCCCGGTAGATCCGCGCCAAACGACGTGAAGACCTGCTTGAACGCGGGTATCACGAAAATCATGATCACTGCAACCACCACGAACGCGACCACCAGCACTGAAATCGGATACATCAGGGCGGACTTGATTTTCGACTTGATGGCTTCGGTCTTCTCCATGTAGACCGCGAGCCGCTCCAGCAATTGGTCCAGAATGCCGGCCTGCTCGCCGGCTTCGACCAGGTTGCAGTACAGGTTGTCAAAGTAGCGAGGGAACTTGCGAAATGCCACGCTCAGGGACGTCCCGGTTTCGACATCGGTTCGAATGTCATTGAGCAGTTTGGTGACGCTGGGGTTGGGATTGCCGCGCCCCACGATGTCGAAGGCCTGCAGCAGGGGCACGCCGGCTTTCATCATCGTCGCGAGTTGACGCGTGAAAATGGCCATGTCTTTCGGTTTGATGGACCGGCCCGCGCTCATTCTGCGCTTCTTGATCTTCGTGGGTGTCACCCCTTGCCGGCGCAACGCGGCCTTGACTTGGTTCTCGCCGGCCGCCCGCGTTTCGCCACGGACCTGCTTGCCATTGCGGTCCTTGCCCTCCCACTCGTAAACGGACTCTTTGCCGTCCTTCGGTTTTGCACTGGCCATATCTTCCCCTGCTTTGCTGATTACTCGTTGGTGACGGCGAGCACTTCTTCAAGTGAAGTAACCCCCAGCCTGACTTTGTGCAAGCCGGATCGGCGCAACGACCGTACGCCTTCACGATTGGCCTGCTCCGCGATGTCCAGGGCGCTTCCGTCGCGCAGGATGATCCGTTGGATCTCCTCGGTGATGGGCATTACTTGATAGATGCCGACGCGTCCCTTGTAGCCGTTGTTGCACATTGAGCAACCGACAGCACGGTAGCTGACCCAACTACCATCAAGCTCACCATCATTGAACCCAGCGTCCAGCAAGGCCTTGCGGGGGAGATCCGAGGGTGTCTTGCAATTCGGGCACAGCCGGCGCGCCAACCGTTGCGCGGTGATCAGGATGACGCTGGAGGCGATATTAAACGGCGCAATACCCATGTTGCGCATGCGCGTCAGTGTGGCTGGCGCGTCATTGGTGTGCAGCGTGGACAGCACCAAGTGGCCGGTTTGCGCTGCCTTGATCGAGATGTCAGCAGTTTCAAGGTCCCGGATTTCGCCGACCATGATCACGTCAGGATCCTGGCGCAAGAATGCCCTAAGGGCCACTGCGAAGTTCAATCCAGCCTTTTCGTTCATGTTGACTTGATTGACGCCGGGCAGGTTGATTTCCGACGGGTCTTCGGCAGTGGCGATATTGACGCCCGGCTTGTTGAGCAGGTTCAGGCAGGTGTAAAGCGACACGGTCTTGCCGGAGCCGGTTGGGCCAGTGACCAGAATCATTCCATAGGGCCGGCTGATTGCCTGCATCAGGCGCTCTTTTTCAATGGGCTCGTAGCCCAGGGCGTCAATCCCCAGCTTGGCGCTGCTCGGGTCAAGAATCCGTATTACGATCTTCTCGCCAAACAGCGTCGGAAGCGTACTGACGCGAAAATCGATGACTCGGTCAGGCCCCACCTTAAGCTTCATCTTGCCATCTTGAGGGACGCGCTTCTCCGAAATATCCATCCGGGAAATGACCTTAATGCGGGATGCGAGTTTGTCCTTGATGGCGATCGGCGGTGAGGCGATTTCACGCAACTCACCGTCAATCCGAAAGCGGACCCGGTAGTTGTGTTCGTAGGGTTCGAAGTGCAAGTCAGACGCCCGCATGCTGAACGCATCCAGCAGCATCTTGTGCAGGAACTTGACGACGGGTGCATCCTCGACTTCCGAAACGCTGGCCTCCGCGGCCTCGGAAGTAGCCTCATCAAAACTGTCATCGAATTCGAAGTCGCCGCCGATGATGTTGTCCATCGTCTCTGACGCGGTGATCGAGGTGGCGGCGACGATGCGCGACAGCTTGTCATACTCGGCGATCACCCAGTCCACGCCCATCTGGGTGGCAAACTTGATTTTTTCGGCAGCCTGACTGTCTGACGGATCGGCGGTCGCAACAATGAGGCGGTTGCTTCGCTTGCTCAGAACAACGATTCGGTAGGCCTGGCAAATTTTTGGATCCAGGAGATCCTTTGGCGCGCGCTGAAGGTCAATTGCGTCGACGTCGACCAAGGGCGCGGCAAACGCCGTTGACATGGTGTGGGCCAAGTCCGCTGCGGATACAGCCCCCGATCCAGTCAATTCAGCGATGAAGCTGGTTCGGCTGGCCTCGGCCTTGCGGTAGATTTCCTCAGCCGATTTTTGTCCGAGCTTGCCCGCCAATATCAGCGCGCGACCCAATCCCGGCAGGGCCATGGCGGGGGAGTCTCGATGGGTTGTGTCAACGGCGGCCATAGCCCTGAATGGTATCGCTTGAAAAGGAGATGGGGCGATCATCGCTGATTGCCCGTTCGATGTAAATCGAAAGGGACTCCGAACGACTTCAGGGGACGCCGATTGACAACAGATTTGGGTCGACATTGCGCCCAATGGTCGGGGTGAGAGGATTCGAACCTCCGGCCTCTACGTCCCGAACGTAGCGCTCTACCAGGCTAAGCTACACCCCGTTTTGGAGCGGCGCATTGAGGTGAACCCTCAGTGTTGGCGCTCCAGAAGCTGAGCCGCCAATTGTATCAAACACTTCGCGTGCGCCGTGTCCGGCAGGCGGCTGGCCTCGGTGATGGCGTGTCTTGCTTCTGCCGCCGCGGCGAGCCTGGCGACTTGCAGTGCCCCGGTTTCATGCACGATGCGGATAACCTCTTCAAGCATTCCGACGTCACCGCGCTCAATTGCCAGTTGAATCGTCTTGCATTGACTGCTCGTGCCTCGTTGCATCGCCGATATGAGCGGCAGTGTCGCTTTGCCTTCGCGCAGGTCGTCACCCAGATTCTTGCCCAAGACGCTGGCGTCCCCGGTGTAGTCAAGCACATCGTCGATGACCTGAAAGGCGGTTCCAAGCGCCTGGCCATAGTTCGCGCAGGCGTTCTCCATCTCGGTGTTGGCATTGGCCAGGATGGCGCCAACCCTGGCGCTGGCCTCAAAGAGCTTGGCCGTCTTGGACCGAATCACCTGCAGGTATCCAGCTTCGTCCAGTCCGGCGTTGTGCATGTTCATCAACTGCAGAACCTCGCCTTCGGCGATCACGTTGGTGGCGTCGGCCAGTACCGCCATGATGCGCATGTCTTGCGCCTGGACCATCATTTGGAACGCCCGGGAATACAAGAAATCACCTACCAGCACACTGGCCGGGTTACCAAATGTTTCATTCGCTGTGGCGTTGCCGCGACGCATGGTTGAAGCGTCGACCACATCGTCATGGAGGAGAGTCGCCGTGTGGATGAACTCCACCACTGCGGCAAGGTTGAATCGTTGTTCTCCCTGGTACCCCAGTGCGCCGCAGGTCAGTAACAGCAGTGACGGGCGTAGACGCTTGCCGCCCGCCGCGATGATGTAGCGCGAGACGTTACCCACCAGGGGTACACCGGACTGGAGTCGTTGGGCGATGACGCGGTCGACCGCCTCCATGTCCGCAGCGATGATGGCGAGTGGCTCAGCCGAATGGGATGGGTTGGACTGCAAGAAGATATACCGGAAATGTACCGCGATTATAGGAAAGCGGCGGAGACGCTCTCTGGCCGTACTATGACTGTGATGGGGTTTGGTGCGCTCATGCTATACTCCAAGGCTCTGTGAAAATTCGTTCTCAGAGCTAAACATAGTAGAGGTCAATATGTACGCGGTCATAAAAACCGGTGGCAAACAGTATCGAGTTGCTGCCGGCGAAAAAATTAAAGTAGAACAGATTGCTGCGGACGTAGGCCAAGAGATTGTGATCGACCAGGTTCTGGCCGTCGGAAACGGCGCCGAGCTCAAGGTGGGTACGCCCTTGGTGTCCGGTGCAACGGTCAAAGTCACAGTGGTGGCGCACGGCAAGCACGACAAGGTCAGCATCTTCAAGATGCGCCGTCGCAAGCATTACCAGAAACGTCAGGGTCACCGCCAACAGTTCACGGAACTGCTGGTGGGCGACATTGCCGCATAAGGAGCAGCAGTCATGGCACAGAAAAAAGGCGGCGGCTCTACGCGAAATGGGCGCGACTCCCAGCCAAAGATGCTTGGCGTCAAGGCTTTCGGTGGTGAACTGATCAGCGCAGGCTCGATTATCGTGCGCCAGCGTGGGACCAAGTTTCATCCTGGCACCAACGTTGGCATTGGCAAGGATCACACCTTGTTTGCGCTCGTTGATGGACACGTTTCGTTTGCCATCAAGGGCATGCTCAACAAGCACACGGTGAGTGTCACGACGGCTTAGGTCTTTGATGACTCCTGTGGAAACCCTGCGTCTGACGCGGGGTTTTTCGTTTGTAGACTCTGGAAATCTGTCGAGCAAGCCATTTCGGACGAACCAGGTTGCAGTTGCGCGACACGGCGCAGCGGCCATGGGACTGATCTTGCAAGAAAGTGTGCCCCGTTATGAAATTCGTTGATGAAGCGTTTATCGATATCTCGGCCGGAGATGGCGGAGCTGGCTGCGTCTCGTTCAGGCACGAAAAGTACAAGGAGTTCGGCGGACCCAATGGGGGTGATGGCGGCCGCGGCGGCCATGTATTCGCTGTCGCAGACCCTAACCTGAACACGTTGGTGGACTATCGGTTCTCACGCCGTCACGATGCGAAGCGTGGCGAACACGGCATGGGTTCCGACATGTTTGGAGCAGCCGGAGCTGATATCACACTCAAGATGCCGGTGGGGACCATCATCTCCGATGCTGAAACCGGCGAGGTGTTGTATGAGTTGCTCAAACCAGGCGAGGTAATCACCATTGCCAAGGGCGGTGATGGGGGATTTGGCAACTTGCGTTTCAAGAGCGCGATCAATCGTGCACCGAGGCAGAAGACACCCGGCTGGCCCGGCGACAAGAAGAACCTGAAGCTTGAGCTCAAGGTCCTGGCCGACGTTGGGCTGCTGGGTATGCCCAACGCCGGGAAGTCGACATTGATAACCGCCATCTCCAATGCACGCCCCCGCATTGCAGATTACCCTTTCACGACCTTGCACCCGAACCTGGGCGTGGTGCGGGTTGGTCCTGAGCAGAGTTTTGTTGTGGCGGATTTGCCGGGGCTGATTGAGGGCGCTTCAGAAGGGGCGGGTTTGGGGCATTTGTTCCTTCGGCACCTGCAACGCACGCGATTGCTGCTGCATGTGATTGACTTGGCGCCTTTCGATGAGGGTGTTGACACCGTTGCCCAAGCCAAGGCGATCGTCAATGAGCTCAAGAAGTACGACGCGGCGTTGTACGCCAAGCCGCGTTGGCTGGTGTTGAACAAGCTGGACATGGTGCCCAGCGATTCCCGTGCCGCGCTGGTAAAGGATTTTGTCAAACGCCTCAAGTTCAAAGGGCCAGTTTTCGAGATATCGGCGTTGACGCGTGAGGGTTGTGAGTCTCTGATCCGAGCGGTCTATGCCCATTTGCAGGCGCTGCAGTTGCAGGCTCAGGAGCCCGAGCACATTGACCCACGTTTCGTCAATCTGGACGATTGACACCAACTTTCAATCCACTGCCTTGCCAGCACCAACGCTTTGAGGGCCAAGCCAAGATGACAATGGATTCTCAATCGAATGAGTTGCGCGACGCCAAACGCATCGTGGTCAAGGTTGGTTCGAGTTTGGTCACGAACGAGGGCCGCGGGCTTGATGAGGTGGCAATTGGTGAGTGGTGCCGCCAGATGTCCCGACTGGTACATGATGGGCGCGAACTGATCATGGTTTCCAGCGGGGCCATTGCCGAGGGCATGAAGCGGCTCGGCTGGACCACCCGACCGCACGAAGTCCACGAACTGCAGGCCGCCGCCGCCGTCGGGCAAATGGGCCTGGCTCAGATGTACGAGACCAAGTTGCGTGAACATGGCTTGGGCAGTGCGCAAGTTCTGCTCACGCACGCCGACCTGGCTGATCGGGAGCGCTATCTCAATGCGCGTTCAACGCTCTTGACGCTTCTTAAACTGGGCATTCTGCCGGTCATCAACGAGAACGACACCGTTGTCAATGACGAGATCAAGTTTGGTGACAACGACACCTTGGGCGCTCTGGTCGCCAATCTCGTGGAGGCCGACGCATTGGTGATTCTCACAGACCAGAAGGGCCTGTACACGGCCGATCCAAGGAAGGACCCCGCAGCCCAGTTGGTCCGCCGGGCCAAGTCGGGCGACCCCATGCTGGAGGCGATGGCGGGGGGAGCGGGTTCCAGCCTGGGCCGAGGCGGGATGATCACGAAGATACTGGCCGCCAAGCGGGCCGCCGGGTCCGGCGCATCGACCGTGATTGCGTGGGGTCGTGAGCCTGACGCGCTGTTGCGCCTGGCTCAAGGTCACTCAATTGGGACGTTGTTGGTCGCCCAGACCCAGAAGACCCAGGCGCGAAAACAATGGATCTCGGATCATCTTCAGTTGCGCGGTGCGGTTGTGGTCGACGCGGGTGCTGCTGCGAAACTCCTAACTGAGGGAAAGAGCTTGCTGACGATTGGAATGACTGCGGTGGAGGGCGATTTCTCGCGAGGCGACGTGATCGCGGTGCGCGAGACCGACGGTGGGGAGATCGCGCGCGGATTGGCCAACTACGCCAGTGTCGAGGCCAGGCTGATCTGCCGCAAGCCATCGAGCGAGATCGAGCGAATACTGGGCTACGTGGCCGAGCCTGAAATGGTGCACCGTGACAACATGGTCTTGAGCAAATAGCCCGACCCAATCAGCGCGGATCCGGTTTCCAGTACCTCAGTTTCTTGACAAGCGCGCCGGCCGAGTCAGCGCCCACCGTGCGGCCCGAGCAGACTCCCTGGCGTGCCAATGCCATCGCGTGTGCCGTAACTGCGTTGCCGCCCTGTAGCGGACGCCATTGCGGCTCCGAGACGGGGGCCCACTGACCTGCGGCATTTTGCCGTGCATAGGTCTTTACTTCACTGCTGGCGCAGCGGATGCCCTCATACATGACGTTTCGAACGCCGGTGGTGCTTGAGGCGACCATGACGTATCGAACTACGCCATCTCGTGTGATCGTCAAGGTGTTGGGGTCGACGCCATATTGAAGCGCCGCGTTGGCGGGCATCGCAATCGGCACGAGCCCCGTGTCACTGAAGGCTGGCGCAAGTGGGGCGTCGGACTCCTGCCAGTCCACGCCGGGCGTGGGTGCTTGGCCAATTGCTGCAGTCCAGCCAGTGAGCAGAATCAACAAAAGCAGAAATTTAGAACGCACGGGTGTGCCCCGTGGAATCGACCGGGAAGCTGGTGCTCGGGTCCGGTTCGAAGCTGGCGCCTGGCGGGAGTTCCAGGGCGCCTGCGGCACCGATTCCGTGACCATGCGGCGCCATCAAGCCGGCCGAGTCGCGTGCTCGACTGCCCTGACGCAAGAATCGGTTTCGCTGGTCATGGCGCGGCAGGAATCGCGCGAGCTCGGTCAGCGCCATTTCATAGACGCCGCGTTTGAACTCCACCACTGCATCCAAGGGTACCCAATAGTCGTTCCACCGCCAGGCATCGAACTCTGGATGATCGGTGGCGCGCAGGTTCAAGTCCCAGTCGTGACCGGTCAATTGCAGCAGATACCATATCTGCTTCTGCCCCTTGTAATGCCCGCGCGCATCGCGGCGAATGAAGCGGTCCGGCACCTCGTAGCGCAACCAGTCTCGGGTCCGGGCCACAATGCAGACGTGCTCCGGTTGGAGCCCCACTTCCTCATGGAGTTCTCGAAACATGGCTTGCTCGGGGGTTTCACCCCGATCAATGCCACCCTGCGGAAACTGCCATGAGTGGGTACGAATGCGCTTGCCCCAGAATACCTGATTCTTCTGGTTGAGCAGGACGATGCCGACGTTCGGCCGAAAGCCGTCCCGGTCAAGCATAATCAAACCCCAATTTTTAAACTGAGACCATTATGCACAGCGCGCGCCGTGCTTTCAATGGGACCAGACCCCAGCCGGATCCAGCGACCCCATGAAAGCCTCCCAGTTCCTAATCACGACCCTCAAGGAAGCCCCGTCCGACGCTGAGATCGTCAGCCACAAATTGATGATACGTGCGGGCATGATCAAGAAGCTGGGCGCTGGTATCTACAGCTACCTGCCCATGGGGCTGCGGGTGATCCGCAAGGTCGAAGCGATTGTGCGCGAGGAGATGAATCGCGCTGGGGCGGTGGAGCTGACGATGCCGGTGGTGCAGCCAGCCGAGCTGTGGCAAGAAACCGGCCGTTTTGAGAGCAATGGTCCGGAACTGCTACGCATCAAGGATCGACATGAGCGTGATTACATCGTTCAGCCAACCAGCGAAGAAGTGATCACTGACATTGCCAGGCAGGAGTTTCGCAGCTACAAACAACTTCCGAAGAACCTGTACCAGATCCAGACGAAGTTTCGCGACGAGCGCCGGCCCCGCTTTGGGCTCATGCGAAGCCGCGAGTTCACCATGAAGGATGCCTATAGCTTTGATCGGGATCTGGCGGGCGCCAAGACTAGCTATCGAATCATGAGCGATGCGTATCGCCGCATATTTGACCGGTTTGGATTGCGCTACCGGGCGGTGGCTGCCGACAGTGGTGCTATCGGTGGCGATGTCAGCGAAGAGTTCCAGGTGATCGCCGCGACCGGCGAGGACGCCATCGTGTTTTGCCCGAACAGTCAATACGCAGCCAACATGGAGAAGGCCGAGGCGCTGGCGCCAGCCGGACCACGCCCGGAGGCGACGCAAACGATGACCAAGACCGCCACGCCGGGCAAGAGTACTTGTGCCGAGGTGGCTGAGTTGCTGGGATTGCCGTTGGCGCGCACGGTCAAGTCGCTGGTCCTGGCCACGGACCAGCTCATCGAGCGAGGGGAACCAGGCAAGACGCAGGTCTGGCTGCTGCTATTGCGCGGCGACCACGATATGAACGAGATCAAGGTCGGCAAGTTGTCGGGCCTGGACGCAGGCTACCGTTTTGCGACCTTGCCCGAGATTGAAGATCATTTTGGCTGTCAACCTGGCTATTTGGGTCCGGTTGGCTTGAAGAAGCCGGTAAAGCTGGTGGTCGACCGCGAAGTGGCCGTTATGGGTGACTGGATTTGCGGCGCCAACGAGTCGGGCTATCACATCACGGGCGTGAACTGGGGTCGTGACCTAGGCGAGCCCGACGTGGTGGCCGACATTCGCAATGTCGTGGCAGGCGATGCTTCACCCGATGGCCAGGGTTTGCTTGCGGTCGAGCGCGGCATCGAGGTTGGTCACGTGTTTGTCTTGGGCACCAAGTACAGCAAGCCCATGAATGCAACCTTTCTGGATGTCAACGGCAAGCCGCAATTCATGGAAATGGGCTGCTATGGCATAGGTATCACGCGGCTACCCGCCGCTGCCATCGAACAGAACCACGACGAGCGCGGCATCATCTGGCCTGACGCCATTGCACCCTTCACCGTTGTGCTGTGCCCGATCGGCCCCGACCGTAGTCCCGATGTGAAAGCGGCTGCCGAGAGGCTGTATGCGGACTTGTTGGTTGCCGGCGTGGATGTCATCCTGGACGACAGGGGTGAGCGCCCGGGCGCCATGTTCGCCGACTGGGAACTGATCGGTGTTCCCCATCGCGTGACCATCGGCGAGCGCACGCTGAAGGAAGGTCAGGTGGAGTACCAGCATCGTCGTGATGCGCAGGCCAGCAAGGTGCCCGTGGAGGACGTGTTGGCGCTACTCAGGTCCAAACTGGTGGCATGAGTTTTTCCGGCACAATTACCAGGAGAAGGTCCCTCACAGTATTGCTGGCCGCCATCGGTTTGCTATCTATTCGGGAGCAAGCGCAGGCGGGCGGTCAATTGGAGGAACCCTTGGTGGACTCGGTGCGAACGGCACTGAGTTCCGCAATTGCCAATCACGCCCCGCCGATCCCCGAGTTCACGGATACCGAATCGCGGTTGAAATACCTGCGCTGGCTTGGCGCCGCGAGCGACCGGTTGAAGAGGAAGAAGCCGGAATGGAATGTGCGCCGGGAATTCCTCCAGACCGTCTGGTATGAAAGCAAGCGTGCTGGCCTGGACGTGGCGCTGGTGATGGGGCTGGTGCAAGTTGAGAGCAATTTCCGCAAGTTCGCCGTGTCGCGCGTCGGCGCGCGCGGCTACATGCAGGTGATGCCGTTTTGGACCCGGGTTCTGGGCGACGGGGATGCGTCACGGCTGTTTCACCTGCAGACCAACTTGCGCTTTGGCTGCGTGATCCTGCGCCACTACCTGGACCGCGAACGAGGCGACCTGTTCCTAGCCCTCGGCCGTTACAACGGCTCGCGCGGACAGGCCCCCTATCCCAACGCCGTGTTAGCGGCGCGCAGGCAGTGGGATATCGCGGCGAGCTGAGACTGCCGCACGGATCGCGGTGGCGATCAGTTTGCTGCGGGATGGATCAATTGCTGCAATTCTCCGTTTTCATACATCTCCATCATGATGTCTGAACCGCCAACGAACTCACCGTTGAGGTAAAGCTGGGGGATGGTCGGCCAGTTGCTGTATTCCTTGATGCCTTGGCGGATACCGTCGTCTTCCAGCACGTTGACGGTCTTGATGTCCTTGGGTTCGACACCGCATGCCTTGAGCAATTGGATGGCTCGACCAGAAAAACCGCACTGCGGGAAAGTGGCCGTGCCTTTCATGAAAAGCAGTACGGGGCTGGATTTGACCAGTTCATCAATGCGTTGTTGAGCGTCGCTCATAGTTACTCCGGCAAGTTAGTTGGTGAAAGCCCCGATTATTTCACCTTCGGCCACGCCCCATCCGCGCTTGCCCCCGCGCGCGAAGGGGCAATCCAGGCGCGGTACGCCCCGTGGCACACTGCGGGCTACGTTTCATCCTCCTCCATCGCCATGAAAATTGACAAGAACACAGCCGTTACCCTGCGCTACAAAGTCTCCGATGCGACTGGCAAGACGCTGCAAGAGAGTCGTGAGCCCATGGTCTACCTGCACGGTGGCTATGGCAACACTTTTGCCAAGATCGAGGCAGCGCTGGATGGCCAGTTGCAGGGCTATCAGACCATGATCGACTTGCAGCCGCAGGATGCTTTTGGCCTGCGTGACGAGAGCCTGGTCCAGACCATTCCCAAGAGCCAGTTTCCGCCCGGCGTCAAGGTTGGCGGCCACTTGCAGGCGCACGGTGAGGATGGTCATATGCATACCTTCACGGTCATGAAGATCAAAGGCGACAAGGTCATGCTGGACGGCAACCACCCCATGGCGGGCAAAGCCCTGCGTTTCACGGTCACAGTGACCGATGTTCGACTCGCCAGTGCCGAAGAAATCGCGCATGGCCATGTGCACGGAGAGCATGGCCACCACCATTGACGGCGGGACCCCGGGCCTCAAGCCTCAGGCTCAGAGGCCCTTGGTTGCCACGATAACTTGGAAGTTACCGAAGAAAACAGTGCGGCGCTGGCAGGTGAAATCACCCAGCCCGTCAAGCTGCGTGAGGGGGTCGTGAGTGTCCCACAGCGCCAGGCCCCAGGGTTCGAACACCTTGAAGTAGGTCCAGCTCAATGCCCGCAATACCCATGGATCCGGGCGGTGAAATTCGGCCAAGTAGAGCTTTCCACCCGGGGCCAACACCCGGCCAGCCTCCCGCAGGGCTCGACTCTTGAGGTCGTGTGGTAACTCGTGCAGCAAGAAGAAGATGACGTTCGCCGCGACCGAGCCATCAGGCAAATCCATGGCGGTCGCGTTCGTTTGCAGGAACTCAACCTGGTTGGGGAATTCGCTCAATTTGCTTTTCGCGTGCGTCAACTCGTTGAGGATGATGTCGGCGATTTGTACCCGGCGTGCGCCCGCTTCGAGCGCGGCGGCGGTAACCCGTGGGATCACGTTGCCAAAGGCGCAAGAGGTGATCAACACCCGTTCTCCGCGCAAGCTGCTCTGGCGCAGTCCACTGGTGATGGCCGACACCAGGCGGTCGTATTGAAACAGCAGAATCGCGGCAATGACTGGCTGGTAGTCGACCAATCGCATCAAGCGCAGGTTTGAATAGATGGGATAGACATGGGCCGACTCGTGAGGCGAACCGCCCACGGCACGACGCCACAGTAAGGCGCCGTGGGTCACCGTGAAGAAGAAAAGGGCTGTGCCAGCCAGCAGCACCAGTACCGAGTAAGCAGCCCATAGCATCCAGTCAGGCATCGCTTTCCCCTGAGGGGCACGCCGGCCTGACGTTTGCAACGCCGATACCCGGCAGTCGCCGTGGCCGCATTCGGCGCACACAAAAATTGCTGCCGTCGGGGTAGGTGTTTTGCAACGTGCATTGGGGGCAGGCGAGAGTCGTGGTCGGCATGGCGCTGGCTCGTGTGATCAGTTGCGTGGAGGTTGGGATAGTAGCGGCTTGCCCCCACGGTTGGGGCAAATACTGGGCGATCTGCGCCAACACCGTGGCATCGCCAGTTCAGATCAACGTTGCCGCCAGCGTGCGCCGCTACAGCGCTCAATGCCACTCAGGTCATGGCGGGACCGCACGTCCTCAAACCCCGCTTCGCTTAGCAAGGTGCGCACTGCCAGGGCCTGGTTGTAACCGTGTTCCAACAACAGCCAGCCGTTCGGAAGCATACGGGATGGCGCTTGGGCGATGATCTGGCGGATGTCGTGCAGGCCGTCAGCGCCGCTGCTCAAGGCTTGCGTTGGCTCGTGCGCCAGGGCGCCTAGATGGTGGTCCTGCGCGGCGATGTAGGGCGGATTGGACACGATCGCATCAAAGCGGCCCGGCACCTGTTGCAGCCATGAGCCATGCTGGAACTGTAGATCGAGTTCCAGATTGCGTGCATTGGTTTGTGCCACCTCCAGCGCTGCCGGGCTGGCGTCAAGTGCTGTCAGCGTCCAGTCGGGGCGTGTGTGTTTCAAGGCCAGCGCAATCGCGCCGCTGCCAGTCCCCAGGTCGATCACGTGCGCCAGACGCACATCGCGCAGTAGTTCCAAGGTCCAATCCACCAGCGTCTCGGTGTCTGGACGGGGCACCAGCACGCGGGCGTCGACCCGCAGGTTCAGCCCGTAGAACTCCTTGTGGCCGGTGAGATAGGCCAGAGGTTCGCCGGCAGCACGGCGACGCGCTAGCGCCAGGAAGACCGCTTCATTGACCGGTGCCAGCAAGTCACAGTCGTGTGTCAGCAACCAGGCGCGGTTGCCATCGTCCCGACCCAAGGCCTGCAACAGCAGCAGTTGTGCGTCGAGCCGGTCGAGTCCCAGGGCGCTGGCCGTGGTGAGGGCTTGGGTCAGGGTCATGTGCCCACTTCGAGTGCCGCGAGTTGTTGCGCTGCCTCATAGGCTTGCAGTGCGTGCACAACGTCGTCCAGGTCGCCTTCCATGATGCTCAGCAGTTTGTACAGCGTGAGGTTGATCCGGTGGTCGGTCAGCCGCCCTTGCGGGAAGTTGTAGGTGCGGATGCGGTCACTGCGGTCGCCACTGCCAACCAAACTCTTGCGCTCGGCGGCGTCCTTGGCGGCGCGCTCGCTGCGGTCCTTTTCGTGGATGCGGGCCGTCAGCACCTTCAGGGCCTGCGCTTTGTTGCTGTGCTGGCTGCGGCCGTCCTGGCATTCCGCCACGATGCCGGTGGGGAGGTGCGTGATGCGCACGGCCGAGTCGGTCTTGTTGATGTGCTGGCCGCCGGCGCCGCTGGCGCGGTAGGTGTCGATGCGCAGGTCGGCTGGGTTGATCTGAATGGCCGTGGCCTCGTCCTGCTCCGCCAGTACCGCCACGGTGCAGGCGCTGGTGTGGATGCGCCCCTGGGTCTCGGTGGCGGGCACGCGCTGTACGCGGTGGCCGCCGGATTCGAACTTGAGTGCGCCGTAAACTTGGTCGCCCTCGATGCGTACCACCACCTCCTTGAAGCCGCCCAGTTCACTGGGAGATTCGCTGACGATCTCGGTCTTCCAGCCACGGCGGTCGGCATAGCGGGTGTACATGCGCAGCAGGTCACCGGCAAACAGGGCTGATTCGTCGCCGCCGGTGCCGGCGCGGATTTCCACAAAGGCATTGCGTGCGTCGTCCGGGTCCTTGGGCAGCAGCATGCGCTGCAGTTCGGTCTCCAGTTGTGCAATCTCGGCGCTGGCACTGTCGATCTCTTCCTGCGCCATGGCCTGCATGTCGACGTCGTCCGTGGAACTGCCCAGCATCTCCTGGCCCGCCGCCAGATCGGCTTCGCGCTGCCGGTAGCGCACCCAGCGGCTGGCCACCGCGGCCACCTCGGTGTGTTCGCGCGACAGCACCAGGAACTGCTTCATGTCTTTCATGATGTCTTCGCGCGAGAGCAGGAATTCGAGCTCGCCCAGGCGGTCAGCGTAACGGTCAAGTTGTTGGCGGAGAAAGGGTTTCATGGAGAGCTCGGATTCGCAAGAGAAGTCGTCACGACAGAGGATGTCCGGTTTTGACTGCCATCCCGGCACACATCGGGATCGATGCTTGCCGGGTGAATTCCGACTTGCGCCGGGATGGCAAACGAACTGGATCGCAGAGCGTCGCTAGCGCTCTTTGCGCAAGAAGAAGTGCGTGATGGCGTGGCTGGCGCGTTCGCGGGCCTCGCTGTCGGCGGCGCGCAACTCGGCCATCGCACCGTGCAGCATTTTTTGCGTCAGGCCGCGCGACAGGGCTTCCATGACGGCCTCCACATCCTCACCTTTGGCGAGTAACTTGCGCGCCCGCGCCAGCTCGGCGGCGCGCCACTCGTCGGCCTGGCTGTTGAGTTGCTGGATCAGCGGCACCGTGGCGCGCTGATCGACCCAATGCATGAAGCTCTGCACACCCGCATCCACAATGGCCTCGGCCTGTGCCACCGCTGCCTGGCGATTGGCTTGCGCGGTTTGCACCACGCCGGCCAGGTCGTCCACGGTGTAGAGGTAGATGTCTTCAAGTGCCTTGACCTCGGGTTCGATGTCACGTGGCACGGCCAGATCGACCATGAACATGGGGCGGTGCTTGCGCCGCTTCAAGGCGCGCTCAACCGCGCCCAGGCCAATGATGGGCAGGGTGCTGGCAGTGCAACTGATAACGGCGTCAAATTCGTGCAACCGGTCCGGTAAGTCCGCCAAGCGCATGACTTCGCCGCCAAAACGGGTGGCCAAGCGCTCGCCGCGCTCCAGCGTGCGGTTGGCAATGGCCAGGCTCTTCGGGTTCTTGGCCGCGAAGTGGGTGGCACACAGTTCGATCATCTCACCCGCACCCACGAACAGTACCCGCACGGCGCCAAGGTCCTCGAACAATTGGCCAGCCAGGCGTACGGTGGCCGCGGCCATGCTGATGGAGTGGGCGCCAATTTCTGTCGAGGTGCGCACCTCCTTGGCGACCGCAAAGGAGCGTTGAAACAATTGGCTCAGGGTGGTTCCCAAAGCGCCAGCCGCTTCGGCGGCTCGCACGGCATCCTTGATCTGTCCCAGTATCTGGGGCTCGCCCAGAACCATCGAGTCCAGCCCGCTGGCGACCCGAAAGGCGTGGCGAGCAGCCATACCATTTTCCAGTGTGTAGGAATGCGAGCGCAGCACCGACGGTGAGACGCCGCCACTTTGGGCCAGCCAGTCCAGTGTGGGCTCCAATTGGGTCGATTCACCGGCGCAATAAATCTCGGTGCGGTTGCAGGTGGAGATCAAAGCGGCCTCAGGTTGACGGGCCAGCGCTTGACGCAAACCACTGAGTGTCGGGCCGATCTGGTCGAGCGCAAACGCGAACCGGCCACGCAAGTCGAGTGGTGCGGTGGTGTGGTTAATGCCTAGTGCCCAGACTGCCATATCTTTGTTGGTTGAGCCCGATTATAAAATCGACTGCGCCGAGCGGTGTTTCTGCCGCCCGAGACCCATCCATGGACTTGCTCGAACTTCTCAATCATCTGCTGAATTTCCTGGCCCCGGCGCTGGCGGTGGCCGCGTTGGTGGCTGTTGTTGCCCGGGTTTCGATGAGAAACAGGCCTGTTAGCCTTTCGCTATGGACTCAAATAGCTACTAATTTTATAGCATGCGGATTGGCGCTCGGAATTGGTCTGTGGTTTTTTGGGCGTGATGGCAAGATGGCCAGCTTGGCCGCCATGGTGTTGTGTTGCGCCACGTGTCAGTGGGTGATGCACAAGGGCTGGAGGGCCTGAGAGGGGTGGCAATCGACTTCACCCCGGCGCGTGCGCAGGATCTGCCGGCCTTGTTGCGGCTGATCTGGACCCATGGCCCCAACGACTGGAACTGGCTACCGGTCGAAGGCGTGCAGGCGCATTTGCGGGACATCGCTGAAGGTCGTGCGTACGCGGTGCTGGCGTGGCAGAGTGAAATTCTGGTCGGCGCCGCGACGTACTGCTTGACGCGCCAGTTCAGCCGCTATCAGGCGCCCGATCGCGCCAATGCCCAGCATGGTTATGTGTGCGAAGTCGTGGTGGCGCGCGACCAGGCCGGGCGGGGGCTGGGCACTACCTTGCTGGAAAAGGTCATCGACAGGTTGACGGTGACCGGTGCATGTGAGGTCTACATCGACCGTCACGAAGAGAACGCCGCTTCGGCCGGCATGATGCGCAAGACCGGTTTCGTTGAGATCGACACCTTTGCCGAACCCGTTCGGCGTCCGCACGGCTCCAGGCGAACGACGGTGTGCCGCCGCGTCTTGGCTTGATCGGTTCGGTGCGTGCGTCTACCTGACGCTGGGTGAAAACAGGTCCACCCGGTCAGTGATGATTCCGTCGGTTCCCAAGGCCATCAGGCGCTGGGCCGCCCATTCGTCATTGACGGTGTAGCTCAAGGTGCGAAAGCCCGCGCTCTTGGCTTGGGTGACGCTGGATGTGTCCCATAACGCGTGATTGCAGACGACGGCCACGCAACCCAGCGTCAGCGCGGTTTCCAGCCAGCCCGTCCACAACGTGTCGAGCAGCAGTCCGCGTGGCAATTGCGGAGCCGCCTGCATGGCGCCGCGCAAGGCCTCGGGCCGAAACGAGGTCAGCAGCGGTGGGGTGGCCGCGTGCTGCCACAGGTGAGCGGCATGTTGCGCCACCACTTCGCCGGTGTGGGCCTCCGTGCCCGGTGTCGGTTTGATTTCAATGTTCAGAAAGTAGCCATTGGCGAGGCAATAGTTGGCAATGGCGTCGAGGCTGGGTAGCGGCTCCCCGGCAAAGGAGCGCGAATGCCAACTGCCGGCATCGAGCCGGGCCAGTTCACCCCAGGCGTGGTCGCCGGCGACCGCACTGTTGCCCGCGCCCAGGTGCTGGCGCGCGTTGGTGGTGCGTGGCAGGGTGTCGTCGTGCAGCAGGAAGGGCACCCCGTCGGCACTCAGTTTGACGTCGCACTCGAACATGCGGTAACCATGGGCCGCGCCGACACGAAAGGCCGCCAAGGTGTTCTCGGGCGCGAGTTTGCCCGCCCCACGGTGCGCAACCCAGCGCGGATACGGCCAGTTCTCGGCGGTGACGACCGCCCCCCCGGTGCAGGCGCAGTGGGTCGGCATCAAGGCGCCTCTTTGCGCTTGCCGCTGGTGGCATCAAACCAGTGCAGCCGCTCGGGGCGCGGCGTGACATGAATGGTGCTGCCAACGGTCGGGGTCGGATGGCCTTCGTCGGTGCGGATGATCAGCGTCTCGTCCCCTGTGCCGTGTGCCCAACGGCCATAAATCAGTTGCTCAGCGCCCAGCATCTCGATGGCGTCGACCGTCAAGGCCCATCCGGCTTGACCGATGACCAGATGCTCGGGCCGAATGCCGACGATGGTGCCGGGTGGCGCGTCGGGCGCGCTTTTGAGCAGGTTCATTGGCGGGGAGCCGATGAAGCTGGCAACGAAGGTGCTGGCCGGCTGGGTGTAGACCTCGTGTGGCGTGCCAAATTGCTCCATCACGCCAGCGTTCATGACGATCATCCGCTGTGCCAGCGTCATGGCCTCGACCTGATCGTGGGTGACGAACAGCGAGGTGATGCCCAGCTCGCGGTGCAGCTTCTGGATTTCCAGGCGGGTTTGGGCGCGCAGCTTGGCGTCCAGGTTGGACAGCGGCTCGTCAAACAGGAAGACCTGTGGCTGGCGCACGATGGCCCGGCCCATCGCCACGCGCTGGCGTTGGCCGCCCGAGAGTTCACGCGGCTTGCGGGCCAAAAATGGCCCGATCTCCAATATCTGTGCGGCTTTGTCGACCCGGGTCTTGATTTCGGCCATCGGCACTTTGGCAATCTTCAGGCCATAGGCCATGTTCTCGAACACGCTCATGTGCGGATACAGCGCGTAGTTCTGGAACACCATGGCAATGTCGCGCTCGGAAGGCTCGAGATCGTTGACCACGCGCTTGCCGATGGAGACTTCGCCTGTGGATATTTCTTCCAATCCGGCCACCATGCGCAGCAAGGTGGATTTGCCGCAGCCCGACGGGCCGACGATCACGACGAATTCGCCATCCATGATTTCAGCGCTCACCCCGTGGATGACCTTGTTGGCGGACTGGCCGGTGCCGTATTGTTTGGTGATATTGTTGAAAGTGATGGTCGCCATAGAATCTAGTCAGTTGGGGACAGAGCAAAGCTCGCTACGCGTAGCGCCTGGTCTGTCCCGAAAGGTTGTTACTTTTCGGTGTCCACCAGACCCTTGACGAACCACCGTTGCATCAGGATCACCACCAGCGCCGGTGGCAGCATGGCCAGGATGGCGGTCGCCATCACGACATTCCACTCGGTGTAGGACTCACCCGTGATCAGCCGCTTGATGCCCATTACCACCGGGTACATCTCCTCGTTGGTGGTGACCAGCAGGGGCCACAGGTACTGGTTCCAGCCGTAGATGAACTGAATCACAAACAGCGCTGCAATGGAAGTAGAAGACAGTGGCAGCAATATGTCCTTGAAAAACCGCATCGGGCCCGCCCCATCCATGCGGGCGGCCTCCACCAGTTCGTCAGGCACCGTCAGAAAAAACTGACGAAAGAGAAAAGTGGCCGTGGCCGAGGCAATCAACGGAACCGTCAGGCCCGCGTAGGTATTGAGCATCCCCAGGTTCGCCACTACTTCGTAGGTCGGGCCAATTCGCACCTCCACCGGCAGCATCAGGGTGACAAAGATCATCCAGAAAACGACGTTGCGAAACGGAAATCGGAAATAGACAATGGCAAAAGCCGAGAGTAGCGAGATGATAATCTTGCCGATGGCAATCACCAGCGCCGTGATCAGGCTGACCATCATCATCGGCGCCGCCCCCGGTATCTTGCTGCCAGCGCTGGTCTCGCCGCCAAACAGGGCGGTTTGGTAGGTCTGCAGCATGTTGGCGCCCGGCACCATGGACATGGGCACCGACTGGGCGATCTGTTCACTGGTCTGAGTGGAGGCAATCAGCGTCAGATACAGGGGAAAGGCCACGATGACCACACCCAGCAGCAAGATGAGATGGGACAAAAGCGTCAGACCGGGGCGTCGCTCGATCATCATGGCTAGTAATTCACCTTCTTCTCGATGTAGCGAAACTGGATTACGGTCAGCGTGATGACGATGGCCATCAACACCACGGATTGTGCGGCCGACCCACCCATGTCCAACGCCTTGAAGCCGTCGTAATAAACCTTGTAAACCAGAATGGCGGTGTCCTTGCCCGGGCCGCCCTGGGTGGTTGCGTCCACGATGCCGAAAGTGTCAAAAAACGCATACACCACGTTGATGACGAGCAGGAAAAAGGCGGTGGGGGAGAGCAGCGGGAACACAATCGTCCAGAACCGATGCCAGGGCGAGGCACCATCAATGGCGGCGGCCTCGGTCAGCGATTTCGGAATGGATTGCAGTCCGGCCAGGAAGAATAGGAAGTTGTAGGAGATCTGCTTCCACACTGCTGCCACCACGATCAGCGTCATCGCGTGCTTGGAGTTGAGCAGGTGGTTCCACTCAATGCCAACCGCGCGCAGCCAAAAGGCAATGACCCCCATCGGCGAGGCAAACATGAACAGCCACAGCACACCGGCCACCACTGGCGCCACGGCGTAGGGCCAGATCAGCAGCGTTTTGTACAGGCCAGCGCCGCGCAGCACGCGGTTGGCCATGACCGCCAGCAGCAATGAAATGCTCAGGCCGCTGGTGGCAACCAAGATCGAGAACAGCGCCGTGGTTTGGAAGGAAGCGAGATAGGTTTCATCGGCAAACAGGCGTTGGAAGTTCTCCATGCCCACGAACGCGACACTGCCGCCAAAGGCATCCTGGGTGAGGACGCTTTGGTACAGAGCCTGCCCCGCTGGCCAGAAGAAGAAGATCAAAACCACGGCCATCTGGGGCGCAATCAGCACCCAGGGCAGCCAGGAGGATTTGAACCGGACGCGCTTTTCCATCGTTAACCAGGCCGATCAAGGGTTGGAGAGCGTGCGCTGCGGTGACTGACGGGTCAGGATTTGTTGGCCTTCTCGAACCGTTCCAGTTGCTCGTTGCCACGTTTGACGGCGTTGTCCAGGGCTTCTTTGGCAGTTTTCTTGCCAGCCCAGACTTGTTCGAGTTCCTCGTCGTTGATGGTGCGAATTTGGATGAAATTGCCCAGACGGATACCGCGCGACTTGTCCGTGACTTTGCGAATCATCTGGTTGACCGACACGTCCGTGCCAGGGTTTTGCGTGTAAAAACCAGCTTTCTCCGTCAGGTGGTAGGAGGCGGGTGTCAGAGGCAGGTAGCCGGTGCGCTGGTGACTGCGGGCATCCACCTCGGGCTTGGACAGGTGGGCAAAGAACTGGGCCACGCCCTTGTATTCATCGGCCTTTTTGCCAGACATCACCCACAGACTGGCCCCGCCGATGACGGTGTTTTGCGGTGCGCCGGCCACATCGGGGTAGTAGGGCAGCGGGGCGATGCCGCTGGCGAATTTGGCGTTGCGTTTGATGTTGCCGTACAGGGCCGAGGAGCCCGTGGTCATGGCGCATTCGCCCGACACAAAGGTGGCATCGGCAGCGTTGCCACGGCCCTTGTAAACAAACAGACCCTGGCTGGACATATTGGCCAGGTTTTCAATGTGGCGCACATGCAACGGGCTGTTGTACGTCAAGCGGGCATCCATGCCGCGCAGGCCGTTGCTCTTGGTGGCGAACTCGGTGTTGTGCCAGGCCGAGAAACTCTCAAGCTGGGTCCAACTCACCCAACTGGTGGTGAACGGGCATTTGTGGCCTGATGCCTTGAGCTTGGCCGCCGCGAGCGCGACTTCGGGCCAGGTGGCGGGCGCCTTGGCGGTATCCAGGCCAGCGGCCTTGAAAGCATCCTTGTTGAAATGAAAGACGGTGGTGGAGCTGTTGAACGGCATGCTCAGCATCTGCCCGTTGGGGGCGGTGTAGTAACCAGCTACCGCGGGAACGTAGGCCTTGGGGTCAAACGGCACTTTCGCATCTGTCATGATCTTGCCCACGGGAACAATGGCCCCCTTGCTGGCCATCATGGTGGCGGTGCCCACCTCAAACACCTGCAGAATGTGCGGCGCGTTGCCGGAACGGTATGCCGCAATAGCCGCCGTCATGGATTCGTCATAGCTGCCCTTGAAGGTGGGCACCACTTTGTAGTCTTTCTGGCTGGCGTTGAAGTCCTTGGCGTGGTCATTGACCCACTCGCCCAGGGCGCCGCCCATCGAGTGCCACCACTGGATTTCGGTTTGGGCTTGTGCCGGTAGGGACAGCGCCGCAGCCATGGCGAGGGCGGTGAGTTGCAGTTTCATGGGTTCTCCTAATACTTTGCGGGACAGACCTTCAGCTCTGTCCTCAACTGATTGTCGGATGTTGGCTGTTCAACAATTCGAAAAGGTCTAGCGTAGCAGCCGGTTATGACAAAGTTGCGTCAAACCGATGACACCGCTGAAGCATGGGCAATTAGACACGGCTTTCCAGTCCAAACCCATCCGGGTTTCCCTCAGGCCAACGGGTGATTGCTGCACTGCGGTAATATCTCCGGCCAGCCGGGTTTCACCCCCGTGTCACGTTCTGGCTGCCACTTCCGAACCCGATGAACGCTCCCATTCAGATCCTTCCGTTCTCGCCTGCGGCCCTGCACGCCCCGCACGCCCACGAGCGTATTCGCGAGATTCCCTACAACTACACCTCCTTCTCGGACCGCGAAATCGTGATCCGCTTGTTGGGCGCACCGGCCTGGGAAGTGCTCAACCGGCTGCGTGAGGAACGTCGCACCGGACGCTCGGCGCGCATGCTCTACGAGGTGCTGGGTGACATCTGGGTGGTGCAGCGCAACCCCTATCTGCAGGACGACTTGCTGGACAATCCGAAGCGTAGGCGCCTGTTGGTGGAGGCCTTGCAGCATCGTTTGGGCGAAGTCGAGAAACGCCGCACGCCGCAGAGCGACCCCGAGCGCGACGCCTTGGTCGGTCAATTGCTGGTGGCAGCCGCGCAGGCGGTGCGTGCCTTTGACGCGATGTTTGTGCAGGTGGCGGAGCTGCGGCGCAAGACCCAACGCGCACTAGGCCGCATGACGGCCCGGGACAACATCAAGTTTGACGGCCTCTCCCGTGTCTCGCACGTGACCGACGCCACGGATTGGCGGGTCGAGTACCCATTCGTGGTGCTGACGCCCGATACCGAGTCTGAGATGGCAGGGCTGGTCAAGGGCTGTATCGAGCTTGGCCTGACCATCATCCCGCGCGGCGGCGGTACCGGTTACACCGGCGGTGCGGTGCCGCTGACATGGAACAGCGCGGTGATCAACACTGAGAAGCTCGAAGCCATGACCGAACTGGAAATGGTGACGTTGCCGGGCTTGAGTGCGCCGGTTGGCACGATCTGGACCGAGGCCGGCGTGGTGACGCAGCGCGTGGCCGACGCGGCCGAGCGCGGTGGATTTGTCTTTGCGGTGGACCCAACCTCGGCCGAGGCCTCTTGTATTGGCGGCAACATCGCCATGAACGCGGGCGGCAAGAAGGCCGTGTTGTGGGGGACCGCGCTGGACAATCTGGCGTCCTGGCGCATGGTAACGCCCCAGGCCGAGTGGCTGGAGGTGACGCGGCTGAACCACAACCTCGGCAAGATCCATGACGCCGAGGTGGCCAGCTTCGAGTTGAAGTATTTCAAGGCCGATGGCAAGACCCCGCTACGCAGCGAGCGGCTGGACATCCCCGGCGCGTCGTTTCGCAAGGAGGGCCTGGGCAAGGACGTGACCGACAAGTTCCTCAGTGGCCTGCCCGGCATACAGAAAGAGGGCTGCGACGGCCTGATCACCAGTGCGCGTTGGGTGGTGCACCGCATGCCGGCGCATACCCGCACGGTGTGCCTGGAGTTCTTTGGCAATGCGCGGGACGCGGTGCCCAGCATTGTGGAAATCATTGATTTCATGGTGGCCGAGCAGCAACGCAGCGGCGTGGTGCTGGCGGGTCTGGAGCATCTGGACGACCGCTATCTCAAGGCGGTGGGCTACGCCACCAAGAGCAAGCGCGGTGGTTTGCCCAAGATGGCGCTGTTTGGCGACATTGCCGGCGACGACGCCGACGCCGTGGCGCGCGCCACCTCGGAGGTGGTGCGCATCGCCAACTCGCGTAGCGGTGAGGGTTTTGTCGCCATCAGCCCGGAGGCGCGCAAGAAGTTCTGGCTGGACCGCAAGCGCACGGCCGCCATTTCGCGCCACACCAATGCCTTCAAGATCAATGAAGACGTGGTGATCCCCCTGCCGCGCATGGCCGAGTACACCGATGGCATCGAGCGCATCAACATCGAGCTGAGCCTGAAGAACAAGCTGGCCATGTGCGATGCGCTAACCGAGTTTTTTGAACAGGGCAATTTGCCGCTGGGCAAGTCCGACGACGCCAGCGACATTCCGGCGGCCGAGATGTTGCAAGACCGGGTGGCCCAGGCGCTGAGTCTGGTTGCCGATGTGCGTATTCAGTGGCAGGGATGGCTGGACGGGGTGCAGGCCTTGTTCCCGCAATTGCAGGACCATTCCCTGCGCGCGAGTTGGAAGGCGCAGTTGCGCGCCCCCCTGCAGGGTATTTTCACTGGCGTTGAATTTGAGCCCATTCTGGCCCAGCTCAATGCCATCCAGCAGCGCGTGCTCAAGGGCCGGGTCTGGGTAGCGCTGCACATGCATGCCGGCGACGGCAACGTTCACACCAATATTCCGGTCAACAGCGACGACTACGACATGCTGCAAGCGGCGCATGGCGCGGTCAGACGCATCATGGCGCTGGCGCGCTCCCTGGACGGCGTGATCTCGGGCGAACATGGCATCGGCATCACCAAGCTGGAGTTCCTGACCGACGCCGAGTTGCAGCCGTTTATCGACTACAAGGCCAGGGTTGATCCGCAGGGGCGCTTCAACAAGGGCAAGCTGCTGCGCAGTCAGGAGCGTCCGGCCCCAACGACAAGCGGACCAGAGGGTGATCTGGCGCATGGTTTCCCGGCGCACGCGGACCTCACCAACGCGTACACCCCCAGCTTTGGTCTGATGGGGCACGAGTCACTGATCATGCAGCAGAGCGATATTGGCGCCATCGCCGACAGCGTGAAGGACTGCCTGCGCTGCGGCAAATGCAAGCCGGTATGCGCCACCCATGTGCCGCGCGCCAACCTGCTGTACAGCCCGCGCAACAAGATTCTGGCCACCTCCTTGCTGGTGGAGGCTTTCCTGTACGAAGAGCAGACCCGCCGGGGGGTCAGCATCAAGCATTGGCAAGAGTTCGAGGATGTGGCCGACCACTGCACGGTGTGCCACAAGTGTCTGTCGCCGTGCCCGGTGAAGATCGACTTTGGCGATGTCACCATGAACATGCGCAACCTGTTGCGCAAGATGGGCAAGAAGAGCTTTCGGCCGGCCGGCGCGGCGGCCATGTTCCTGCTCAATGCCACCAACCCACAGACCATTCGAATGGCCCGCTCAGTCATGGTCAATCTGGCGATGCGCTCGCAGCGCATCGCCCACGATCTGCTCAAGCTGGTGTCGCGCGGCCAGACCGCCAAGCCCCCGGCCACCGTCGGCACCGCGCCGGTCAAGGAGCAGGTGATCCACTTTGTCAACAAGAAGCTGCCCGGTGGCCTGCCCAAGCGCACCGCGCGGGCCTTGCTGGACATCGAAGACAAGAACTACGTGCCCATCATCCGTGATCCGGCCGCCACCAACGCCGAAACCGAGGCGGTGTTCTACTTCCCCGGTTGCGGCTCGGAGCGCCTGTTCAGCCAGGTCGGGCTGGCTACGCAGGCCATGCTGTGGCATGCGGGGGTGCAGACGGTGCTGCCGCCGGGCTATCTGTGCTGCGGCTACCCACAGCGCGGTTCCGGCCAGTTCGACAAGGCCGAGAAGATGATCACCGACAACCGGGTGCTGTTTCACCGCGTGGCCAATACCCTGAACTACCTGGACATCAAGACCGTGGTCGTGAGCTGCGGCACTTGTTATGACCAGTTGCAGGGCTACAAGTTCGAGGAGATCTTTCCGGGCAGTCGCATTATCGACATCCATGAGTACCTGCTGGAGAAGGGCATTACGCTGCAGAACGCTGGCGCCTTCTTGTTTCATGACCCCTGTCACAGTCCGATGAAGCTGCAGGAACCGCTGAAAACCGTCAAAGCCCTGCTGGGGAACAGCGTCGTGCAGTCGGCGCGCTGCTGTGGCGAATCGGGCACCTTGGCGCTGAACCGGCCGGACGTGTCGACCCAGGTGCGTTTTCGCAAGGAAGAGGAAATCCGTAAGGGCGAGGCGCAATTGCGCGACAGCGGCTTGGTCGGTGCCAAAGACAACATCAAGATGCTGACCTCTTGCCCGGCTTGCCTGCAGGGATTAAGTCGCTTTGGCGAGGATTTGCAGAATGGCCTGATGGAAGCGGACTACGTCGTGGTCGAGATGGCCCGCCAGATTCTCGGAGAACAGTGGCTGCCGGACTATGTGCAGCGCGCCAACCAGGGCGGTATCGAACGGGTGCTGGTGTGAGCGTGCCCAAGGCCGGTTGCGCGGGGGCGACCGGATCTTCCCATAACCCACCTTGTGGAAGGGCCGCAGCGGGATCGGTCGAGGTGCGTGTGGCGGTGTGATACTGTTAGCGGTCAACATCGCTCGAGCTTGTTTCGCTCTGCGGCCAAGCGAGTTCGTTCAATTTTTTCGCCCGCTTTCAGGCGGGCTATTCGAGAGTTATGTCATGGCAGGATTAAGCGCGAGTTCTCCCACTCCTCAAGCGTTGACCGTTCACAGCCAGTCGGCGGTTCTGGAAGTGGTGTTCTCTGATGGCGCGCAGTTCCGAATTCCGTTCGAACTGATGCGCATCTACTCTCCATCAGCCGAGGTACAGGGCCATGGGCCGGGCCAGGAAGTGCTGCAAACCGGCAAACGCCAAGTCAAGTTGCTGGGCCTGGAGCCGGTTGGCAATTACGCTGTGCAGCCGTCCTTTTCCGACGGACACGAAAGCGGCATCTTCTCGTGGGATTACCTCTACTTTTTGGGCTCGCGGCAAGACCAATTGTGGACTGACTACCACGCGCGGCTGGTCAAAGCCGGTGTGGACCGGGACGCGGCCATGCCCGAAAAAGCTGCTTCGGGCTGTTCAAGCCACTGACCGATCCGGGGACGGGCTGCGCGGGCTCGCGCCGCAGGTCCTTTGGATGCCGCCGCTGTGTGGTTTCATCAAAATTGCGACATATCCCCACAATGAGCTGGCGGGCGCGAGACGGGTCGCCATTTCGGGCCTAATATTGGCAGCATGACAGCAACACATTTCGGATTTCAATCGGTCGAGGAGGCGGAAAAGGCCAAGCGCGTGCGTGGCGTGTTTGACTCGGTTGCGCCCAAGTACGACTTGATGAATGATCTGATGTCGATGGGCTTGCACCGTGTCTGGAAGGCCTACACAGTGCTGGTGGCGGACGTCAAAGAAGGACATCAGGTGCTCGACATTGCAGGAGGCACCGGCGACCTCGCTCTGGCCTTCGCCAAGAAAGTGGGGCCGACGGGCCGCGTGGTTCACACCGATATCAATGAAGCCATGCTCAGCACTGGGCGCAATCGCCTGATCAACGCGGGCGTGGTCCTTCCGACCGTGGTGTGCGATGCTGAAATGCTGCCGTTTGCGGACGAGCAGTTCGACCTTGTCAGCGTCGCATTCGGGCTGCGCAACATGACCCACAAGGACATCGCGCTGGCGGAGATGAACCGGGTACTCAAGCCAGGCGGCAAGCTGCTGGTGTTGGAGTTCTCCAAGGTCGCGCCGCCGCTGGCGAAGGTCTATGACTGGTATTCGTTCAGGGTGCTTCCCACACTGGGCAAGCTGGTGGCCAACGACGATGCCAGCTACCGCTATCTGGCGGAGTCGATTCGCATGCATCCTGGCCAGGAAGAGCTAAAGGCCATGATGCACAAGGGTGGATTCGGCCATGTGGATTTCCACAACCTGACTGGCGGGATGGTAGCCTTGCATGTTGGAATCAAGTGTTGATCTTGTGATTGCGTGCGTAGCCCTGATCTGGGGTGACATGGAGGACTTATGAAACTTTGGACTTTGATACTGACGGTCGCGTTGGCGATGACAACCCTGGACGCCGACGCCGCCAGGCGTTTGGGTGGCGGCAAGTCCGTTGGCAAGCAATCCAGCAACGTGACGCAACGCGAGGCTGCACCGACAGCACCGGCTGCGCCGACCCAAGGGGCGGCGAACTCGGCGGTCAAGCCCACGGCGGCCGGTGCCCCGGCAACACCCGCCAAGAAGCCGTGGGGCGCCATGCTGGGCGGCTTGGCCGCCGGCCTGGGGTTGGCCTGGTTGGCCAGCTCTCTGGGCTTGGGCGAGGCGTTCGGTCAAATTCTGATGTTTGGCCTACTGGCGTTGGCGATCATGATGGCCGTTGGCTGGTTCATGCGCCGCCGTCAGGCGGCACAGGCGCCCGGCACGGCGGGTACGCCCTTTGCGTTTCAAGGCGCCGGACCTGGCGCCGCCACGCCAACGCCGACCAGCTACCGGCCAGAGAACGTCGGTAACGACGCGTCGGCGCGGCCCTGGGAGCGCAGCAGCATGGCTTTCGAGGCGGGCAAGGCGCCCGGCGCGGCGGGTTCGATGATCGGTTCAGCCTTGGCAGGTTCGCAGAACTGGGGCATTCCCGAGGGCTTCGACACCGAGGGGTTTCTGCGCGCGGCCAAAGCAAATTTCGTGACGCTGCAGACTGCTTGGGACAAGTCGGACATCCCGGCGCTGCGGGTCATGATGACCGACGATATGCTCAAGGAAATCCAGACGCAACTGGCTGAACGCGAGGCCACGACCGGAGCGCCAGGCAATCACACTGAGGTGGTGATGCTGGAAGCTAAACTTCTGGGCATCGAGGATACGGCCGAGGACTACATGGCCAGCGTCGAGTTCTCGGGCATGATCCGGGAGGACGCCTCGGCTGGTCCAGGCCCATTCCGCGAAGTGTGGAACATGACCAAGCCCAGGAGCGGCGCGAGCGGCTGGCTGGTGTCTGGCGTGCAGGCGCTGCAATAGCGTTGCGGGCGGCCGTCCCTTCGGAGGAAGGGAAATTCAGGGAATAATCGGGGACTATGGCAACACAGTCCCCTTTCTCTTTTCTGGAGAGCGTTTTTCAGAGCCTCATTCCGCCAGGCCTGCAGCCACCGACCTGGATGGTGGAAGAGGCGCAGCGCCGGACGGTCTTGCTGCTCAACCACGTCTTGATGCAGGAGCCCGAGGCGACCGCCCGGCTCGCTCGCCAGACGGGCAACGTGATGCTGGTGCAATGGCGTGGCTTTACGCTCAGCTTGCTGGCGACGCCGGCGGGCCTGCTGGATCTTGCCGGGCCGCAGGCCAAGCCCGACCTGACGCTGTCGATCACGCAGGAGTCGCCATTTGCCTTGCTGGAGTCGGCCTTGCGGGGCGACAAGCCCGAGGTACGAATCGAAGGTGACGTGCAACTCGCGGCGGAAGTCAATTGGCTGGTGGACCACATTCGCTGGGATATTGAAGAAGACCTCTCGCGGATCGTTGGCGATGGACCCGCACATACGATCGGTCAGGCGGCAAGGAGCATGGTGCGGGCTTTACGCCAGTTTGCCGGCACGGTGCTGGCGCCAGGAGCGAACAGGGCGCCGAGATGAGGCGACTCTTCAGGGGTGTCTTCATCATCTGGGTGATGCTGCGCTATGGACTTGATGAACTTGTCTTGACCAGTTTTCAACGGCCTTGGCTGCGGGTGCTTGCCCGGGTCGTGACGGTTGGGAGAAACCTTACGGCGCCCAGGGGCCAGCGCATTCGCCAGGCCCTGGAACGGCTGGGACCGATCTTTGTCAAGTTTGGCCAAGTGCTGTCGACACGCCGGGACTTGTTGCCGGTTGACATTGCCGACGAACTGGCGCGGCTGCAGGACCGCGTGCCGCCGTTCTCCAGCGATGTTGCGATCGCCATCATCGAGCGTGCCTTTCGCAAGCGGGTGCACGACGTGTTCCAGTCGTTCGAGCGCGAGCCAGTGGCCAGCGCGTCCATCGCACAAGTGCATTTTGCAACCATCAGGGACCGCCATGGCGCGGTGCGTGATGTTGCGGTCAAGGTGCTGCGCCCCGGCATGCTGACTGCCATCGAAAAGGACTTGGGCCTGATGCGCATGATGGCCGGATGGCTGGAGGGTTTGTCCGCCGACGGCAAGCGCTTGAAGCCGCGCGAAGTGGTGGCGGAGTTTGACAAGTACCTGCACGATGAGCTCGATCTGGTGCGCGAGGCGTCCAGCGCGGCGCAGTTGCGGCGCAACATGGCGGGGCTGGATCTGGTGCTGATCCCGGAGATGCTGTGGGACTATTGCATGACCGATGTCATCGTGATGGAACGCATGGTTGGCATTCCGATCAGCCAGGTGGACCGCTTGCGCGAGGCCGGCGTGGACATCCCGAAACTGGCGCGCGACGGCGTGACGATTTTCTTCACGCAGGTGTTTCGGGACGGCTTTTTTCACGCGGACATGCACCCCGGCAATATCCAGGTTAGCGTTGACCCGGCCACTTTTGGCCGCTACATCTCACTTGATTTCGGCATCGTTGGAACCTTGACCGAGTTCGACAAGGAATACCTGGCGCAGAATTTCACGGCGTTCTTTCGACGTGACTACAAGCGCGTGGCAGAACTGCACATCGAGTCAGGCTGGGTGCCCGTGACTACGCGGGTGGACGAGCTTGAGTCTGCGATCCGCTCGGTCTGCGAGCCCTACTTCGATCGGCCGTTGAAGGAAATCTCCCTCGGCATGGTACTGATGCGCCTGTTTCAGACCTCCAGACGCTTTCATGTCGAAATCCAGCCGCAACTGGTGCTCTTGCAGAAAACCCTGCTCAACATCGAGGGCCTTGGCCGTGAGCTCGACCCGGAGCTGGACCTGTGGAACACCGCCAAACCGTTTTTGGAAAAGTGGATGGTGGATCAGCTCGGTCCCAAGAAGCTCATGGACGAATTTCGTAACGAGGCCCCGCGGTACGCGAAACTGCTGCCCGAGCTACCCCGGCTGCTGGTGAACTTCCTCCAGGGCAATCAGTCGGAGCTTCGGCGCCAGCAGGCTGAACTGCTGGCGGAACAGAAGCGGACCAACCGCTTGTTGCAGGCACTGATCTACGCCGGCGTCGGATTCGCGCTGGGCGTGGTGATGATTCAATTCATCATCCGTGTGCGGGTCTTCTAGCGCAGGTCGAGGCTTGCGAGGCCTCGGCAGGGGTTTGGAGATTGGCGATAATGCGCGCTGCCCGTCGATGGGGCGGGTCATGTGGAGTTCGCGATGTTGATCAGTTTTGTTGTCTTGTACTTGCTGGCGTCCATTGCCATTGGCCTGTATGCGGCCAGCCGAGTCCACAACACGGCCGACTATGCAGTGGCGGGGCGTAGTCTGCCCTTAGCGGTGGTGGTTGCCACCACGTTTGCGACCTGGTTTGGCGCCGAAACCGTGTTGGGCGTCTCGGCCAAGTTCGTGCAGGGGGGCTTGGGAGCGGTGGTTGAGGACCCGGTCGGCTCCTCGATGTGCCTGATCCTGGTCGGGCTGTTTTTCGCCTACAAGCTGTATCAGCGCAACCTCATCACCTTGGGTGACTACTATCGCCAACGGTATGGTCGTTTGATCGAAATCGTGTGCTCGATCATCATCATCACCAGCTATTTGGGGTGGGTTGCGGCGCAAATCACGGCGCTCGGTCTGGTGTTCAACCTGTTGACGCAAGGCGCCGTCTCGGTGCCGGTCGGCATGGTGGTTGGCACCATGATCGTGCTGGTGTACACGCTGTTTGGCGGAATGTGGTCGGTAGCGATGACTGACTTCGTGCAGATGATCGTGATTGTGCTGGGTTTGCTGGCCATCGCCTGGTTTGCAGCCGGATTGGCGGGCGGCGCGGACAAGGTGATCGCGTTCGCGGCCAGCCAGGGTAAGTTCCAGTTCTTCCCCACAGGCGGAGTCAAGGAATGGCTGTTCTTCGTCGCGGCGGCGATCACGATGATGTTGGGCTCCATTCCGCAACAGGATGTGTTCCAGCGGGTGCTGTCTAGCAAGGATGGCAAGACAGCCCAGCGCGGCCCGGTGATTGGGGGCTCCCTGTATTTCCTGTTCGCGCTGCTGCCCATGTTCATCGTGACCGCCGCAGTGATGGTGATGCCGGAGGTGACGCAGGGCTTGCTCAAGGACGATCCGCAAAAAGTGCTGCCGACGCTGGTGATGGAGAAGATGCCCGTGATGTTGCAGGTCGCGTTTTTCGGCGCCTTGTTGTCGGCCATCATGTCGACTGCGTCGGCTACCTTGCTGGCGCCCAGCACCACCTTCGTGGAAAACATTCTGCGCAACCTCAAACCAGGCATGAGTGATGCCGCCACGCTCAAGGCCATGCGCTGGAGCGTTCTGGTGATCACGCTGGCTGTCCTGGCATACGCCTTGACCATGCAGGGGACGCCGATCTACGACCTCGTGTCTGGAGCCTATCAAGTTCCTTTGGTGGGAGCCTTCGTGCCATTGGTGTTTGGTCTTTACTGGCGCGCCGCCACGACCCAGGGGGCGGTTTGGTCCGTGGCGGCGGGCTTGGGCACCTGGCTCTTGTTCATCGCGATACCTTCGTGGGCCGACGCGTTTCCGCAGCAGTTGGCAGGCGTATTGGCAGCCTTGGCGGGCATGTTGGCGGGTTCCTTGCTGCCTCAGTGGATTCTGGACCACAAAGGTCATGTGCATCACTTTGAAGGCAGTGCGGTCGAGGCCTCACGGCTCTGAGGGCCACGTGGGTGGCAGCGCTGCGGTGCCGCAGCGCCCAAAGCGTCGGCCGGTTCGAGGGGCAGCCCTATAATCGAGGGTTTTGCAACCTGACAGCGGACCCCATCGATATGCCCATATACGCCTACAAATGCGAGTCCTGCGGTTTAGCCAAGGATGTTCTGCGCAAAATCTCCGATGCTCCTTTGGTGGACTGCCCGGCCTGCGGTGTGCCCGCCTTCAAGAAACAACTCACTGCGGCGGGCTTCCAGTTGAAAGGGTCCGGCTGGTACGCCACCGACTTCAAGGGTGGCAGCGCGGCGGCAACCGGCGATGCCCCGGCGCCGACCGAAGCCAAGCCCGCTGACAGCGTGCCAGCGAAGGCTGACACGGCGGCCCCCAAGCCTGCGGCCGCAGGTTGTGGTGGCGCGTGTAGCTGCCACTGAGTCTCGAATGAACCACTACACCCGGAGCCGCGCTTGCACATCAAAAAATACTTGCTGACTGGCTTGTTGGTCTGGCTTCCCTTGGCTATCACCATTTGGGTGCTGCTGTGGCTGGTTGGCCTGCTGGACGCCGTGTTTGGTGGACTGCTGACGGGCGTGGCGGCGGTGGCGCCGGTTTCATCGGGCGATGTGATCGAGCGCTTGCGACACATTCCTGGCTTGGGCGTGGTTCTGGTTTTTTCGGTCCTGCTGGTCACGGGGGCACTGGTTTCCAATGTTGCAGGTCGCTGGTGGATCAAGCAATGGGACAAGTTATTCACCAATATTCCGGTCTTCAAATCGATCTACAACAGCGTCAAGAAGGTCTCGGACACGCTGTTCTCGAGCAACGGCAATGCCTTTCGCACGGCCTTGCTGGTTCAGTACCCGCGAGCGGGCGCCTGGACGATCGCCTTTCAGACCGGCACACCCGGTGGCGAGGTGGCGGCCCACCTCGGTAACGACTGGGTTAGTGTCTATGTTCCCACCACGCCGAACCCGACCAGTGGCTTCTTCTTGATGCTGCCGCGCACCGATGTGATTGAACTGAAGATGAGTGTGGATGAAGCGCTGACCTATGTCATTTCCATGGGGTCCGTGGCTCCCGCACCGACGGCTGAAACGCCACTCAAGTAAACCTTGTCGACAACCTGCGCCGCCCTCACCCGCGGTGCCTTGAAAGCTTTCTATGGCGATGCGTTCTCACTATTGTGGTCTTGTGACCGAAGCCCTGCTGGGCCAGACCGTTACCTTGTGTGGCTGGGTCAATCGCCGCCGCGATCATGGTGGCGTGATCTTCGTGGACCTGCGTGACCGCGAGGGCTATGTTCAGGTGGTGTGCGACCCTGATCGCGCCGATATGTTCAAGGTGGCTGAAGGCGTTCGCAACGAGTACTGCATGCAGGTCAAGGGCCTGGTGCGGGCCCGTCCCGAAGGTACCGTCAACGACAGCCTCAAGAGCGGCAAGATCGAGGTGCTGTGCCACGAGCTGATCGTGCTCAACCCCTCGGTGACACCACCGTTCCAGCTTGACGACGAGAACCTGAGCGAGACCACGCGCCTGACCCATCGAGTGCTCGACCTGCGTCGTCCCTACATGCAAAACAACCTGATGCTGCGCTACCGCGTGTCGATGGAAGTGCGCAAGTTCCTGGATGCCAACGGTTTCATCGACATCGAGACACCCATGCTGACCAAGAGCACGCCCGAGGGCGCACGGGATTACCTGGTGCCCAGTCGCGTGCACGACGGGCATTTCTTCGCCCTGCCGCAGAGCCCGCAGCTGTTCAAGCAGCTTCTGATGGTCGCCGGCTATGACCGCTACTACCAGATTACCAAGTGCTTCCGCGATGAAGACTTGCGTGCCGATCGGCAACCCGAGTTCACCCAGATCGATATCGAGACCTCGTTCCTGACCGAAGAGGAAATTCGCGACATGTTCCAGGGCATGATCAAAACCGTGTTCAAGAACACCATGAATGTGGACTTGGGCGAGTTTCCGGTCATGCCCTACAGCGAGGCCATGCATCGATACGGCTCGGACAAGCCGGACCTGCGCGTCAAGCTCGAATTCACCGAGTTGACTGACCTGATGGGCGACGTCGAGTTCAAGGTGTTCTCGGGGGCTGCCAACATGAAGGGTGGCCGGGTCGTGGCCCTGCGCGTGCCCTTGGGTTCGCAAGAAACCGGTGGCATCAGCCGCGGCGAGATTGATGCCTACACCGAGTTCGTCAAGATCTATGGCGCCAAGGGATTGGCTTATATCCGCGTCAACGATGCGGCCAAGGGCCCGGGCGACAAGACTCTTCGGTGGCCGGGCCTGCAGTCGCCGATCATCAAGAACATTCACGACAAGGCCCTGGCCGAGGTGCTGGCACGCACCGGCGCCAAGGACGGCGACTTGATCTTCTTTGGCGCGGACAAGGTCAAGATCGTCAATGACGCCATGGGGGCTCTGCGCCTGAAGATCGGCCTAAGTGAGTTCGGCAAGAAGAACGGCCTGTTCGAGGCCGGCTGGCGCCCAATGTGGGTGGTCGACTTCCCCATGTTCGAGTTCGACGAGGACGCCCACCGGTACACCCCCACGCACCATCCCTTCACGGCACCCAAGGATGGCCACGAAGACTGGATGGTCACGGCGCCCGAGAAGTGCATTTCCAAGGGCTACGACATGGTGCTCAATGGCTGGGAAATGGGGGGGGGCTCGGTGCGTATCCACCGCGCGGACGTCCAGCAGAAGGTGTTTGACGCGCTGAAGATCACGCCGGAAGAGGCCCAGCTCAAGTTCGGCTTCCTGCTCGACGCCCTGCAGTACGGCGCGCCGCCGCACGGCGGTCTGGCGTTTGGTCTGGACCGGATTGTGACCCTGATGACCGGCGCCGACTCCATTCGCGATGTGATCGCCTTCCCCAAGACGCAGCGCGCGCAGTGTCTACTGACCCAAGCGCCCAGCCCGGTGGACGAGAAGCAATTGCGCGAGCTCCACATCAAGCTGCGCCACGCGGACTTGGTCAAGGCGTCCTGAACGGGCTTTCAGGCAGAATGAAAGGGCGCTGCTTGAGCGCCCTTTTTGCTTGCCGCGCCCGCCTGGGCGTACCTACTCGGTGTGACGCAATGGCCTACAAGATTCCCCAATCGGTGCTGGTGGTGATTCACACGCAAGGGTTGGACGTGCTGTTGATCAAGCGCTCCGATGCGCAGGAGTTCTGGCAGTCGGTCACGGGCAGCAAGGACCGCCCGCATGAGTCTTACCGTGAAACCGCCCAACGCGAGGTGCTGGAAGAGACGGGCATTGATTGTCGGCCCGGCTCGCCCCTGGCGGATGCACTGGTCGACTGGCAACTGGAAAACGTGTACGACATCTATCCGCGTTGGCAACACCGTTATCCGCCGGGTGTGACGCGCAATACCGAACATCTGTTTGGTCTGCTGGTGCCAAGCGACACTGCGGTCACGACAGACCCGCGCGAACACACCGGGTACCAGTGGTTGCCTTACGCCCAAGCCGCCGACCGGTGCTTTTCATCCTCCAATGCCGAGGCAATACTGATGCTGCCGCGCTTCATCGTGGCCAGGGAGTCAACGTGAACATCGTTCGAGTGGCCACCTACAACATCCACAAGGGTGTGCAAGGTATGGGGCCACGGCGTCGCCTTGAAATTCACAACCTGGGTCATGCCGTGGAGCAGCTTGATGCGGACATTGTGTGTCTGCAGGAAGTCCGCAAGCACCACCGGGGTGAAGCGCAGCATTTCACTCGGTGGCCGGATCTGCCGCAAGCCGACTTTCTGGCGCCTGAAGGTTATGAGGCCATTTATCGAACCAATGCCTACACGCGCGGGGGTGAACATGGCAATGCCCTGTTGTCGCGCTGGCCGGTGTTGTCGCATCAGCACGAGGACATGTCGGACCACCGATTCGAGCAGCGTGGGCTGCTGCATGCGGAGGTGATGCTGCATGGGTGCATGGTGCATGTCGTGGTGATGCACCTCGGACTGATCAAGGCCAGTCGGGCACGACAGCTGGCCCAACTGGGAAGCTTCATCGAGCGCGAAGTTCCGGCTGGCGCGCCCTTGTTCGTGGCGGGCGACTTCAATGATTGGGGCAACTACGTGCGCCATGCATTGGCGGACTATGGCTTGCAGGCGTTTGACGGTCAGCGTCATCCAACGTTTCCGGCGCGCCTGCCCCTGGCGCAGCTTGACTACGTGTTTGCCAGGGGTCTTACACCTGTGGGTGTGCACGTGCCACGTGGCCGAGCCTGGTGGCGCATGTCCGACCATCTGCCCCTGATAGCCGAGTTTGGCTTGCCGGAGACGACCTGATGCGATCTGGTGCTTCTCAGCTCAGGGCGGATCACCAGGTTCACCTGCTGGAGGGGAGCCAGGCGTACTTTCCAGCGCTGGTGAAGGCGATCGACCAGAGCCTGCACGAGGTGCGAATGGAGACCTACATCTTCAACCTCACCGCCTGCGGGCAAGGGGTGGCCGAGGCCCTGGAGCGTGCGGCAAGACGTGGCGTGGCGGTCTATCTGGTCATGGACGGAGTCGGCACGCCCGCTTTACCGCCGCAGTGGGCGGCGCGCTTTGATGCGGCTGGCGTGCAGTGGCGAATATTTTCGCCGCTGGGTCGATTTGGGCTGTTGATTCCCAGCCGCTGGCGACGCCTGCATCGCAAGTTGTGTGTTGTCGATGGGCAACTGGCGTTCTGCGGTGGCATCAATATCCTGGATGACTTCTATGATCCCAACCATGGACAACTGGTGGCGCCACGCTTCGATTTCGCGGTGCAGGTGAGGGGGCCGCTGGTCCAGTCGGCACATGAAGCCTGCGCCCAGTTCTGGTGGCGCCAGCAAGCCGCGCGCACCGCGCGCAGTGCCCAGTTCGTGTCCGCCTGGCATGCGCTGCAAGAAGCGGTCGCGCAGGGGACGCGGGCGGCAACGCCCGGCTCCGAGACGAGTATCGGCCTTGTTGCCAGTGAGCCCTTTGGCGTCGGCACGCTGGCCGAACTGGTGCTGCGCGACAACCTGCTCAATCGCAGCCGTATCGAGCGGTCCTACCGGCGTGCGATTGGCGAGGCGCGCCAGGACATCATCATTGCCAACGCCTATTTCGTGCCGGGAGGCAAGTTGCGCAAGTCGCTGATTCACGCGGCCACACGGGGGGTTCGGGTGCGCTTGTTGTTGCAGGGGCGTTACGAGTATTTCATGCAGTACCACGCCGCCCGGCCGGTCTATGGTGCCCTGCTCGCGGCCGGGGTGGAGATTCACGAGTATTCGGCCAGCTTCCTGCATGCCAAAGTGGCCGTGATTGATGGCCATTGGGCGACGGTCGGTTCGTCCAACCTGGACCCCTTGAGTTTGCTGCTGGCACGCGAGGCCAATGTGGTGGTGGATGACCGTCAGTTTGCGATGGCCCTGCAAGCGCGCCTGGAGCAAGCCATGGCCGAGGGTGGGCAGCGGGTCGACCCACAAGCCTATGCGAATCGGCCCTGGCAGCAGCGCTTGCTGGACCGGCTGGCCTACGGCCTGATGCGCGGACTCTTGTTCCTGAGCGGAAAGCGCTACTAACTTGATAGCTGTAAGTGACCGTGATACAAGGGGGAACGATGAAAAGCCTTATTATTGAATCGCTGGTACCATTTGCCGATGCTAATGAAGTCTCAAACTGCCATGAACCCAGCCGATGCCGATGAGGGCACGCCCGTGTCCGTCAAGATTCGCGAGCGGCTGGTGGCCGCACGCAAGCGCTATCACGCCAATGACAACATTGCCGATTTCATTCAACCCGGCGAGCTCGAAGCGCTGCTCGATGAGGTCGAGGCCAAGATGCAGACCGTGCTCGACAGCATGGTGATTGACACCGCGAATGACCACAACACCGACAACACCGCCCGACGGGTGGCGAAGATGTACCTCAAAGAGGTGTTCAACGGGCGCTATGTCAAAGCGCCCACCATCACCGAGTTCCCCAACGCCGAGCACCTCAATGAACTGATGATCGTTGGGCCGATCACGGTACGCAGCGCCTGCAGCCATCACCTGTGCCCGGTGATCGGCCAGATCTGGATTGGCGTGCTGCCCAACGAACACACCAACGTGATTGGCCTGTCCAAGTACGCGCGCCTGGCCGAGTGGGTGATGGGGCGCCCGCAGATTCAGGAAGAAGCCGTGGTGCAACTGGCCGATCTGATTCAACAGAAAACGCAGCCCGATGGCTTGGCCATCGTGATGGAGGCCAGCCACTACTGCATGAGTTGGCGCGGGGTGAAGGACATGGACAGCAAGATGATCAATTCCGTGATGCGCGGCAGCTTCCTCAAAGACCCCAATCTGCGCCGTGAATTTTTGTCCCTGATTCCGAAGAGAGGCTAGCCATGTTGGTCCGTCTGCTTTACGCCAGTCGCGCTATCGACACCACTGATGCGGCGATCGAGGCCATCCTGACCCAGTCGCGCCAGCACAACCCAGAGTGTGGCATCACCGGTATTCTTTGTTACGGTGGCGGCGTTTTCCTGCAGGCGATCGAGGGCGGACGCCTGGCCGTCAGCGAGCTCTACAGCCACATCCAGAAGGACGTTCGTCACAAGGAAGTGGTGCTGCTGCACTACGAGGAAATCCTGGAGCGCCGTTTTGGCGGCTGGACGATGGGCCAAGTGAACATGTCCAAGATCAATGCCACCATCCTGCTCAAGTACCTGGAGAAGCCGGTACTCGACCCCTACTCGGTGTCCGGCAAAGTCTCGCTGGCCTTGCTCGAAGAGCTGATGGCCACCGCCTGCATCATCGGCCGGGCCTGAGCGCAGGCGGTGAATGCCGGCGTCAGCGTTTGCGCTGGTCGTCCTGGCCGGCCTGATTCACGCCAGTTGGAATATCGCCGCCAAGAAGGCCGGCGGCGACGCCCGCTTTGCCTGTTTCACCGGCCTGGTGATGATGGTCTTCTGGGCGCCATTGGGCTTGTGGCTGGGTTGGCAACAAGTGCCGCTGTGGGGCACTGCCCAATGGGCCCTGATCGTCGTCAGCGGTATTCTGCACGTGCTGTATTACATCGTGTTGCTGCGCGGCTACCGCCGCGCTGACTTGACGGTGGTCTATCCTTTGGCGCGCGGCTTCGGTCCCTTGCTGTCCTCTTTGGTGGCAGTGGTGTTTTTGGGCGAGCAGTTGTCGGCCCTGGGCGCGGTTGGTGTGTTGGGCGTTGTGCTCGGTGTGTTTTTCATTGCCGGCGGGCCGGGCCTGTTCAGGGTGGCGCACGATCCTGCGCAGCGGGTGCGGGTGCTCAGAGGCGTGCGTTATGGTCTTGTCACGGGGGCTTTCATCGCCAGCTACACGGTGGTGGACGGTTACGCCGTCAAGTGGATGCTGATGTCGCCCATTCTGATTGACTACTTCGGCAATTTCGTGCGCCTTGTGTTCCTGCTGCCATCGGTGCTGCGTGACCGCGCCACGGCGTCCATCCTGTGGTCGCGGCAGTGGAAGTACGCCTTGGTGGTAGGCATCATCAGCCCGGTGTCCTACGTGCTGGTGCTGTATGCGGTGCAGGTCGCGCCAATCAGCCACGTGGCCCCGGCGCGCGAGGTCTCGATGCTGTTTGCGGCCCTGTTGGGTGGCCATTTGCTGGGCGAGGGTGACCGCTGGGCGCGTGTGGGTGGCGCGGCCCTGATAGCGGCCGGAGTGATGGCGTTGGCGCTGGGGTGACAACCGCCGCGGTGGGCCAATTCCAACAGGTTATGGGCATTGCCCAAGCATTCATCTTTGCCGCGTTGTCGCAAGGGCATGGTCTGTGCCACATTTGCAGCTTGATCAATACGGGTGGACTTATGCGGGAAGTGTGCGTTGTGGGCGCTGGCGTCGTGGGCGTCACCACCGCCTGGTATTTGGCCGAAGCGGGATGGAGGGTTACCTTGCTGGACAAGGCCGCAACGGTCGGAACCGGGGCGAGCTTTCAGAACGGTGGGCAGCTCAGCTATCGCTATGTGTCGCCGCTGGCCGACGGCGGTGTGCCGCTGAAGGCACTCAAATGGCTGACCGAACGAGATGGACCGCTGCGTTTCAAACCCAGCGCTGACCTGTTCCAGTGGACCTGGTTGGCCCGGTTTTTGATGCGGTGCCATGGTCGAGCCAATCGTGAAACAACGGATCGCCTCGCGCGATTGGGAGTACTTAGCCGCCAATGCATGACGCATCTGATGGCAAGCAACAAGTTACCGGATTTCAACTGGAAGGAGTCGGGCAAGCTTGTCGTTTACCGGACCCAAGCGACGTTTGACAGGGCGGCGGGCGGCATGATCGCGTCGGATGCGCAACGAGTCATGTCCGCGCAGGAGTGTCTACAGGCGGAGCCTGCGCTCGGTGCCCTCAATGGTCAGCTTACGGGAGGCATTTTCACGTCGGGGGAGGCGGTCGCCGATTGCCACGCCTTTTGCGAGTCCCTGATGAGCGTCTTGGCCGCACATCCAAACTTTGTTGCCTACGTCAATGAAGAGGCGCTTCGTTTCGCAAGAGATTCCAATGGTCGTCTGAACCTGGTAACCCGGACCGGGGTCAGGGGTGCCGACGCGTTCGTGCTGGCCAGCGGTATCGCCAGTCGGCGGCTGGCCGCCAGCGTATCGCAGAACTTGCCGCTTTATCCGCTCAAGGGCTATAGCCTGACGGCCCCGATCACTGTCGGCCACACAGCGCCCAGGAGCAGCATTACCGATTTCGAGCGCAAGGTTCTGTACGCCCGTATTGGTGACAATTTGCGGGTCGCGGCGATGGTGGACATGGTCGGCGAGGACGATTGCATCGAACCGTCCCGTATCGCAAGCTTGCTTCGCGTCGCCAGAGTCGACATGCCGAACGCGGGGGACTATGCCAGAGCGACGACGTGGGCCGGATTGCGTCCGGCCACGCCCGATGGTGCTCCCATTGTCGGGCCATGTTCGGTACCGGGGCTGTGGCTAAACGTCGGACACGGCCCGCTTGGATTTACCTTTGCCTGCGCAACGGCGAACATCCTGGCCAGCTTGATGGGCAGAGGGCATGGCCCGCTCCCGATCGATAGCTTCACGTGGCCCAATTGAGGTTTTGTGGGACGGATCGGCGAGAGCCGATGCATTGTCCTCATCCGATCAGGCTGCAGCGGTCCGTGATGGCAGCGCTTCCACTCTCTCCCTGCGAAAGCCGTCCGATGCATCCATGAGTTTGCGCGTGTAGTCGTGCTTGACGCGGCTTGCGGACAGATCGGCTGCTGCCAGCAACTCAAGGGTCTGGCCGCGCTGCATCACCATCAATTGGTCGCACATGTGCGTGACCACCGCCAGATCGTGGCTCACCATGATGAAGGTCAGGCCTTGCCTGGCGCGCAGATCTTCCAGCAGATTGAGGACTTCGGCCTGCACGGAGGCGTCCAGGGCTGATGTGGGTTCATCCAGCAGCAGGATCTGCGGCTCCAGAATCAGCGCACGCGCGATTGCGACGCGTTGGCGCTGCCCGCCCGACAACTGATGTGGGTAGCGGAATCGAAGTTCCGAGCCCAGTCCAACCTCGCTCAGCGCGGCCTCGATCCGAGTCTCGGCGTCGCCGATGTCGTGAATCGCCAGGGGCTCGGCCAATATGCGGTCAACAGTCTGGCGCGGGTGCAGCGAGCCGTAGGGATCCTGAAACACCATTTGCACCCGTCGGCGGAATGACTTGCTCCCTGGCAGCGCTTGGGCCTCCTGCGTCGGTCCGATGAGCCCGACCGTACCCGACTGCACAGGCGCCAAGCCGCAGATGGCGCGCAACACCGTGGACTTGCCGGAGCCGGATTCCCCGACGATGCCAAAACTCTCACCGGCCTGCACGCGCAACGAGATGTCGGCCACGGCCACAAAGTCATCGTAAACAACACGCAGGTGTTGCACTTCAATGCCGGTCCGAGCGCGGCCCTTGGTCACAGGGGAATTCACAAGGACCACTCCGGCTGACGATCAAGGGTTGGCAGTGGATGGCGGTCATCCCCCAAGCGGGGCAGGCAGTTGAGCAAGCCGCGCGTGTAGGGATGTTGCGCATCCGCCAGTCCGCCAGCGGCAATCTCCTCCACCACCCGGCCGGCGTACATGACCAGGATTCGATCGCAAAAGGTTGACACCAGGCGCAAATCGTGGGAGACAAAGATCAAGCCCATGCCGCGTTGTACGACCAGGGCGTCGAGGATTGCGAGGACTTGGAGTTGCACCGTCACGTCCAGCGCCGAGGTGGGTTCGTCGGCGATCAACAACTGCGGATTGGCAATCAGCATCATGGCAATCATGGCGCGCTGTCCCATGCCGCCAGAAACCTCGTGCGGATAGAGCTGGTAGACGCGCTCCGGTTGATCAATCTGCACCGCCGCCAGCGCTGCCAGCGCCTGGCTACGTGCTTGGGCACTGGAAATCCGGCGATGCGCTCGCAGCGTCTCCACCACCTGATCGCCTATTCGTATCACCGGATTGAGTGAGAACTTCGGATCCTGCAGTACCATGGCAATCCGGGCGCCGCGCAGCGCGCGCCGTTGTTTGGGGCTGCACCGCAGCAGATCGATCCCGTTGAAGGTCAGCGTTTTGGCAGTGACAATCGCTTCGGGTGCGGTCAAGCCAACGATGGCGCGACCGGTCTGCGATTTGCCCGAGCCGGACTCGCCGACGATGCCGAGACGTTCACGTCCGAGCTTGAACGAGACGCCGCGCACGGCCTCGGTGCGGGTGCCGTCGCGGTTGGGAAACGACACCCGCAAGTCCTCCACTACCAGCATCGAGTCAGCAAGGGCGATCATTTGGCGCCCTTTGGATCGAGCGCGTCTCGCAAGCCGTCACCCAACAGGTTGAAAGCCAGGCTGACCAGGAAGATGGCCGCGCCCGGTGCCGCCGCCACCCACCACTGGTCCAGCACGTACAGTCGCCCATTGGCGATCAGCGCGCCCCATTCTGGCATGGGGGGCTGCGCCCCGAGCCCCAAGAAACCGAGTCCGGCTGCTGTCAAGATGATGCCCGCCATGTCCAGCGTGACCCGCACAATGACGGATGCGACACACAGCGGCATGATGTGCCTGAGCACAATGCGCCAGGGCGACGCGCCAGTCAACTGAACCACGGCAATGTAATCGGCTTGCCGGATAGTGAGCGTCTCGGCGCGCGCAATTCGCGCGTAGGGCGGCCATGACGTGATGGCAATGGCGATCACCGCGTTTTCGATGCCCGGACCCAGCGAGGCGACCAAGGCCAAGGCCAGAATCAGGCGCGGGAACGCCAGGAATATGTCCGTCACGCGCATCAGTGCCGCATCCAGCCAGCCCCCTGCATAACCCGCGACCGTGCCCACCAGCAGGCCAATGGGTGCGGCCAGGATAGCGACCAGCACCACCACATACAGTGTGATGCGGGAACCAAAAATGATGCGGGAAAGAATGTCACGGCCCTGGTCGTCGGTGCCAAACCAGTGGGCCGTGGACGGCGGCAGCAACCGGGTGGTGAGCAAGTCGCCCGTGGTCGGCGAGTAGGGTGCCAACCGGTCAGCGAACAGGGCCATCAGCACCAGCCCGATCACAATGGCCAGGCCGATCATGGCCAGCCGGTTGCGGGCGAACGTGCGCCACGCGCCATAGGCCCGGCCCAGCGCGGCCTGGCGGCGCGACATTGGACGCTCCGACATCAGCCAGTCATGCAGGCTCTGCCGATGCTGCGCCTCGTGTCCATGGTCGAGGATGTTGTTCATCGGGTTCTTGTTCGGGGGTCAAGCAACTGGTATAGCAGGTCAGACAGCAGGTTCAGCCCGATAAAGACAGAGCCCACCACGATGGTGCCGCCCATGACGGCATTCATGTCGGCGTTCTGCAGCGAATTGGTGATGTACAGACCCAGACCCGGCCAGGCGAACACGGTCTCGGTCAGCACCGAGCCCTCCAACAAACCGGCGTAGGACAGCACCACCACCGTGACCAGCGGAACCATGGCATTGCGCAAGGCATGGTGCCAGATGATGCGGGACTCCGACAGGCCCTTGGCGCGCGCCGCCACCACATATTCCTGCGCCAGTTCATTGAGCATGAAGGATCTCGTCATGCGGCTGATGTAGGCGAGCGAGAAATAGCCCAGCAAACAGGCTGGCAGAATCAGGTGCGACAGGGCGTTGCCAAAGGTATCCCATTGCCCGGCCAGTGCGGCGTCTAACAGCAAGAAGCCGCTGACCAGGGTCAGCGAGTACTCATAGGCGACATCAATGCGTCCGGGGCCACCGACCCAGCCCAGGCGCGCATAGAACAGCACCAGGCCCATCAGCCCGAGCCAGAAAATGGGCACGGAATACCCGATCAGACCTAGCACGCGCACCGCATGGTCAGCCACCCCGCCACGGCGCACGGCGGCCCAGACACCCAAGGGCACCCCGAAGCCTGCGCCAATGATGATGCCCAGCGTAGCGAGTTCAATGGTGGCGGGAAAGGTGCGCCGTATGTCCTGCATGACCGGGTTGGACGTGAGCACGGATGTGCCGAAATCGCCGTGCAGCACCCGGCCGAGATAGATGTAGAACTGTTGCCACAGCGGCTTGTTCAGTCCCAGTTCTTCGCGCACGCGCGCTACCACGTGCTCTGGCGCCCGCTCCCCCACGATGGCCAGCACCGGGTCAACGGGAATCACCCTACCGATGAAGAAGGTAACGGCGAGCAGCCCCAGGTAGGTCAGAAAAATGGCCACCAGCAAGCGGCCCGCAGCTGCGGCCAGGCGCCGCGCCCGGATGCCATTGACAGGTGAAAACCTCACTTGGAGACTGCGAACATGTGGGTGGACGCCGATGTCGAACCGAGTTTCAAGCCCTGTACGTCGCTACGCATGGCCGCCACTTCAAGCTGCTGGTAGATCATGATAAACGGGCTGTTCTTGCGGAAGTCGGCCTGTATCTCCTCGTACATGGCGCGGCGCTTGGCCGGATCACGCTCCAGCACGGCGGCATCTGCCTTGCGGGTCAGTTCGGGAATATCCCAGGCATTGCGCCAAGCCAGGGGCTTGGATTTGGCGTTGTCGGTGTTGTCGGGGTTGCGCGCAAACGTATCGGCGTTGGTGTGAGGGTCCCAGTAGTCGGTGCCCCATTGCCCGATGTACAAGTCGTGGCTGCGAGCCCGGTATTTGGTCACCGTCTGTTTGCCGTCGCCGGGCAGTATCTCGATGTCGATTCCGGCACGCTTGGCGGTTTGCTGGAACGATTCAGTGATGCCCTGCACCAGCGGCGTGGTGCGCATGTCGATCGTGACCTTGAACCCGTCGGGGAAACCAGCCCTGGCCAGCAGTGCGCGTGCCTTTTCAACGTCGAGCTTGTAGGGGTTAACGTTGCTGGCGCCGAGCAGACCGGCTGGCAGGAAGTTCTGATGCACCACGCCAATGTTCTTGATCAGGGTCTCGCCGATGGCGGCGTAGTCGATCAGCCACTTGAAGGCCTCGCGCACCTCGGGCTTGGCCAGCTTTGGGTTCTTCTGGTTCAGGCTGATGTAGAACAGCGTGCCTTTGGGGCTGGACGTGGTCCTGATGTCCTTGCTGCCAGCGAGGGCGGACAGGTCTTGCGGCGACAGGTTGCGGGCGATGTCGGCATCGCCTTTTTCCAGCAGCAGGCGCTGCGTCGCGCTTTCCTTCACATGGCGGTAGATGACGCGCGGCAGTTTGGCTTTGACGCCGTGGTAGTGGTCATTGCGCTCCAGCGCGACGATTTCGTTGGCGCGCCACTCCCGTAGTTTCAGGGGCCCCGAGCCGGCGAAACTGGTCTTTAGCCAGCCATGACCCATATCGCCATTGACCTCCTTGGACATCACCAACCTCTTGTCAATGATCGCGCCAACGTCGGCAGTCAGGCAGTTGTAGACGAACGTCGGCGAGTAGGTCTGGTCAGTCTCGAGCGATAGCGTCAAGGCCCCGGTTTGTTTGACCTTTTCCTTGACATTGGCCTTGTTCAGGCCGAATTGCGTCAGGATGAACGCTGGTGACTTGTCCAGCATCACAGCCCGCTGCAACGAAAACACCACGTCCTCAGCCGTCAGTGGATTGCCCGACGCGAATTTCAGGCCGGGCTTGAGTTCAAACGAGTAGGTCTTGCCATCGGCGGAAACCGACCACGATTTGGCGACGTCGGCGACCAGCCTGGAGGGGTCCCCGACATCCGAGCGAAGCAGCCGGTCGTAGGTGTTGCCCATGATCTCGCTGGCGGAAATCTCGAAGACTTCGGCCGGGTCCATGCTGATGATGTCGTCAATTGCCCAGGCCACCACCAAGGTATCTTTCGGAGTTGCCGCCAACAGACTCGGCGGCATCGTCAACGCAGCCGCGGCGGCCACGGCCATCGCGGATCGGATCAGCAGATATTTCACGTCTTGCTCCTGGAATTGAAATGAACCGACTTGGCATCCTAACCGGGCATCAGGACCGCGTGGTGTCCAAGTCGCGGGTGCGGGTTATCAATATTTGCGGGTATTCCATAACCGACAGTGTCCGGCGACAGGGGAATGCCTCACAATCCTGGTCGGAAACCCGATGTGCGAGGGCGCCTGTCGACGCCACTCATCCCAGTGGAGTTATTCTTGCAAGGCAACATGGACTGCGAGCTGATTGCGAAGCATGCCGATTTTCGGCCCTTGTCATCCATCCCTGGCCTCGCGGTGGACCTTCGTTATGCGGACCACCGCAATTTCGTCGGTCGGGATTTGTACGGCGTGCTGGACTGCGCCTGGCTGCACCGCGAGGCGGCTCTGGGGCTGCACGCGGTTGTCGCGCACCTGCGCGGGCATCACCCCGGGCTGATACTGGTGGTGCTGGACGCACTGCGCCCCCACCGGGTGCAAGTGCGGCTCTGGGAGCATTTGGCGGGCAGCGAACTGCGCCAGTATTTGGCCGACCCGGTTCGCGGGTCCATTCATTCCTTCGGGATGGCGGTCGATGTGACGCTGCTGGATCGCCGTGGTGTCGAGCTCGACATGGGCACGGCATTCGATGATCTGAGCGAACTGTCACAGCCCAAGTTCGAATCCAAGCACCTGGCGCTGGGGTCGTTGACGGATGTCCAGATCGCTAATCGGGTCCTATTGCAGCGTGCCATGCGAGCAGGCGGATTTCATGGAATCTCCAGTGAATGGTGGCATTTTGATTGCGGTGATCGCGAACGCGTTCGACGACACTTCCAGCGCGTGGACTAGTCTCGTCACATCCTAAGCACGGTCTGAACGATCTGCGATGCGCTCGCCCCACTGTAACCCGGTTGTGGCGCCGGGTTGCAGGGTCTTGTAGCGGATGCTGACGCGTCACGGTACGTCGCAAGGTCTCAGGGCCTGGGCAGTGGAGCGCCCGTCAAGCGGGCTTTGACGGCGCGTTGCAGCCAGCCCGAGTGCAGGTGGGCGTACAGGTTTTTGCCTGGACAGAGCGTTTGCGCGCTGAAGTCGCGGTGCGCGGCGATGGCGTCGGGGCCCAGCCCATGTCTGCGTATCAACCAGGCAGACAATTCCACGGTGGCTTGCAACTGCGCGGCGCTGGGTTGACCCTGCTCGAAATTGCCCAGCAGCATGATCAGCGCATGGTCGCGTGGGTCGTATTCGGTGTTGGTGTCGCCGGGACGGGCTTCGTCGCGCGCGGCGTAAATCTGGCCGTCCGGCGCAATCACGTAATGATAGGGAATATCAGCCCAGCGCTTGGTCAGCCGCGACCACTGCTGCAAGCGCTGCAGGTAACGCGTCACGTCGGTGCTGTCGGTCCAGATCTCGCCCTGGTGGTGCAGCGTGATGCGTCGGATGGTTTGCGGCACGTGCGGTGGCGCAGAGGCGCTGCCGCCCCACGTTTGCACTGCGACGATGCGGGGTGCGATGGCGGCATCAGGAGCCTGCGCGGCCGGGTCCGCCATCGCCATGCCCGCAACGCCGCACATCCACAAGACTTGCAGTCTGGCCCGTGTGGTAGTGTGTGAGCATCGGCATGTCTGCCGATCAGTAGCTCTGAACATTGCTCAAACCCTGCACCGCCGTGATGCCCAGGCCCGGGCTATCGGGGAGGCTTATCCAGGGGCCATCCATGCTCAGGCCGCCGGTGATGGCGCTGCCCTGGCACAACTGGGGGCCGTCCAGGTCAATCAGGGTTACCACATCGGCGTGGGCGACGGCGAAATGCGCGGCGGCGGTGACGCTGATACCGCTCTCCAGCATGCAGCCCAACATGCAGGTGCGGCGCAGGCGGCGCGTGAGGTTGGCGATTGCCATGGCCTGGCTGAGGCCTGCCGTTTTCATGAGTTTGATGTTGATCATGTCGGCGCTCTGGGTGCCCAGGATGTGCAGCGCATCTTCCACGGAAAAGACCGCTTCGTCCGCCAGGATCGGGGTCAGCGTGTGATCGGTAACAAACTTCAACCCGGCCACATCGTCCGCCTTGACCGGCTGCTCGACGAACTCCAGCGCAATGCCCGCATGCTCCAGCGCCTGGATCACTTGAACGGCCTGCTTGGGGGTCCAGCCCTGGTTGGCGTCCAGGCGCAGGGCCACGCCCGGTCCCACGGCACGGTAGATGGCCAGGGTGCTGGCTACGTCCTCCTTCCAGGCCCGTGCGCCCACCTTGATCTTGAGTGCGTCAAATCCTTGCGCGACCGCGTGCAGGCAGTCCCGCACCATGGTGGCCGTGTCGCCCACGCTGATGGTGACATCGGTCTTGATGCGCGGCACGCCGCCGCCGAGCAACTGGTACAGCGGCACGCCAAACTGCTGCGCGCGCAGGTCGTACAGCGCAATCTCCAGCGCGGCCTTCAGGCTGTTGTGGTGCAACACCGACTGGTGCACGGTGTTCAGGATGGCGTGGAAGTCCAGCAGGTCCTTGCCAATCAGGCATGGCGCAATCAGGGCCAGCGCGGCGCGCATGGAGTCCAGCAAGTCGCCCGTGATGACGGCGGTGGCCGGTGCTTCGCCGTAGCCCTTGTGGCCGGTGTCGGTCTCGACGATGAGCACCAGATCATGCATATCGGTCACCGTGCGCAGGGCGGTCTTGAAGGGCAGCTTGAGCGGCAGCTTGATCTCGCCAACGGTGATGCGTTGAATCAGCATGGGTGAACCTTCCGGTGGCGGTGTGGCATTGAAGTGCTATAAAAAAGGTAGCTGTTCACGCAGGGTTTAAGGGGGTTGGTGGCCTGTTTTGTTATGGTGAATGGCTAAATGGGCGGCCGTTAGATGGGCCGCCAGGTCAGGCGTGATGCGCAGCACGATATCGTCTGGCAAGGCCGCGCGCAGGCCCTGTTCCAGCAGGGGACTGAGCAGCAAGGCTCGCCCGGCGGCTGTCACCGGACGCGGCCCAAAGCGGTGTAGCATGTGCTGCGCCAGTTCCGCCAGGGCCGCGCCGGCGCGCAGCAGCAGGTCACGCGCGACCGGGTCTTCATGGGCCGATGCCCCCACCTGCAACGCCAACCGTCCCATCGTGCCCCGGTCACCGCCATACACATATTGGCGTGTGCAAGCCCAGTCGTCGCCACCCATGGCCGCGAACAGGCGCTGCGCCATGGGCGAACGTTGGCTGGCACCGGGGCTGCGGTCCTCCTGGCGCCAGACCCAGGCCAGCGCCTCGCGCGCTATCCAGTAGCCGCCGCCCTCGTCGCCCAGCACACCGCCGCGCCCGCCGGCGCGGTGTAGCTGGCCCCGTGCATCAATGAAGGCGGAAATAGACCCGGTGCCGGCGTACACCAGGTAGCCCGCCCCGGGCGCGAACGCGCTTCGGAAGGCAATGTCCATGTCGTGGGTCAGGGTGCTTGTAGACGCCAGCACCGGGAATTGCTCCTGGAACAGCGCCAGCAGGCGGGCCTGGTCCCGCGCTTCGCCCAGTCCGGTAAACCCGCCGTACACGCAAAAAGCCCTGCCGCGTATTTGGTGGTCCACGCATTGCGCCAGGGCTTGCAGCGTCGCACGCAAGGCGATTAGACCGTGGTCGGTGTGCAGTTGCAGGCCGCTCATGCCGGCCACGTGCCCCTGCGCTAGCACGTTGCCGTGTACGTCGGCCAGCGCCCAGCGAGTCTGGCTACCGCCCGCGTCCAAGCCCAAGCCCATAACGCCGATTTCGTTCATGTTGCACTCCTGAGGGGCGGTAGCAAGCCGACCCTGGGTGATTCATTGCCCACCCGATCCAGCGCAGAAACCACCACACCGGTGAGTGGTGCGGCTTGCGCGCCCGCACTGTTCGTCGGCAGTACCTGGGTGGGCTGGTGACACACCTGAAAAACCCAGTGCTCGCCATAGCGCAGCCACACGGCCCAGCGCACCACCGGTTTGTCGAACCATGGGATGCGCAGCCGGAGATCCAACGCGCCGTCGCTCCGCCTAGTCAAGTGTGCAACCGGCGCTGCGGGCGCACTGCCCTCCAGCCAGGGCGAGGCCGGAACCAGGGCTGGCGCAGCATAGGTTTGCGACTGGAGTAAGTCGGCCAGTCCCTGGCGGTTTTGCCGCAGCGCCACCATGCTGAAGTGCACATGGCCACTGCCGGGTGCGCGGGCACGAACGGCCGCAATTTGGTTGGCGATTTCTTGCGCGGGCCACCCCAAGCTGGGCTCGCCGCCGGGTGCAGCCAGCTTGCTGGTGAACAGGCCGGCGTAGACATGGCGAGAGCGTGGATTTTGCGCATGCCAGTAGTCCAGCAGGGGCGCAAAGGCCTGTGCCGTCTGGTCCATGCGCCAGTAGAGTTGCGGCACCAGGTAGTCCAGCCAGCCCTCGGCCAGCCAGCGCTCCACGTCGGCATACAGCTTGTGGTATTGGCTGAAGCCCTGAATGCCGCTGGGGCGCAGTTCCGGGCGGCCCAGGCCAAACGGGCTCACGCCAAAACGCACCCAGGGTTTGACGGCCCGGATACCGGCATAAATGCGTGCCACCAAGGCGTCCACATTGCTGCGCCGCCAGTCGTCTCGCGCCAGGGCGCCACCACCATCTAGGTAGCGTTGCCAGGCAGGCTGGTCCGGGAAATCCACCTCCAGCTTTGGCGCGTTCCCCTGTGTCACCGGGTAGGGGTAAAAGTAGTCATCGATGTGGATGCCATCCACGTCATAGCGGCGCAGCACATCCATGAACACGGCCAGCGTGTGGTCGGCGGCGGCGCTTTCGCCGGGGTCGATCCAGAGCTGGTCGCCATAGGTCTTGACCCAGGTGGGCTGCGTCTGACTCAGGTGGCCGGGCGCAGGGTTGGACGCCGCTTTGCTCTGGCGCGCCCGAAACGGGTTGAACCAGGCATGCAGCTCCAGCCCACGGGCGTGAGCTTCGGAAATCCACACGGCCAGGGGATCGTAATAAGGCTCGGGCGCTTGGCCCTGGGTGCCCGTCAGGTACTCGCTCCAGGGTTCCAGGGTGGACGGGTAAAACGCGTCGGCACTGGTGCGGACTTGCAGGATGAGGGCGTTGAGTTTGAGCGCCACCGCCTGGTCCAGGATGGCGTGCATCTCGGCCTGCTGCTGTGCACTTGACAGGCCCTTGCAACTGGGCCAGTCGATGTTGGCCACGGTGGCAACCCAGGTCGCACGGAACTCGCGTGGTGCCGGGGGTGCCAAACTCGCCAGTTCAGGCGCGCCGCGCGCCGCGCCAGAGCCTGCGACTGGCCAGTTGCCGCATGCAGCCAGGCTTGCCACAGCCCCAGCGGACAGGCCAAACATACGTCGCCGACTCAGTGCAAACATCGCTTAGACCTTTACAAACCAGCCCTTGCGCCACATGGCCCAGGCAATGACGTACATGACGCTGCAAAACAGCAGCGCAAACACCAGCGACGCATTCACCGGTGCCAGACCCAGCGTCTGGAAGGGTTCGTACAACCAGGCCTTGAGCGACTCGGCAGGTGCGACCTTGATGAAGCCGAGCATCTTGGCAATCAGGCTGGACAGGGCAAACAGGAACAGGGCGTTCATGCCAAAGATCACCAGCGGGCGCAGCCACGCACGAGCGCGTGCGCGCAAACCGGCATCCGGCATGGCATCGAGCAGCCAGTGGAAAACGCCCAACACGATGCAGGCCCAACCCGCCATCAGCAGCACATAGGCCGGGCTCCACAGGCTCTTGTTGATGGGCATGCTCCAGGCCCCCAGCACCTGGCCCAGCCACAACAGGCCCAGGCCGGCCAGCAACAGCCACACCGTTTTTTCCACCGGCAAGCGATGGCTAGCCAGCCAGTGACCGACCAGCACGCCGGCTAGTTGGCTGGCCACCGCTGGCACGGTGGAGAGCAGCCCTTCGGGGTCCCAGGTCTTGCTGCTGTGCCACAGATGACCGTTCATCAGGGCGCGGTCCAGCCAGGCTCCCACGTCTTCTCCGGCTTGCAGCGAGCCGGTATGCCACACACCCTGGGCATCGGGCACGCTGACCCACAAGATGATGGCGGTATACGCCAGCAGCAGACCGACAAGCCAGGCCAGTTGAGCACGCCAGTTGAAATAGAGCACGATGGGTGCCGCTAAAATGGTGCACAGACCCAGGCGTTGCAGCACACCCGGAACGCGCAGCGTGACCAGGTCGAAAGTGGGAATCAGATTGAGCAACAAGCCGATGACGATGATCACGGCGCCGCGTTGGACGGTATGCACCAACAGGTGCAGCTTGTCATCCCCTAGCGCGGCGCGGCGCCCCAGGCTCAGGGTCATGGAGATGCCGCTAATGAAGACGAAGAAGGGGAATATCCAGTCGGTAAAGGTCCAGCCATCCCACTTGGCGTGCGCCAGGGGCGCGTACAAATGCCCCCAGTCGCCCGGGTTATTGACCAACAGCATGGCCGCAATCGTGAAGCCGCGAAAGACATCCAACGAGAGCAGGCGGCGGTTCATTCCTGTTCGGCTTTCTTTCCAAAGCCCTCGGGAATTTTGATCAGAGCCACCATGGCGAAAGAAGGAAGGGTTGCCAGCATCACCCAGACGAAGAAGGACAGGTAGCCCAGTTGCTGCTGCAACCAGCCGCTCCACATGCCGGGCAGCATCATGCCCAGCGCCATGAAGCCGGTGCAGATGGCGTAGTGCGCGGTCTTGTGTGGCCCATCGGCCACCAGGATCATGTACATCATGTAGGCGGTAAAGCCCAGGCCGTAGCCAAACTGTTCCACCGCCAAAGCGGCGCTTACGATCACCACGTCCTGAGGCTGCGCCAGCGCCAGAAACACAAACACCGCATTGGGCACGTGCATCAGCAGCACCAGGGGCCACACCACCCGTTTGAGGCCGAACCGGGAGATGATCCATCCGCCCAGCAAACCACCGCAGGTCAGCGCCAGAAGCCCCACCGTGCCGTAGGCGATGCCCACTGCCTTGGTACTCAGGCCCAGGCCGCCCAGTTCGGGCTTGTCCAGCAGGAATGGCGTGGCCAATTTGAGTAACTGCGCCTCGGGGAAACGGTACAGCAGCAGAAAGCCCAGCACCACCAGAATGCCGGGTTTCTTGAAAAACGTGCCGAAGACGGCAAAGAATTCGTGCACCAGGTCACGCGCTTTGCCCGCTCCGGGACCGCGCGTGTCGGAGAGTGGGCGCGGCAACATGCGCCAATGGAACAGCGCCATCGCGACAAACAGGGCGGTGAGCACGTAAAACACGACGCTCCATGCGGTCTGCATGCTGCCAGTGCGCTCCTGCAAGACGCCGGCCAGGTACACCAGACCGCCCTGACCACCGATATTGGCCAAGCGGTAAAAGGCCGAGCGCACGCCCACGAAGGCGGCCTGGTTGTGTTCGGGCAAAGCCAGCATGTAGAAACCGTCAGCGGCAATGTCGTGCGAGGCAGACGAAAATGCCATCAGCCAGAGCACGGCCAGCGTCATTCTGAAGAAGTCAGGCCCGGGAATGGTCAAGGCCACACAGGCCAGTGCCGCGCCAACGGCAAACTGCAGGGCCACAATCCAGGCCCGCTTGGTGCCAAACAACTCCATCAGAGGCGACCACAGCGGCTTGATGACCCAGGGCATATACAACCAACTGGTGTACAGGGCAATGTCGGTGTTGTCGATGCCCAGGTTCTTGTACATGATGACCGACAGCGTCATCACCACCACATAGGGAATGCCCTGCGCGAAGTAGAGCGTGGGAACCCAGGCCCAGGGGCTGCGCGCGCGGCCGGCGGAGACCATCATGCGTCGCCCTGTGCGCCGTCCAACGCGCGGCGCACGTTGTCACCAGCCGCAGCCAGCCGGGACCGCGCGGCGGCCACATCACAGTCCAGGCGAAGCGCCACGATGGCCACTTTGACGTGATGGTCGCAGGCCTGCAGGATCTGGCGCGCGCTGGCCTCGTCGCAGCCGGTGGCGCGCTGGGTCAGGGCCACGGTGCGCCGCACCAGTTTGGCATTGGTGGCTTTCATATCGACCATCAAATTGCCGTAGACCTTGCCCAGGCGCACCATCAGCGCGCTGGAAAAGGTGTTCAAGGCAATCTTCTGCGCGGTGCCCGCCTTGAGCCGGGTGCTGCCCGAGATCACTTCGCTGCCGGTGTCCAGGGTCATGCCGATCTCGGCCTGTTGTGTCACCGGGGCGTTGGGGTTGTTGGCAAACCCAAGTGTCAGTGCCCCGGCGTCGCGCGCCGCCTGCAAGGCGCCCAGCACATAAGGCGTGCCGCCCGAGGCGGCCAGCAGCAGCACCACATCAAGGGCGTTGACGCTTGCGGCCCGCACATCGCGTGCGCCCTGTTGCGTGTCGTCTTCGGCACCTTCCACGGCCACAAACATGGCGCTGGCCCCACCCGCTAGCAGCCCCACTGCACGTTCGTTCGGCCAGGAAAAAGTCGGGTTCAGCTCCACACTGTCGAGCACGCCCAGTCGGCCCGAGGTGCCCGCACCGACATAAATCAGGCGTCCGCCTTGGCGCATGCGCGCAGCCGCGGCATCCACCGCTCGGGCGATGTCGGCGCCAGCGGCACGCACTGCGTTCACCGCGTTGACCTGGTCTTCGACAAAGGCTGACACCAGGTCGGGGGTTTCATACAGGTCCAGATCGGTATGCAGGGTGCTGGGCGTTTCGGTGTTGAGCATGCTGCTTTCTAGCAAGGTTTTAGGCGGTAGTTCCTACGATGTCGCGGCTGCTGCGGTGGGCGAAGTAAAACCACTCGTTGCCCGGCTGGGCATTGGCATCGGGAAACACGATGTAGCCATCGCGCGGTGCCAGCACCGACGTGCCGTCGTGGCGCACGGCAATCGGCGCGCCGGCCGCAACCACGTCGTAACTGGCCCAAGCCTGGCTAAACCGGTCATCCGAATGGTGGCGGTCAAAGACCTCGGACAGGCGTAGAAATTCAACGTCGGTACATGCTGGCGGCGGTGCCGCATCCACCAGTCCCAGGTGCGCCAGGGCGTTGCGAATGGCGCGGTAGGCGACCCTTGACGCCTGGGGGTCATCATGCTGGCCACACTCCAGCGTGATGGCGTAGCCCCCGGTCTTGCGCATGTATTCGGTGGTGCCCACGCCATGGCTGAGAGCCGTGTTCAAAAGGGTAGCGCGCTCGCTCGGTTGGGTACGGGCCAGGCGCAACTGCACGCCAGCCGCGTAGGTGGAGAGCCATCCTTCCACGATGCGCCGTGGCCCCAGGCGCAGCGCCAGTGCCTGCTCGTGGGCTGCGTGGGCGACCGGTTCCAGTGCGCCACTGTTGTTGGCGGGCCCGATCAGGGAAAACGCCTCGCCCAGGGAGCTAAAGGAGTGCAGGTCCAGCAGGACGTCATGCCGCGCCAAAAGGGGGCACAGCACATTGGCAATTCGGTCCTCGTTGTCTTGCGGCTGTGCACGGGGTTGCAGATTGCGGTTGAGGTTGCGCTCGCCATTGCGTTCCCCCTTGCTGTAGGCCAGCGGGTTGGTGACGGGCACCAGCGTGAGCTGGCCACGCGCAATCGTGAGCTCGCCGCTGTCGAGTTCGGATAACACCCGCTCGATGCCGCGCGTGCCGCACCTCTCGCTGCCGTGCACGGCGCCCGTGACGATCAGTCGCGGGCCAGGCAGCAGCGCCGCGAACTGATGTATCCGGAGCTGCGCAGGGGCATAAGTCATGGGTGGGGCGGGGTCGGAAATTGGGGTTTTCATTGTAGACACGCCCTCTCGCGGCAGCCATCGAACTGCGTTCGTGGCCCATAATCAAAAGGTATGCAGTGCCGACTCGCCGGTGCCGTGCGTCTATACCACGAAGTTATGCGCTGCGACACGATTGACATGGGGCGTCTTCAATTTGCCGTAGTAAGCTGACCGACTTATGTTTACAGGGCTCCATCCCATCATGGCAGGCGGACTTGCCGTTCTGTATCGCGCAATCAGCCGCCGCGGCGCCTGGTACATCAGTTTTGTCGGTGCGCTGTTGTTGAGTGCCTGCGCGTCGGGCGTTCGCATCGACAACAGCTACACATCGGAAAACCAGGACAGCCGCGCACTCTTCCTGGTGTTGCATTACACCGTGGGCAACTTTGAGAGTGCGCTGGCGATGTTGACCAAGCCGTCCAGCCGGGCGGTGTCGAGCCACTATCTGGTGCGCGATGAGCCTGTCAAAACCTACCGACTGGTGGATGAAAACCGGCGCGCCTGGCATGCCGGTCCAAGCTACTGGAGGGGCTACAACAACCTCAATGCCAGTTCCATCGGCATTGAAATTGTCAACCCCGGGTGGGTCAGGGATGCCGATGGCTCGCAGCGGTACATTCCATTTTCCGCAGCGCAGATTGACGAAGTGGTGGCCCTGTGCAAGGACATCGTGGCACGCCACGGCATCCGGCCTGAGCACATCATCGGACACGCTGACATTGCACCCGGTCGCAAGCAGGACCCAGGCCCCTTGTTTCCCTGGAAGCGTCTGGCCGATGAGGGTCTTATCGCCTGGCCCGACTCAAGCGTAGTGGCGACCAGGAGGCCTTTGCATGCGGCGCAGCTTCCCGGGGCAGCGTGGTTTCAGGAGAAATTGGCCGAGCACGGCTACAACACGTCTCGCAGCGGCGAGTTCGATGCCTTGACGCGTGACAGTTTGGTGAGTTTTCAGATGAAATACCGGTCCGCCCGGTACGATGGACTACCTGATGCCGAGACTGCCGCGCTGCTCGACGTGGTCAATAGCGAGTTGGGTATGGTGATGACCCGCCCCACCACCGGCACCAGGCCATATACCTCCCGCTGGTAGCGGCTTTCTTGATCCCTTATGGCACTATCCTATATTTGGTCGGGTTTTTTTCTGGTGGGTTTTGCTGCTGCCCTGGCCCAATGGCTGTTCATGGGGGATGTCGAGGTATTCAAACGCATCATTGACGGCACGTTCTCCTCCGCCAAGGTGGCGGTGATGGATATTGCACTGCCACTGGCGGGGGTGATGACCTTGTGGCTGGGTTTGCTCAACATTGGGGAGCGCGCGGGTGCCATCGGTGTCGTTGCGCGTTTGATCAGCCCTTTTTTTTCCCGCATCTTTCCCGAGGTTCCCAAGGATCATCCGGCGTCGGGCCACATGGTGATGAACTTTTCCGCCAACTTTCTCGGCCTGGACAACGCCGCCACGCCGTTTGGACTCAAGGCCATGGACAGCCTGCAAAGCCTCAATCCTAACAAGGAGGAGGCCAGCAACGCGCAGATCATGTTTCTGGTGCTGCAGACCTCGGGCTTGACCCTGATCCCGATCTCGATCATTGCTCAGCGAGCGGTGTTGGGCGCCAGAGATCCGTCTGACGTCTTTCTGCCCATCCTGATCGCCACCTATGTTGCTACGCTGGTGGCCCTGGTGAGTGTTTCCGTCAAACAGCGCATCAATCTGTGGGATCGTGTGATTGTGGGGTGGGTCGGTGGCATCTCGGCCGTGATTGGCGGCATGGTGTGGTACTTCGTCAACTACCTGAGCCGCGCCGAGATAGAGCTGTTTTCGAAGGTAGCCAGCAACCTGGTGCTGGCATCCATCATTGCCGCATTCCTGATCGGCGCACTGCGCAAGAGAGTCAATATTTTTGACGCCTTCATCGACGGAGCAAAAGGCGGTATACAAACTTCACTCACCATCATGCCGTATCTGGTTGGCATGCTGGTGGCCATCAGCGTGCTGCGCAACTCGGGCGTATTGTCGTTCATCGTGAGCGGTTTCACCTGGACGTTTTCCCAGCTAGGCTGGAACACCGATTTCACGCCGGCCCTGCCGACTGCCCTCATGAAGCCCATTAGCGGCAGCGGCGCACGCGCCATGATGATTGATGCCATGCAGACCTACGGCGTCGATTCCTTTGTTGGACGCCTCTCCAGTGTGCTGCAGGGCGCGACCGACACCACCTTCTACATCATCGCTCTTTATTTTGGCGCGGTGGGCATCAAGCGGGCTCGCTATGCGATTGGCTACGGTCTCCTGGCCGACCTCACTGGCGTGCTCGCTTCGGTGTGGGTGGCCTACTTGTTCTTCCATTGATGGTGCGCCATGCGACTGCGACATATTGAGGTATTCCATGCGATCATGCAGGCGGGCACCGTCACTGGCGCCGCGCAAATCCTGCACATCTCACAACCCGCCGTGACCAAGGTTCTGCAGCATTGTGAGCTTCAGTTGGGAATACCCTTGTTTGAACGTGTGCGCGGCAAGTTGCACCCGACTCCCGAGGCACAACGGCTTCGCGTTGAAATCGACAAACTCAACCGGGATTTGGTCTCGATCCGTCGCCTGGCGTCCACCCTGCGCGCCGGTGAGTCGGAGTTGCTGCGACTGGTTTCCACGCCGACGCTAGGGGCATCTGTGCTGCCATCGGCCATCGCGCGGTGGAGTCGGGCTTACCCCCAGTCACGCTGCACGCTGGCCACCAACCACACCCGTGAAATCATCAGCGCCCTGTTGTTGGGCGAGGCGGACATGGCCTTGTCGCTCCAGGACCCGCGCTACCCCGGCATTGTCGCCGACTCGATCGCCGCCGGACCCATGATGGCTTTGTGTCCGCTCACGAGTCCCGAGGGCGCCAAAGGCGGCGCGCTGCAGGTATCGGAGATCACAACGCCGCTGATCGCCATGGTGGACGGCGACCCACTTGGCCACCTGCTGATGAACGTGTTCGACGAGCGGGACATTCACCCTGAGAGCCATATCACGGTGCAGACCTATCAGTTGGCGCGCGCCTTGGTGGAGGCCGGGGCGGGCATGACGGTGGTGGACCCATTCACGGCGGCGACCGCGGACCGGGCGCGCGTGCGCGTGCGCGCGCTCGAACCCGCCATGCCGGTACAACTGTACTTGCTGACGGCGGTCAGCGCGCCACTGGCACAGTCAGCCCGGCGGCTGGTCAAGTTCCTGGGTGATAGCGCGCGCGCCAGCCTGGCGTCGGTGGAGGGCTGATCCCTGTACCGCCAAACTGCGATGTTGCCCGTAAACAAGACCCGAGTCACGCTGATGAAAGAGCCCATGACCGTGCAAAGGCGACAGTTCGTTCAATCGTTTTCCCTCGGAGCAGCGATGGTTGCCAGCGTCACTGAAGCCACTTCCGCTACGCATGGCACTGCGCCGGCCTGGCCGACCTTGCTGGCGCGCCGTTTGCTGCCTGGCGATACGCTGGGCCTGTTCAGCCCGGCTAACGCCATCTACGAACGCGAGCCCATGCGGATGGCGATCGAGGCGCTGCAGGCGCTCGGATTCAAGGTCAAGGTCGGCGTGCATGCGCGTGCGCGCTATGGTCACTTCGCAGGCACGGATGCGCAGCGCGCAAGTGACATCAATGCCCTGTTTGCAGACGATGGGGTGGCTGGTCTGATCGCCGTGACCGGTGGCTCGGGTTGCAACCGGATCATTGACAAGCTGGACTATCCGCTGATTCGCAGCCGCCCGAAGTTCTTTGGCGGTTTTTCCGACCTCACTGCATTGGTCAATGGGATTCAGCGGCAAACCGGACTGGTCACGTTTCATTGCCCGGTTGCCGAGTCAGAGTGGAACGAATTCAGTGTCTCCCACTTCAAGGCCATTGCCATGCAAGCCCAGGCACCGCTCCTTCGCAACCCGGTGGGCGAGCGTGGCGACAACCTGATTCAGACGCAGGACCGCATCATCACGTTGCGCGGTGGCAAGGCGCGTGGCCGCATGATCGGTGGCAACCTGTCGGTCCTGGCTTCCCTGGCCGGCACCGCATATCTGCCGGATTGTCGCGGCGCCATCCTTTTTCTGGAAGAGGTCAACGAATACATCTACCGCGTCGACCGTTTGCTCTCGACCCTGCGGCTGTGCGGCGCGCTGGACCAGTTGGCCGGCGTGGTCATCGGGAAGTTCACCAAGTGCGAGCCTGGCGACGGCAAATATGGCACGCTGACACTGGACGAGGTGTTTGACGATTATTTTCTGCCACTCAACATACCGGTGTTTCGTGGTGCCATGATTGGCCATGTCAAACGCAAGTTTACGGTCCCGGTGGGTCTCGATGTCGACATGGATGCGGACGCCGGCAGCCTGCAGCTATTGCGCCCGGCGGTGCTCTGAAATGAGACGCGAAGCATGAAGCGTCTGCGCGGGAACATCCTCACGCCGGCCGGGTTTATTGAAGGCGTGCTGTGCGTTGACGCAACAGGCCGGATCGCGAGCATCGAAGGTCACGCCAGAAGTGAGACCGAAGCGCGAGACTCGCATGAGCCGCTGGTGCTGCCCGGCTTCATTGACCTGCACGTGCATGGCGGCGGCGGGCGCGACATCATGGAAGGCACCGACGCGGTTGAGCGTGTGGCGACGCTGCACGCCCAGCACGGCACCACGACCATGCTGGCCACCACCATGACCGCGCCGGCGGCCGACATCGAAAAGGCCTTCCGGGCCCTGGCGCCGGTGTGTGCCACGCGCACGCCGGGGGGCGCGCGTGTGTTGGGCGTGCACTTGGAAGGGCCGTATATCAATCCCGGCAAACTCGGCGCTCAACCCGGTTATGCCAGGCCGGTCAACGCCGCCGAATTGCAGCGCCTGCACAAGCTCGCGCCGATCCGGCTGATCACCCTGGCGCCCGAGGTCAGCAGCAACATGGACCTGATCGAGTCTCTTTGCGCCGCCGGGCACCGGGTGCAGATTGGCCACAGCCTGGGAACTTATGAAGACGGCGTTGAAGCCTTGCGCCGCGGCGCGGGCGGCTTCACTCACCTCTTCAACGCCATGACGCCGCTGCACCACCGCGAGCCCGGCATCGTTGGCGCCGCGCTGGCCCATGCGCAGTATTCCGAAATCATCCCGGACCTGGTGCATACCCACCCCGGCGCCATCCGAGTGGCCCTGCGCGCCATTCCCGGCCTGTACTGCGTGACCGACTCGACCGCCGCGGCGGGCATGCCAGACGGGCAGTACCGGCTCGGTCGCCATGTCGTCACCAAGTGCCTGGGCGGGGTGCGTCTGGCCGACGGCACGCTGGCCGGCTCCACCCTCACGATGGACCAGGCCTTGCGCAATCTGGTTCACGCAATTGGCCTCGGACTGGCCGATGCCTCGCAACGCGTATCAAGCAACGCCGCCAACTACCTGGGCCTGGCTGATCGCGGCCGCCTGGCCGTGGGCGCCTGGGCCGATGCCGTGGTCCTGGATCACGATCTCAAACTTATGGACGTCTATGTTGAAGGAACTTCAATCCAAAACCCACATGCTGGCTGAGGCGCTGGAGGCGCCCTCTGCCGTGGCCCGCCAGTTGGCGCACAACGATCAGCTCTACAGCGACTTCGGTGCCTTGCTGCGCAAGCGCGCTCCGACATCGGTGCTGACCGTGGCGCGAGGCAGCTCGGATCACGCGGCGCACTTCATGGCCTACCTGATCATGGCCCGTCTAGGTCGACTCGTGACCTCTTTGCCGATGTCGTTGATCACCCTGTACCAGTCCCAGATCGCGTGTGACGGACTGGTCTCGATGGCGTTCTCTCAATCTGGCCAAAGCCCCGATCTGGTGGCCCCCACTCGAGCCTTCTCGGATGCGGGCGCCATCACCGCAGCCTTTGTCAACGAGCCCGAGTCGCCCTTGGCCCATGTGGCGCAGTGGGTGTTCCCCTTGCATGCCGGCCGGGAAGCCAGCGTGGCCGCCACCAAGAGCTTCATCACCCAGTTGGTCGCCGGAGCACGCGTGGTGGCTGCCTGGCAAGACAATTTGGTGCTGCAGGCCGCGCTGTCTGGACTTCCGGGTGTGTTGTCACGAGCGGCCCATGCGGACTGGTCGGCAGCGGTGCAGACCTTGCGTGGCGCCACCCGCCTACTGGTGATCGGACGCGGCACCGGTCTGCCCATCGCCATGGAGGCGGCCCTGAAGTTCAAGGAAACCTGTGCCATCCAGGCCGAGGCGTTTTCGGGCGCCGAAGTCAAACACGGCCCGATGGCCCTGATCGACGAGGGCTACCCGATGCTGATCTTTGCGCCGCGCGGACCGGCGCAGCCCGGCCTGCTGGCGCTGGCCGACGAGATGCGCCAACGCGGCGCCAATGTATTGCTGGCCGCGCCGGCGGGAACCCGTGGTGCGAGCCTGCCGATTGTCGAGACCGCCTCCATCGAGCTTGATCCGATCTCGGCGATCCAGAGTTTTTATCCGATGGTCGAAGCCCTGGCGCGCGAACGCGGTCGCAACCCCGATGCGCCGCCGCATCTGGCCAAGGTCACCCGAACCAACTGAGTCAACACCACCGATTTCCCTACGACTGACTGGCCACCCACTCAATGATGGCGTCCAGTATCGGGGGTCCCTTGTCAGCGGCACTGTCGTGGTTCAGCAGCGCGACGACCAGCCACTGCCGCTGGCTCGCATCGGTCACGAAACCGACCAGCCCAACGGCATTGCGCAGGGTCCCCGTCTTGAGGCGGGCCCGCCCCTGCGCCGGGGAACCCTTGAAACGACGCGACAGCGTGCCATCCACGCCCGCCACCGGCAAGCTGCTTAGCAGTTCTGGCCAATGCGGGCCTTGCTGCGCAGCCAACAATACCGCAGCCAACTGCGCCGGTGTAATGCGTTCGGCGCGTGACAAGCCCGAGCCGTTGTCCATCACCAGTCCGTCGACCGTGATGCCCTTGCCGACGAACCATTCACGAACGACACGTTCCGCGGCTTGCAGTGTTGCTTCATCACCGCGCGCCGCGCTGGCACCCATACGCAGGTAGGTCAGTCGCGTCAGCGGATTGTCCGAGCGTTTCAACATGCCGCGCACGACCTCTGCAAACGGCCGTCCGAGATGGTGCACCAGCACGGTGGCGGTGGCCGGGGTTGGGCCCTCGCTGTCCGCGCCATCAATGTGCCCACCGAGCTGTTGCCAAATCTGACGCACCGCTGCGCCAACGACCCACTGGCGGTCAAGCAAGTTGAGCTCGGGCGCCTGGCTGCAATTTCTGGGAAACTGGCCCTGAAAAGTGATTTGGGCGCCCAGATCGTCCTGTTGCACCTGGGGAAGCGCCCAACTGCCACCCCAATCAGTGCAGAGTTTGTCATTCAGCGTCACGGCCCGTGTGTCCAGGTGCAGGCCGGGCCATGCGGGACTGCTGCGGACCGACACGGTGCGCGCATCGGATTGAAAGGCGAATCGCAGCAGGCTTGTGTTGAGGTTCAATGCGTCGGGAATTACGTTGTAGGGGAATTCGGGTGCCTCATCGAAGGGCATGGTGCCGATGTCCAGCCGTGACGGATTGAACAAGGTGCGGTCCACCACCAGGCCGCCCTGGATATGCCGCACGCCCTGGTCGCGCAACTGCCGCAACATGTCCCACAGCGCGCCCCAGTCAAGGTCGGTATCGGCACCTCCACGCAAGTACAGAGGGCCCGCGATCACACCGTCCTGGGGTTTGTCGGTGGCGGCCAGGTCGGTGCGTCCGCGCGCGTTGGGGCCCAGGCGCTCCAGTGCAACGACGGTGGTGACCAGTTTCATGGTCGAGGCCGGTTGCATGGGTTCATCGGGGTTCACCCACAGCCCCTGGCTGCCGGGTGCCAAGGGATAAGCCACCACGCCGAGTACCTGTTCCGTCATGCCTGCCTGTTGCAAGGCCGCCTGCACGGAAGGCGGCAGCAACCTGCCTGGCACGCTTGCGCAGCCCGCCAACAGAAGCAGGTACAGCGCGGGCACCCAGCGCAAACCGGAGTCTGTCACGGTGTCCGGCCGGGTGCGCGCAGCTCGGACTTGGCGGTCGGTAGTGAGGAGCATGTTGCTTGGAATTCCTTGGTCGACTCCGCGTCGGCGGTCACGACGTGTGCCGACACTGTAACGCGCGTTAAGGCCGTAGCGCATGAAGACCATAGCACGCCAGCGGGTTGAACGAATGCGTGGGAATGGCGTCTCCTGTCAAAGTGCTTCAATTCAAATCATTCCTGTTGGTTATGCCTTTCAAGCAAGCATTCATTGCAGCAAAGATACATTTCGGGCCGCTACCTATGGCTTACGCGGGGCAACTGGTTCATCATGGAAACCGCTCAGATGCAGGTTCTGCGTGCGCTGGAGATGCGATGACTGGCTGCCAAGTGACCCTGGCAGCCAGGCGATTTATAACCACAGGAGATTCACCTTGAACATGAATATGAAAAAATTGACCCACAGCCTGGCGCTGCTGGGCTTGAGCACGCACTTGGCTAGCATGGCGCAGACGCCGTCGGCAACGCAGTCACTGCCGCGCGTCGAAATTACCGGCTCCAGCATCAAGCGGATTCAGGCGGAAGGTGCTTTGCCGATCGAAGTCATCACGGCGGACGATATGGTCAAACGCGGCATTGATTCCGTTCAACAAATGCTGGAGCAGGTGTCCGGCAATGCCTCGGGCGCGGATCAGGCCGTGTCCAACAACAACATTTTTGGCGGTGACACCGACCGTTTGACCGGTGGCTCCGCCAACGCCAACTTGCGCGGCTTTGGACCAGGCAGCACCCTGGTATTGCTCAATGGCCGCCGCGTCAGCACGCACGGCATGAGCGGCGGCGGCGTTGACATCAACACCATTCCGTTTGCCGCCATTCAACGCGTCGAAGTCCTCAAGGACGGGGCCTCCGCCATTTACGGCACGGACGCGATTGGTGGCGTGATCAACTTCATCCTGAAGAAAGATTTCGAGGGTGTCGCCGTGGGCGTGGATGTCTCCAGTCCGATGGAGTCGAGCGCAGGCATGAAACGCCGTGCGTCGATGACGGTGGGCAAGGGCAAGCTGGACAACGATGGCTTCAATGTCATGGCCAGTCTGTCGATGGACAAAAACGACATTCTTCGCGGATCGGATCGTGACTGGGCCAGTGGTTTCAATCCCGCGATGGGCCTCTCGCCCAACTCCAGCAGTTCTCCGTTTGCCAACATCATCACTGGTTCCGGCACCGCTTTGGGGACGGGCTCGCGGGTTGGCGCAACGGACCCCACCCGGTACACGCGCATCAACCTGCTGAGCATGCGGGGCCAATGCGACGCAGTGACCGAGGGCACCCAGTTCCAGCCGGAGCTGTGGACCAGGCCAACGGCGACGGCTGCGCAAAAGGCCTCCAATATTGCCAGTGGCAGGTACCTGTGCAACACCGACTATGGCAGCCAGTACATGCTGGCCGCTCCCACGGAGGCGCAAAACCTGGTCATGCACGGGAGTCTCAAGCTGTCGGACAAGCACACTGCGATGGTCGAGCTGACCGGCTCCAGAGTGGGCGTGTTGTCCGAGTTGACACCCACGCAATTCAGCACTGGTTCGTCGTCCAATGCGGCCATTGGCAACAACTTTTACCCCGTCAACGGGCCGTATTACCTGAATCTGAAGGATCAAGGTGTTCTGGATTTTGACCCGACCAAGCCGATCTCATACCGCTTTCGCATGCAGGATTGGGGTAACCGGGTCATCGACAACGTCTCGACCAACGGCCGCCTGCTCCTGGCGCTCGAAGGCGTAGTGGGCAAGTACGACTACAAGCTGGGTCTGTCCAGAGCGGCGGCGGCGGCCCATTCCAACCTGCATGACGGCTACGCGTACTCAAGCAAGCTGCACGCGGCGATGAAGACTGGCATTATCAACCCATGGGTGCAGCCGGGCCAAACCCAAACCCCGCAAGCGATGGCCTTGATTGAATCCACCAAAGCGCGCGGCAAAGTCATGGGCGGCAAGACGGGCTTGACACAGTTCGATGGCTCACTGTCGGGTGAACTGATGGACCTGCCAGCGGGGCCTTTGGGCTTTGCTGTCGGATTTGATGCACGCAAGGAGACCTACGAATTCGCCAATACCACGGGCGATCCGGACTTGGCCATTACCTGCGTCAGCACTTTGCTGACGACCGTTGCTTCGGATGTATTGCTTTGCCCGGGGAACTCGGGTGTACCGCTGGTCTCGCGTGACATTCATGCCGTGTATGGCGAACTGGCAGTGCCCGTGGTCAAGGGCTTGGACCTCCAACTGGCGGTGCGTACCGACCGCTACAGCGGGTTTGGCAACACCACCAATCCCAAGATCGCATTCCGCTATCAGCCAGCCCAATCCCTGGTGTTCCGTGGTTCCGTGAACACGGGCTTCAAGGCGCCCACTTTCCAGCAGCAGCAGATCAACACCGCGCCGCAATTGTCAACCGGCAAGTGGGCCGACCCGGTGAAGTGCCCAACCGATCCGTCGTACTGTGATTTTCAACCGAACTACACGGCCGGTGGCAATCCCGACCTGAAACCCGAGAAGTCCAAGCAGGGAACATTCGGGGTGGTGTGGGCGCCCGCCGACAACCTGACCCTGTCCGCCGATTACTGGCGTGTCGACTTGGCGGACCGCATCCGCAAGCTGACTTTGACGGAGGTGTTGAACAATTATGACTTGTTCACGGACCGCTTTATTCGTGATGCCGCTGGCAATGTGGAGGTCATCCGTACCGGCTGGATCAACGCCGCGGGCAGCTCTACCAAGGGTCTTGACTGGGGTGCAAGCGGTTCGGTCAAGTCAGGCGTTGGCCAGTGGAGCGCAGCCATCAACGGCACCCACATGTTGAGCCATAAGGAAGCCGCCCTGGAGAACCAGCCACTGGTCGAGTATGTGGGTACCTTTGGCACCCGCACCTTGTACCTCCGCGACAAATTCACCGCCAGCCTGACTTGGAGCCAGGGACCATGGAGCAGCACGCTCACCGGCACGTACAAGTCCGGCTACAAGGACCAGGATCTGTCGGACCGTGCGACGATGCCCGCGACGGCTAACACCGACGTGAACAGCTACACCACCTTCGGTCTGAGCGCCACGTACCGGGGCTTCAAGGATGCCACCATCACCGTTGGCATCCGCAATCTGTTCGATGTGAAGCCCCCCTTTACGCACCATGACGTGGATGACGTGGCCGGTGCCGGTTGGGATCCACGCGTGGCGGACCCGTTTGGCCGTACCTTGACCGTGTCCATGAAGTACAGCTTCAAGTAGTCGGTGCGCAGGGGGCAACGCTTCGTGCGCGTTTCTTCCTGAGAACCCCCCGGCTTCGCCGGGGGATGGTTAGTGCACCCGCTTGCTCGGTTGCCTTCTCGCTGCGCGCCAAATTGACTTCCTGCGCGTGCAAGCCGGGGGTAGCACGCATGGAGATTCGGTTACGCACGCCGGGTGATGCGCGCGCCCAGGCCAAGCAATTTTTCCTCGACGCGTTCATAGCCGCGTTCAATCATATTGGCGTTCTGTACCGTGCTCGTGCCGGTCGCGCACAGCGCGGCACCCAATAGCGCCATGCCAGCGCGAATGTCGGGCGAACTCAGGGTGGTGGCGCGCAGCTTGGAGCGGCCACTGATGACCACGCGATGCGGGTCGCACACGACCGCGTTGGCGCCCATGCCAATCAGTCGGTCCACAAAGAACAAGCGTGATTCAAACATCTTCTCGAAGAACAGCACAGTGCCTTCAACTTGCGTGGCCAGCGTGATCATGCAACTCATCTGGTCGCTGGCAAACTGCGGCCACGGCCCGTCTCCTATGACTGGAATGGATCCATCGAAGTCTCGCAGCACCCGTCGCTCCTGGTCGGCAGGCAGAAAAATATGGTCCTTGAGCAGCTCAATCCTGACACCGAGCGCCGAGAACACCCGACGACACATCCAATAGGCATGCATATCCGTGCCCTCGACCCTGATCTCTCCGCCAGTGGCCGCCGCCAGCGCCAAATAGGAGGCCGCCTCGATGTGGTCGTGGCAGACTTGGTGGGTCGTGCCACGCAGGCTCTCGACGCCGTCAACGTTGAGTTGATTGGTGCCAATGCCGGTGACTTTGGCGCCCATGGCGTTGAGCATGTGGGCGAGGTCCTGCACATGCGGCTCGCACGCGGCATTGCGAATCACGGTGTGGCCAGCGCTGACCACCGCAGCCATCAAAATGTGCTCGGTACCGGTCACGGACGGTTCGTCAAAAAACAGGTCGGCGCCAGTGAGGTGGCCCGAGACGGTGAAGTCATAGCGGTCCGCAAAAGAGACCGTGGCCCCCAATTTGCGTAGTCCATAGATGTGGGTATCGAGGCGACGCCGGCCAATGACGTCCCCGCCAGGCGGAAACAGGCTCGCCTTGCCAGCGCGGTGCAGCAGCGGCGCCACACACAAGATGGAGGTGCGCACCTTGTTGCACAATTCGGGTCCGATTTCGTGCGTTTTCAGGTGATCTACGTGGATGCGCACTCGCTCACCGCAGCGATCAACCTGTCCACCCAGCGCGCTAATGACTTCCAGCATATGCCGAACATCGATGATGTCCGGCACGTTTTCAAGAATCACCGCCTGGTCTGTCAGGATGCAGGCCGCGATCATTGGCAGAATGGCGTTCTTGTTGCCCGATGCCCGCACCGTGCCGCGTAGTGGGATGCCGCCCTCGATTTCAAAAGTGGACATGTGCCTGGATGGTGAAAGGATGGACCGTAAGCGGCGGGGTTGCATTTGAACTTTGCCACGCGGACCGCGCGCCGGCTTCCGGATCGCCAGCAGCCCCACACTGCTACTACGATTTGGGTAGAACGGTCTCTTGTAGTTTGATCGCAAGCTGCGAAATCGCCAGCCCGGCTGGGCAGCCTGGGGTGTTTTGCATCATCAGTTGGCGCCGCATGATGGCTTGGCGAACCATCGGGTCGACCGGGATGTCGCCCAGATGCACAAGTCGAATGGGTCGACCCGGCTCGGTCACGACGAACCGGTCCACCACCTGCTGTAGTTGCGTGGTGATGGCACGACCGTCGCCAAGTCGTGCGGTCTGGTTGACGATCAGCCGCAAGGTCTGGCGCTTCTGCTGGCCAACCAGCACCTTGATCGTGGCATAGGCATCGGTCAGCGAGGTTGGCTCGGGCGTCGCGACGACCAGCACTTCCGACGCCAGCGAAACGGCGAACAGGACCACATCCGAAATGCCCGCACCGGTGTCGAGCAGCACCACGTCGTAGTGCGGTACCAGGCCGTTGATGATGCGGATGAAATCGTCGCGCACTTCAGGGGTCAGACGGGAGTACTCCACCATGCCCGAGCCCGCCAGCAGCACCGAAAAGCCGCCCGGCGCCTTGATGATGGCGTCCGCCAGCTTGGCCTTGCCGGTGAACACGTCATGCAAGGTCACCTTGGGGTAGAGGTTGAGCACCACGTCCAGATTGGCCAGACCAAGGTCAGCGTCCAGGACCAGTACTTTAAGGCCGTGTTTGGCCAGCGCCGCAGCCAGATTTGCCGACACAAAGGTCTTGCCAACGCCACCCTTGCCGCTGGTGACCGCGAGTACTTTCCCGAGCGGTTTGAGCGGCACACTGGCAGCGGCCGTAGGCGCTGCCGGGGAGCTTGGTACATCACTCATCGATTGACCTTTTTTAGTTCCAACATTTTTCAGTCCAAGCCGGTCTTCACTGGAACTTGCCCGTCGCAGCGCTGCTCTGAGTGGCGACGATGGTGTCACTGGACAGGCTCTCGATCCACGCTGGCTCGCCCAAGGCGAGGTGCCCGAACAGCAGGTGCTTCTCCTCCGCACTGACGGATACCACGGGCTGCTGGTCAATGAAGACCCGGTTGCGACCCTCGGCCTTGGCGCGATAGAGCTGCACGTCGGCACGCTCCGTCCACAGATTGCTGGTGGAGCGAACCCATTCAGGCGCGTAGGCCCCGCCGATGCTGGCGGTGATCCTGACATTGACCGAGGGCGCGACCGAGATCACCAGCGTTTCGACGGCGCGCCGAATGCGTTCAGCCACGGTTTCACCAAAGGAAACCTGGCAGTTTGGCATCACCACGGCAAACTCTTCGCCGCCGTAGCGGGCCACGGTGTCCATCGGACGCACACAGCCTGCCAGACATTTGCCCGTTGCCTGCAATACCTGGTCGCCCGCGAGGTGGCCGTAGGTGTCGTTGATCTTCTTGAAGTGATCGATGTCGAGCATGAGCAACAGGGCTGACTCGCCGGAGCGCGCCACGACGTCGATGGCGCGTTCCAGCACCGCTCGAAAATGCCGCCGGTTGGCCAGGCCGGTCAGGGGGTCCTTCAGGGAGAGCTCACACAGCGCGTCGATGACGGCCTGCAGATAAGCGGTCGGGGAGTCGGCCAGTTTGGGCAGGGTGGCGCTGTCTCCGCCGTGTTCAAGCAGGGCGCGTGCATCCTCCAACCGCAGTGCCTGCGGGTCTACCAGAGAACTTGCGGTCGCGGTCGCCATGGAGGAGGGTGGTTTGTACGCGTTCAAAGTCTAACAGCATCAGTTCGCCGACAAGCCGCGAAATCCGCCGGATTCTGGCGGCAGTATTGACCTTTGCGCACCAAGCCAAGTCAATGCCGCGCCGCGCACACTGGGCAGTTGCGATCACGCGGCAGGCGCATCTCGGTGAAGGCCATTTGTCGCCCATCGAGCATCAGCAAACGCCCCGCCAGACTCTGGCCCGCGCCGCTGAGCAGCTTGAGGGCTTCGGCCGCCTGCATCGAGCCGATGATGCCCACCAGTGGCGCGAATACGCCCATGGTGGCGCAGCGGGTTTCCTCGAAGGTTGTGTCAGGCGGGAACACGCAGGCGTAGCACGGCGAACTCGCGTCGCGCGTGTCGTAGACGCTGATCTGGCCGTCAAATCGAATTGCAGCGCCGGACACCAAGGGCTTGCCGTGCGCCACACAGGCGGCGTTGATGGCGTGCCGGGTGGAGAAGTTGTCACTGCAATCGAGGACCACATCCGCACCGCTAACAAGCTCGTCCAACAGGGTGGCATCGGCCCTGGCCACCACGGGTGTGACCTGAACGTCGGGATTGATGGCGCAAATCGCGCGCTGCGCCGACAAAGCCTTGCTTCGCCCGACCTCTGCCATGGTGTGGACAATCTGACGCTGCAGGTTGGTCATGTCCACCGTGTCGTGGTCAACCAAGGTCATGCGCCCCACACCGGCCGAACCGAGGTACAGCGCCACGGGCGAACCCAAGCCGCCCATACCGACCACCAGCGCTCGACCCTGCGCAATACGTTCCTGGCCCTCGATCCCGATTTCGTTGAGCAGAATGTGGCGCGAATAGCGCAGAAGCTGGTCGTCCGTCATGGGACCCGGCTTCAATTCTCTTTCTTCTCGTCCGCGCGCTCTAGCATGGTCTTGCTGACCATGACCGGGCGACCCTTGAGTTGGTTGATGGCCTGGGCCAACTGGAAGTCCTTGTCAGAGCCATACTCCGGCAGTCGACGGTCGGCCAGGGGTTTTTTGGACTCTTCTTCGAGCCGCTTGCGGGCTTCTTCGCGCGCCTTTTCGCGTGCTTCGTCCTTCTTTTCCTCGCCTTGCCCGCTGGCGAGGTGCTTTTCCAGGTCGGCCTCGCGCGTACGCAGGGAGGCAAACAGATTGCCTTCCTCGGTCTCGTCAACCATCACGTCGGGCACGATGCCTTTGGCCTGGATCGACCGGCCGCTGGGTGTGTAGTAGCGGCTGGTGGTGAGCTTCAAGGCGGCAGTCGGGCAGTTATCCATGCGAAAGGCCGAATCAAGGCACACCGCCGTCTGCACCGAGCCTTTGCCGAAGGTCTGGTTACCCAGCACCATGGCACGCTTATGGTCCTGCAGGGCACCGGCCACGATTTCGCTGGCGGAGGCCGAGCCCTCGTTGACCAAGACCACCAAAGGCACTTTCTTGATCGCCGCGGGCAGGCGCTTGAGCGCGTCTGGTCCGCCCCGGCGCTGGTAGAACTCGGGTGAGGCCTTGTAGGTGAACTTGCTCTCGGCCAACTGGCCGTTGGCCGACACCACCGTGACGTTTTCCGGCAGAAACGCAGCCGATACCGCCACTGCGGCGTCGAGGTAGCCGCCCGGGTCATTGCGAAGATCGAGCACCAGACCCTTGAGCTGTGGCTCCTGTTTGTAGATCTCGTCGATCTTGCGGACGAAATCGTCAACGGTGCGCTCCTGGAACTGGCTCAGCCGGACCCAGGCGTAGCCTGGCTCGATAAGCTTGGCGCGAACCGACTGGGTGCGGATTTCCTCGCGGACGATGGTCACCGGGAAGGTGCGATTGTCGCCCTTGCGGAAGATCGTCAGCACTACCTTGGTGTTGGGCTCGCCCCGCATGCGCTTGACGCTTTCGTTGAGCGTCAGGCCCTTGACGGCGGTATCGTCGATCCGGGTGATCAGGTCGTTGGGTTTCAGGCCAGCGCGGTAGGCGGGGGACCCTTCAATGGGCGACACCACCTTGATCAGGCCATCTTCCTGGGTGATCTCGATACCCACTCCAACGAACTTGCCAGTCGTGCCTTCGTTGAATTCCTTGAGGGATTTCTTGTCCAGGTACACCGAATGGGGGTCCAGGCTGGAAACCATGCCGGCGATCGCGTCGGTGATCAGTTTCTTGTCATCCACCGGCTCGACGTAGTTGCTCTTGATCATGCCGAACACGCTGGCGAGTTGCTGCAATTCTTCCAGCGGCAGGGGCGCCAGCGTCCCGCGCGCCACGGTTTGCAGCGAAACGGTGGTCAACGCGCCAGCCAACACGCCCAGCGACACCCATCCGGCAATTTTCAAGTTCTGACCCATAAGCAATCCTGTTTCAAACCAATATACACCTTGGAGGCGCGTTTGGTGACCTAGTTCCGCGAAATCCTCAGGCTTTGCCTTGCGCCGCCACGGCTGCGGCGGCCCGGGCCGCCGCCTCGGCATCGCCCAGGTAATAGTGACGCATCGGCTTCAGGTTGGCGTCGAGTTCGTACACCAGGGGGATGCCGTTGGGAATGTTCAGTCCGACGATGTCCTTGTCCGAGATGTTGTCCAGGTACTTGACCAGGGCGCGGATCGAGTTGCCGTGCGCCGCAACCAGCACCCGTTTGCCGGCCAGGATGGCGCTCGCCAGGGCCTCGTTCCAGAACGGCATGACGCGCTCAACGGTGTCCTTGAGGCATTCGGTCAGCGGCACTTGTTCGGGTTGGAGCTTGGCGTAGCGCGGGTCGTTGCGCTCACAGCGCGGGTCAGCGGGCTCCAGCGCCGGCGGTGGCGTGTCATAGCTGCGCCGCCACACCAGCACCTGCTCGTTACCGTACTGCTTGGCCACTTCGGACTTGTTCAGGCCTTGCAGGGCACCGTAGTGGCGTTCGTTGAGACGCCAATTGTTGACCACCGGCAGCCAGGTGCGGTCCATTTCGTCAAGCACATGCCACAGGGTGCGCGTGGCGCGTTTCAAAACGCTGGTGTAGCAGATGTCGAAGTCATAACCCTCGGCCTTGAGCAGCCGGCCCGAGTCCTTGGCCTGTTCGATTCCCGTGGCGGTCAAATCGACGTCGGTCCAGCCGGTGAAACGGTTGTCGAGGTTCCAGGTGGACTCACCGTGGCGGATTAGAACGAGCTTGTACATGGTGTCTTGGCTTGGGGCAACAAAAGGGTGGCGTGGCGCTGCAGACGGGCCAATCTGGCCTAATTCGGGCGGATCGCACGGTGTCAACCCCGTCATTCTAAAATGGACGGTTTTACCCGTGGCTCATTACAAGGAACAAAGTGAAATTTATTTTGGACAACTGGATGCTGATGTCGGTCGCCTTGGCCTCCGGGGGCATGCTGCTGTGGCCCTTGCTCAAAGGGGCCACCGAGGGGGGTCTGACGACCACGCTGGCGGTGCAATTGATCAACCGCGAGAAGGCGGTGGTGGTGGACGTGTGTGAGGCCGAGGAATTTGCCGCCGGTCACGTCGGTGGCGCCAAGCACATACCACTCAACCAGCTTGAGGAGCGCTTGCCCATGATGGTCAAGAACAAGGCTTTGCCGGTGATCCTGGTTTGTCAGTCCGGGGCTCGCTCCGGGCGAGCCCTGGCGATCGCCAAGAAGCTGGGCTACGACAAGGCCCAATCGCTGGGCGGCGGGCTCGGTGCCTGGAAACGCGCTAACCTGCCAATCGAAAAGGGTTGAGCGGCAGTTTGCCGGCCCAGCCGCTCGTTTGCGACCGTCATTCAACTTCGAAAGCCCGTTCATGCAAGCCGTCAAGATGTACACCACCGCAGTCTGCCCTTACTGCGTACGTGCCAAGCAGATTTTGAAGTCCAAGGGTGTGGACCAGATCGAAGAGATCCGCATCGACACCGATCCGCAACAACGTGACACCATGATGGCCATCACCGGACTGCGCACGGTGCCGCAGATATTCATCGGGCCAACCCACGTTGGTGGCTGTGACGATCTGGTGGCGCTGGATGGCCGGGGTGAGTTGATGCCCCTGCTCAACGCCGCGTAGGGCGCCATCGCTCGCCACTGGTTTTTTGTTGGCGTGCCCGCACCTGAGATAATGCGCGATTAAACCTATCGCGTGCCCGCTACGGAGCTTCCAGCAGCGGGTTTTATTTTGACCCGAAAGACCAATATGGCAGATCAAGAGACTCCCGTTTTCCAGATTCAACGCGTTTACCTCAAGGAAGCGTCGCTGGAGCAACCCAATTCACCAGCCATTTTGCTGGAGCAGGAAGCCCCCACGGTTGACATCCAGCTCGGTGTCAACGCGTCGCCGGTGGCCGACGGCATTTTCGAAGTCAGCGTGCGTGCCACGGTGCAAACCAAGGTCAAGGACAAGACCGTATTCCTGGTCGAGGCCACCCAGGCCGGCATTTTCGAGATTCGCAACCTGCCTGAGGATCAGATGTCCCAGGTGATGGGCATTGCCTGTCCGCAAATCGTTTACCCCTATCTGCGCGGCAACGTTGCCGACCTGATTCAGCGTGGCGGTTTCCCGCCCGTGCATCTGGCTGAGATCAACTTCCAGGCGATGTACGAGCAACAGCAGGCGCAACTGGCCAGCCAGGCGCAGGCCGAAGCCCCGCTAACGCAGTAACGCGCTGGCCTTCCAGAGACTTCACGCCGTCCGGTGCGCCCGATGAAGATCCTCGTGCTGGGTGCGGGGGCTTGGGGCACTGCGGTGGCCATCAGCGCCGCGAGCCAAGCGCTCGGGCGCCACGCCGTCACACTGTGGACCCGAGACGGGGCCATGGCGGCGGACCTGCGAGCCCAGCGCGAGAACGCACGCTACCTGCCGGGCATCAGCCTGCCGTCTGAGCTGGCGATCAGCGCCGCGGCGCCGGATCAATTGGCCGCGCTGGCCGGCGCCGTGGACGTGGTGGTCATCGCCACCCCCATGTCGGCGCTACGGGAAATGCTGTGCGCCGTCGCCCATTGCCGCGTTCCGGTGGCTTGGCTGTGCAAAGGCTTCGAGCCCCCCGTGGCGGGGTCGACCGGCCTGTTGGCCCATGAAATCCAAGCCCAGGTTGCACCTCAATTGATTGCCGGCGTGCTCAGCGGTCCGAGTTTTGCCCAAGAGGTGGCGCGTGCGCAGCCGACGGCGTTGGTCGCCGCCAGCGCCCATGCGGTGGTGCGCGAGGCGCTGGTGGCCGCTTTCCACAGCCCAAGTCTGCGCGTTTACGCCAACGAGGACATTGTCGGTGTCGAAGTGGGCGGCGCGGTCAAGAACGTCCTGGCGATTGCCACCGGCTTGTGTGATGGTCTGAGCCTGGGTTTGAATGCCCGCGCCGCTCTGATCACGCGTGGCCTGGCTGAAATGACCCGATTGGGTGTGGCCCTGGGCGCCAAGTCCGACACTTTCATGGGCTTGAGCGGATTGGGTGACCTGGTGCTGACCGCCACCGGCGACCTGTCGCGCAACCGCAGGGTCGGACTGGCATTGGCCAGCGGCCAATCGCTGCAGCAGGCGCTCGATTCTCTGGGTCATGTCGCCGAAGGCGTCTACTGCGCGCGTACCGTGGTGCAACGCGCGCGCGGCCTGGGTGTGGAGATGCCCATTGCCCAGGCGGTGGTGGCGCTGCTGGATGGCCAGATCCAGCCGGCCCAGGCGCTCGGCTTGTTGATGGGGCGTGAGCCCACTGCCGAATTGCTATAACACGCACGCCGACTGGCGCACTCGGGCCGCTCTGCCGACCCCGTGACACGCATGGCGCGGTGCCCGATCTCCCACACTGCCTCAGGTACAAGCAGTTGGCGCTATGCTAGGCGCCATCATGTTCGAATTTGATTTCTCCCTTGCCCAAATTGCCGCCCTGGCCGAGTCGGATGCCCAGCGCGCGCTGAATGAAGATGTTGGCGCCGGCGACCTGACTGCCGCCTTGATTGACCCGACGCGCACGGCGCGCGCCCGCGTGCTGGCGCGCGAATCGGCGGTGATTTGCGGTGCCCCGTGGGCACAAGCCGCCATGCTGGCGCTGGACCCCCAGGCGGTGTTGCTGTGGCATGTCGCCGAGGGCCAGCGCTGCGAGGCTGACCAGGTGGTGCTGGAGATTCGGGGGCGGGCGCCGGCGCTGTTGACCGCCGAGCGCACGATGCTGAATTTCCTGCAGTTGCTCAGTGCGGTGGCCACCAAAACCGCGAACTACGTGCAGGCGGTGCAGTCGGTGCCGGGTAACCAGGCGCGCATCGTGGACACGCGCAAGACTTTGCCTGGGCTGCGCTTGGCACAAAAGTATGCGGTGCGCACTGGCGGCGGAACCAACCACCGGATCGGCTTGTTTGACGCAGTGTTGATCAAGGAGAACCACATTGCGGCAGCCGGCGGCGTCACCGCCGCGTTGCAGCGCGCGGCGGCGCTGGTAACGGGCGCCAAGTTCATCGAAATCGAGGTCGAAACGCTGGCCCAACTGGATGAAGCGCTGGCCGCTGGTGCCAAGATGGTGCTGCTCGACAACATGAGCCTGGATCAGTTGCGCGAGGCGGTGCGCATCAACGCCGGTCGCGCGGTGCTGGAAGTCTCCGGCGGCGTCAACCTGGCTACCGTGCGCGGCATCGCCGCCACCGGCGTGGACCGGATCTCGATCGGAGCCTTGACCAAGGATGTGCAGGCCACCGATTTCTCGATGCGCTTCGCGGACCAGCAACCATGAATACCATCATTGACGTCGAGTACGAACAGCCTGCCTGCCCCACGCGGCACGCCTGGGCGCGCGTGCCGGTGGAGCCTTCACCTGCCGAGCGTGCGGCATTGATGGCGCGCATTGCGCGCCTGCTCAAGGAAAAGAACGCGGTGATGGTGTCGCACTACTACGTGCACCCGGACTTGCAGGATCTGGCCGAGGCCACCGGTGGCCTGGTCAGTGATTCGCTGGAGATGGCGCGCTTTGGGCGCGACCATCCCGCCACCACGCTGATCGTCTCTGGCGTGCGCTTCATGGGGGAGACGTCCAAGATCCTGTCGCCTGAAAAGCGTGTGCTGATGCCGGACCTGGACGCCACGTGTTCGCTTGATCTCGGCTGCCCGATTGACGAGTTCTCGGCCTTCTGTGACGCCCATCCAGAGCGCACCGTGGTGGTCTACGCCAACACCAGTGCCGCCGTGAAAGCGCGCTCTGATTGGCTGGTTACCTCCAGTTGCGCGCTCGACATCGTGCGCGCGCTCAAGGACAAGGGCCACAAGATCTTGTGGGCACCCGACAAACACCTGGGCGGCTACATCCAGCGCGAGACCGGCGCCGACATGGTGTTTTGGGAGGGGACCTGCATCGTGCACGACGAGTTCAAGGCCTTCGAGCTGCAAGCCCTGATGAAGCAGCATCCCAAGGCACGGGTGCTGGTGCACCCCGAGTCGCCGGCAGACGTGGTGGCACTGGCCGATGCGGTGGGCTCCACGTCGGCCATCCTCAGAGCAGCCAAGGAGTTGGACGCCCCCGAGTTCATCGTGGCGACCGACAAGGGGATGATGCACAAACTGCGCACTTTGAACCCAGGCAAAACCTTCATCGAGGCCCCCACCGCCGGCAACAGCGCCACCTGCAAGAGCTGCGCCCACTGCCCCTGGATGGCCATGAACGGGTTGGCTGGCGTGGCACATGTGCTGGAAACGGGCACCAACGAGATCCATGTGGACCCGGCCTTGGGCCTGCGTGCGCGGCTGCCGATCGACCGCATGCTGGCGTTCACCGCCGCGCTCAGGAGTGGGCACGCTGCGGGGGATCTGGTGCCACAAATCGGCGCGGCGTAGTCGCGGCCAGTACCCTCCCGGCCACTGCGGCGTCACACTTCCAGGTTGTCAATCAATCGCGTTGAACTCAGTCGCGCCGCGCCGAGCGCCACCAGCGGCGCGCCAGGCGTTGGGGCCTGCAGATCGCTCTGACGGCGCACGGTCAGGTAGTCGGGCTTCCAGCCGCGCGCGCTCAGTGCGGCCATGGCTTGCGCCTCCAGCTTGGCGAAGTCGGTCTCTCCCGCACGCACGGCGGCGGCCATGGCTTGCAGTGCCAAGGAGAGCTGCACCGCCTCCACGCGCTCTTCGGCGCTGAGGTAACCGTTGCGCGAAGACAGCGCCAGACCGTCGTCGGCGCGGCAGGTCTCGCTGGCGACGATTTCGATCGGCAGGGCGAACTGTTGCACCATGCGCCGGATGATCATTAGTTGCTGGTAGTCCTTCTTGCCAAACACCGCCACGTGGGGTTGTATGCAGGCAAACAGCTTCATCACCACGGTACACACGCCGACAAAAAAACCCGGCCTGAAATGCCCTTCCAGCATATCGGCCAGCTCGGCAGGAGGTTGCACCTTGAAGGTTTGCGGCTCGGGGTAAAGGTCTTGTTCGCTCGGGGCAAACACGATGTCGCAACCGGCCGCTTCGAGCTTGGTGCAGTCGCTGTCCCAGGTGCGCGGGTAGGTGTCAAAGTCCTCGTGCGGCAGAAACTGCAGGCGGTTGACGAAGATGCTCGCCACCGTCACATCGGCCAAGGGTTTGGCCTGACGCACCAGCGCCAGGTGGCCTTCGTGCAGATTGCCCATGGTGGGCACAAAGGAGTGGTCGGTAAAGCCCGCCAGATGGTGGCGCAGCTCGGCAATGGAATGGGCGATGAGCATGATGAAAGCCAGCTTGTGGTCGTAGGTTAGATGAGCTACCAGGCGTGTAGCTGGTTGTCGGGGAATTCGCCGCTCTTGACGGCCTGCACGTAGGCGTGCATGGCTTCGCGCACACCGGCTGCGCCGGTCATGAAGTTGCGCACGAAGCGCGGCATTCTGCCCAGGTTCACGCCCAACATGTCATGCATCACCAGCACCTGGCCGGCGGTGTCCTTGCCGGCGCCAATGCCGATGGTGGCGCAGTGCGTCAGCTCCGCCGTGACTTCGGCCGCCAAGGCGGCCGGCACCATCTCCAGCACCAGCAGTGCCGCGCCGGCATCCTGTAGCGCGTGGGCCTGGGTCTTGAGCAGGGCCGCGGCCTCCACTGATTTGCCCTGCACCCGGTAGCCACCCAGCGCGTGCACGGTCTGAGGCGTCAGGCCCAGGTGCGCGCAGACCGGGATGCCCCGCTCGACCAGGAAGCGCACGGTCTCGGTGGTCCAACCGCCGCCTTCGAGCTTGACCATGTGCGCGCCGGCCTGCATCAGCGCGGCGGCACTGCGCAAGGCCTGTTCACGGGACTCCAGGTAGCTGCCGTAGGGCATGTCAGCAATCAGCCAGGCCGTAGCTTGGGAGCGGCGAAGGCCACGCTCGACGCTCTGCACGTGGTAACACATGTCTTGCAGTGTCACCCCAACGGTGCTGGACAGCCCCTGGCAGACCATGCCAAGCGAGTCGCCGACCAGGATGCAGTCCACGCCGGCCGCGTCGGCCACGGCGGCAAAGGTGGCGTCGTAGGCGGTCAGCATGGTGATCTTCTCGCCGCGCGCACGCATCTCCAGCAGGCGCGGCAGGCTGATCGGTTTGCGCAGCGCCGGTGTGCTGGTGGGTGGCAAGGTGCCGTAGGGGCTGGCGCTGGTGGTGTCAACGGGTGTGCTCATGGCAGTTCCTGGATCAGTTGGGGTCAGAGCACATTTGCTTCGCAAAGTGGTCTGACCCGCAAGGTTTCAGATTTTGGGACAGACCTTGCGGGCTGGTGGCATGAAAAAAGGCGATTACATCACGCCGGCTAACCTGAGACCTTGCGGGACAGACCGGAGCGCAGCGACGCTCTGTCCTCAACTGATTGTCGGATGTTGGTGGTTCGCCGCGGCCGGCCGCAATTCGTAGAGAGCTTGCACCAACTTATCGACGTCAGCCACGGTGTGCGCAGCCGACAAGGCGATACGCAGGCGAGCCGTGCCAGCGGGCACGGTGGGCGGGCGAATGGCGGGCACCCAAATGCCGCGCTGGCGCAAGCCCTCCATCACCGCCAGTGCGGCTTCGTTGCCGCCAATCACCAGCGCTTGCACGGCGGTGCGGGAGTCGCCCAGTTGCCAGCCAGTTCCGCGCAGCACGGTTTGCAGGCCGTCGCGCAGGCGCGTGATGAGCTGGTTCAAATGGTCGCGCCGCCACTGCTCGGCTTCGATCAGGCGCAGGCTCTCGCGCAGCGTGTGCGCCAGCAGCGGTGGCGCGGCGGTGGCAAAAATGTAGCTGCGGGTTTTTTGCAGCAGCCATTCGATCAGCGCCTCGTCGCCGGCGACGAAGGCGCCCGCCACGCCGGCCGCCTTGCCCAGCGTGGCCATGTACAGCACCCGGCGCGAGGCCTGGGCGCCAGTCAGACCGAAGTGGGCCAAGCTGCCACGGCCTTGTGGCCCGAGCACGCCAAAACCGTGCGCGTCGTCCACCAGCAGCAGCGCGTCGAAGCGTTCACACAGGGCCAGCAGCGCCGGGATGTTGGCAATGTCGCCGTCCATGCTGAACACGGCGTCGCTCATCACCAGTTTGCGCCGTGCTGGGCTGGCTGCCAGCGCGCTTTCCAGTGCCAGCAGATCGCCGTGCGGGTAGCGGTGAATTTGCGCCTTGGACAGTCGCGCGCCGTCGATCAGGCAGGCGTGGTTCAGCGCGTCCGAAAACAGTGCGTCGCCGTCGCCCACCAAGGCTGGGACGATGCCGATGTTGGTGGCGTAACCGGCATAGAAGTACAACGCACGCGGCAACTGCACAAAGGCGGCGAGATCGTGTTCGAGCGCCTCATTGGCGGCGCTGTGGCCACTCACCAGCGGCGACGCGCCCGAGCCGACGCCGAACTGGCGCGCCCCGTCACAGGCGGCCTCGATCAGCGTGGGGTGATTGGCCAGGCCCAGGTAGTCGTTGCTGCAAAACGCCAACAGGCTTTGGCCGTCCACTTGCAGGCGGGCGCCCGGCTCAGGCAGTACCACGCGGCGGCGCCGACGCAGGTGGCCGCGGTCGAGCTCGGCGATGCGCTGCGGGAATTCGTCGAGCCAGGACGGGGGCGTACTCATGCAGGCGGCACCGTGATGGCGATGGTCTTGGGGTCTGGCGCCAGGCTGAAGGGGATTCTTGCCAGCATGGGCGCGCGCAAGTGGCGCTGCAAGTAGGCGATGTTGTCGTCTTGCGCCTGCATCAATGGGTCGATGTGGTTGGCCACCCATCCCGCCAGCACCAGGCCGCGCGCGCGAATGGCCTCCAGTGTCAGCAGGGAATGGTTCAGGCAACCCAGGCGCAGGCCCACCACCAGCAGCACCGGCAGCGCCAAGGCCTGGGCCAGATCGGCGCCGGTGCTGTCCTCGCCAAGTGGCACCAGGAAGCCGCCCGCGCCTTCCACCACCACGGCGTCGGCCAGTGTGCGGAGTTGCCGGTAACACGAGGCGATGTGGTCGATGTCGATCGTCACCCCCGCACGTCGCGCGGCGATGTGCGGAGACAGCGGGTCTGGCAGCAGCACCGGGTTGTCCAGTTCTGGCGGCACCTGCACGGTGGAGGCGGCGCGCAGTGCCAGCACGTCGTCATTGGCCCAGCCAGCGCCGTGTGGTTCGGCGCCGGCCGCCACCGGTTTCATGCCGACCACACGGGGGTGGTGCAGCGCCAGGGCATGCAGCAGGGCGGCCGAGACCAGGGTCTTGCCCACGCCGGTGTCGGTGCCGGTGACGAACCAGGCGCGCGTCATGGCGCGGCCTCTTCCGCCAGCGTGGCCTCTTCCGCCAGCGTGGCCTCTAGTGCGGCCAGTGCGCCTTGTGCCAGCCAGGCTTGTGCTTCATCGTCCAGCACATAGGGGGGCATGGCGTAAATAGTGTGGCCAATCGGGCGCAGCAGCAGCCCAAGCGCCATGGCGTGGTGGTGGTAGCGCCGCGCGAAGTGGGGCAGGGTGGTGTCCACATCCCAGGCCCAGATCATGCCGAGCTGGCGCGCGTGGCGCACGCGTGGGTGCTGGCTGAGGGGCGCCAGCGCTTCACTGAGCGAGGCGGCCAGTTCCACGTTGCGCGCCAGCACGTCTTGCTGCTCAAAAATCTCCAGCGTGGCCAGCGCCGCGCGGCAGGCCAGCGGGTTGCCGGTGTAGGAGTGGGAGTGCAGGAAACCGCGCGCCACTTGGTCATCAAAAAAGGCCTGGTACACCGCATCAGTGGTCAGCACAGCGGACAGCGGCAAGGTGCCGCCGGTCAGCCCTTTGGACAGGCAAATGAAGTCGGGCCGAATGCCCGCCTGCTGGTGCGCAAACATCGTGCCGCTGCGGCCAAAACCGGTGGCGATTTCGTCCACCACCAAGTGCACCTGGTAGCGGTCACACAGGGCGCGCGCCCGGCGCAGGTACTCGGGGTCGTACATCACCATGCCGGCGGCGCACTGCACCAGCGGCTCGACAATCAATGCGGCGGTCTCGTTATGGTGCTTGGCCAGCCACGCCTCCAACACTGCGGCGCAGCGCAGCGCCACGTCAAGCGCGCTCTCGCCAGGCAAGGCAGTGCGGGCGTCCGGGCTGACCACCGTGGCGGCCAGGCGCAGCAGTGGCGCGTAGGCTTCCCGAAAAATCGCGATGTCGGTCACCGCCAAGGCGCCCACGGTTTCGCCGTGGTAACCATCGGCCAGGCCGACGAAGCGGCACTTCTCGGGCTTGCCGCTGTTGCGCCAATAGTGCGCGCTCATCTTGAGTGCAATCTCGGTGGCCGAGGCGCCGTCGCTGCCATAGAAGGCGTGGCCCAGGCCGGTCAGCGCCGCCAGCCGTTCGGACAGCTCCACCACCGGCGCGTGGGTGAAGCCGGCCAGCATCACGTGGTCGAGCCGGCCCAACTGATCAATCAGCGCGGCTTGAATGTGCGGGTGGCAGTGGCCAAACAGATTGACCCACCAGGAACTCACGCCATCAAGGTAACGTTTGCCATCCACGTCAATCAGCCAGGGGCCTTGCGCATGGGCAATGGCAATCGGCGGCGCGGCTTCATGCAGCTTCATTTGTGTGCAGGGATGCCAGACGGATGCCAGGCTGCGTTGGGCCAGGGTGGGGTTCATGTTCAATGGATTGGTGCGGTGCAGGAATGCGGGTGAATCAACCGCGCAACGCGGTCAGCAGCTTCACCAGCTCGACGATGGCGGTGTAGGGCTCGGGCGGGGTGTCGGCGGTGAATTTGCTGGCCAAGGTCTCGGCGCGTTGCGTGGCAATGACCAGATGCGCTCGTGTGGTGGCAAAAGTGCGCCGCGCGCCCTTTTCGTAGCCCGGGATGTGTTGCTTAAGGCGGCGCATCACGTCGTCGCGGCCAATGGGCGCCTGGATGTCCTGGTAGTGCAGCAACAGCCACAACTCGAAGCTGGGAACCGAGGCGATGGCTCGGAAGCGGACGAACTGCCTGGCATCGTTTTTCAGCTTGCCGTCCAGCGACTCGGCCAGGCGCAGCGCGTTGAAGTAGCTGTCGTGATCGTCACGGTCGAAGACGGCAAAGACCTGCTCAAAGGCGCGAGGCAGAATGTTCTTGCGGCGGTCACCTTGCTCGAACAAATCCTTGGCGTACCCCACCACCTGAATCGGCGCGGTGCCCAGCTCACTGGGACGCACCTCGACGTTGGCGGTATGCAGGCGGTAGGCGCTGCGGATCTCGCTGAAGTAGTTCGGCTCGGTCTTGCTGCCTTCCGATACGATCAGAATGCGCTCGTAGCTGGCGCGTCGGCCAAGTTGGCGTTCAAGTTGCTGGCGCTGGCGCTCTTTGGGGGAGTCATCGCGCCCCATCAGTGTTTCACCTCCAGGGCGGCGCTCAGGAAGGGCACCCCACCGTAGCGTCCCATCAGGTAACCGCGCTCCAATGCCTCGTTCTTGCGCGGGCTGAATTCAGACAGGCTGACCAGCTCGGAGGACTGATCACGCTTCTTTTCGACGAACCAGATCTGATCGCGCCGAAACAGATCCGAGGCGTCTAGCAAAGAGGTGTCGTGGGTGGTAAAGATCAGTTGTGCGCCACCGGTGTTGACGTCGGGGCGATGGAAGAGCCGCACCAGCTCGCGCACCAGCAGGGTGTGCAGGCTTGTATCGAGTTCGTCGATGACAAGCGTTAACCCCTTGCGCAGAATGTCCATGATCGGGCCGACAAGGAACAACAGGTTGCGCGTGCCGTTGGATTCATCCATCAGATCGAATACGGCTTTGCCCGCTTCAGTGACGTGGGAGAAGCGCAGTTGGTGTTCTTCCATCTCTTCGGCGCGTACTTCGGTTTGGCCGGCAACCAGGTCGAAATGAACAGTCTGCCCCGGCACCTTGCGGGTGACGACTTCGATGTCGGCAATGCTGATGTCCGCCGCGCTGAGCAAGTCGCAAATCTGCCTGCGACCCTCAGCGTGCTTGAGCATCTGGATCGAACCCTGTGGGCTGAGCTGGGCCTGCTCGTTGAAGATCACCAGCCCATTGACGAACCATTCGAACACCGGCCGCAAGGCTTCGCTATTGAGCTGAACTGCCATCGACAAGAACAAGGCGTTGGGTCGGGTGGCGCCTTCCCACAGGTTCTTGGGGCCTTTGAGGCCAGCGCCGAAGTTGTAGATGTCTTTGCCGGTTTCGCTGTCGAAGTGCCGCTCAAACCAGCGCTGCGGCTTGAAGGCCTTGTAGACCAGCAGGTGCTCACTGACGATGCGCTGCGACGTCATCGCGAAGCCGTATTGGTAGCGCACGTCGTCCAAGATGAACGTCAGCTCGAATTCAGCCGGCTCTTGGGCGGATCCCGCGTCCAGACGGAAGGGCTGCACGGCAAAAGTCTGGCCTGGCTGGATCACCGTAGCCGACTCGGCTACCACCCCCCGCATGTACTGCAGGGCTTTGACGAGGTTGGATTTGCCGCTGGCGTTGGCACCATAGAGCACGGCACTGTGCAGGAGGCGAGGCGCAGCCTTGAGGCCAGTGGCCCGCGTGTGCGTGCCTTGGAGGGTCTTGTCTTTGGAGGCAACAAGACTGAGCACCTGCTCATCACGCAGACTTCTGAAGTTCTTGACGCGAAACTCGATGAGCAAGGTATTTACCAAGTGTAAATAAAATAAAGTCTAATTATGACCTACGAGGTCGCAAATGCGATTTATTTTATTGTTGCAGCGATCTTCTTGGAATCTGGTAACCAGCGGCGCGGTCTCGTGCAGCTTCATTTGTGTGCTCGGGTGCCAGACGGATGCCAGGCTGCGCTGGGCCAGGGTGTCGTTCATTCGGAGTCCATTGATGCAATGCAGCAATGTGTTTAGGAAAGCGTCGATTGTGGCAGGCTTGGGCCCTGTCGCCGGGGCAATAATTGGCCGGCGTCTGCTGGCGCCAGGGGTGTGTCAAGTGCCGTGGGGAATGGAAATCTCAAGGTAAGCGCCGCGTTCCATGACATTGAGCGCCGCAAGAATGCTGGGCAAACTCTGTTTGATGCGTGGCCAACTGGTGGTGGTCAAGACAACAATGGCGATCCGGCGTTCGGACAGATTCTGCTGGTACTTGAGGTTTTGATCGGTGGTCAAACAGCACGCGCACTAAACCGCCTCCAGACTGTGCGCGGCGTGCTCAAGCACCGCGCGGGCGGATGTTTCCGTGTGATGGGTCAGAGCGTATGTGAGGAGATTGAAGCGATGGTAAGTGCTCCAAACTTTTGGACGAGGCGAGAGACACTCGCGGCGCTCCACGTGTACCTGCTACTGCCGTTTGGGCAATTGCACCATCGTCAACCGAAGATCACCCAACTGGCCACCTGGATTGGCCGGACATCAAATTCGGTGGCACTTAAACTCGTGAACCTCGCAAGCCTTGATCCACAAGTGCGGTCCCGTGGCTTGCATGGCATGGGTAACGTGTCGAAGCTGGATCAGCAGATTTGGAGTGAACTCAACGAAAGTTGGGATCGTGTGGCGTTGGAGGCTGCGGCAGAGTACGGGCGGTTGGCGCAAGGGCATGGTGTCACACCCGACGAAGGACTTGTTGATGAGTTGCTCGACTTTGATGAAGGCAGATCCAGGTCCGCCACTGTCGAAGTCCGAGTGAACCAAGCTCGCTTTCGAAAAGCTGTGCTGGCCAGCTACAACGCCACGTGTTGCATCAGTGGTCTACGGCATGAGAAGCTGGTCATTGCCAGTCATATCGTTCCGTGGAGTGAAGACACACAAAACCGGCTCAATCCTCAGAACGGACTATGCCTGTCGGCATTGCATGATCGAGCCTACGACCAAGGGCTGATCACGGTGATGCCGGACTTTACCGTGCGAACGTCGTCGAGCCTGAGAGCTGGTGCACGTAGCGATTTCATGGCGACGAGTTTGTTGCGGTTTGACATGCAGCCCATTCACATGCCCGATCGTTTCCGCCCCGCGCCTGAGTTCTTGGCGCGTCATGCGCGTCGGTTCGGGTTCATTGCATAGCGGAGTTCATGCCGATATTTGAGGCTTGAGGTAAGCCGGGTCAATCCTTTCCGAAAAGCTTCACTCCCGCCAGTCCTTCAAAGTGAGCGTCCTGAGTCCACAGCTTGGCACCATGTGTTTGGGCGGTGGCATAGATCAGACTGTCGGCCATCGGGAGAGGGTGACAAATGGCGATGCGGGAAAGGGCGGCATCGACATCGACCACTTTGCCTCTGCACATTAACGCCTCGGCATAGGCGGCTACTTTGGTGGAGAGTTCGCGGCGCAGCTTCTTGGTGACTTCATAAACCGTGATGATCGGGACAATCAGCCGCTCCGGATTCTCCGCCGCTGCGGCAAACAGATCAGCCCGAGGCGTGTCGCGCAGGTATTCAATCCAGCAGGATGAGTCCAGCACGATCCATGTCGGCTCTTTGGCCGCCTTCGTCGGGGTCGCCATTACAGCCGATCGGGCTCGCGTGGGATGTCGCTGTCTGTCAATGCGCGCGCGATGCCTCGGTAGGCGCTCACCGGTTGATGGGGCACCAAGTGAACCACACCATCAAACTCGATCCAGGTCAACTTGGCACCGGGTTTGAGCTTCAGGTGTTCGCGTACCGAGCTGGGCACCACCACCTGGTACTTGCTCGACAATGTCACGGTGTTGTTGGCTGGTTTCATATCGATAAGTTTAGCGCTTTACGACATCGCTGTCGATAGTATTGAAGTGCGCGCAACCGCTGTGACCAACAGTTTGGCAAGTTGCTGATGGTCCGTGACAAGCATGCTCATGGCTGATCATTCTCGCGGTAGGTTCCGTCTCCATGTGGCGCCGCCTTGAATGCATCCAGTTGCTCCGCCTGGGCCGAGAACGCGTCCATGACGGGGTTTCCCGCAAGAACCACAGCCGGCAGCAGCATCTGCGCGAAGTGCCATGCCACCGCCGTGGTCACGCCCGCTTGATCGATGCCTTCGCTGGTTGCGGCCAGGGGCTTGCTCTGCAGTTCAGCTTCCAAGGAATCAAAAGCGGCCAGCATTTGCCCCGTGACCCGCTGCACCCAGGGCTCATGCAGCTTCTCGGCGGGGCGCAAGTTGTGCTCGTAGACGATTTGCACACTCTTTTCGCAAGCCGCCAACGCCAGGCCGATCACGCGCAAGGCGTGTTGGCGACGCGGCGCACGTAAGGGGAGTCGAGCATTCCGATGAGTTGCATGGAATATCCTGATGCTTTGCGGGACAGACCGGAGCAACGCGACGCTCTGTCCTCAACTGATTGTTGGATGCGGCGCCGTCACAGCGCCCACTCTTCAACTGCTAGACCGGGCACGCGCAGAAACTCGCGGGCGTTGTTGGTGACCAGTGTTGAGTCCTCGGCCATGGCATGTGCCGCAATCAGCAAGTCCATGCCGCCGATGGTCTCGCCTGCGCGCTCCAGCTTGGTCCGAACTTTGGCGTAGTGCTGCGTTGCATCCAGCGGCCAGGGGCGCACGTCAAAACCGGCCAACCAGGCTTCAACCGCTGCGGAAAACCGGGGCGATGCCAGCTTGGCGGCGCCGAAGCGCAATTCGGCAGCCACGATGGCCGACAGCCAGAGCTGCGGGTGATCCAACTCGGCAAAGCGCTCGATCATCGCGGCGGGGTGGCGCCGCAGGATGTAGCTGCAGATATTGGTATCGAGGGTGCGGCGCATGCTGATGCTCACGTCCAGTCGCGGGTCTGGGGTGGCGTGTCATGGCGATCAGCCAGATAGGAATCCGGCAGCGGGTCGCTGGTTTCGTAGAAGGTCTTTAACCAGCCGGCCAGGTCATGCTGCGGCGACGTCTCGGGCTGAATCCACAGCGCGTTGCCGATTTGTTCGATGCGGACTTCCTTGGCGTCGATACGCAGCTTGGCGGGCAAACGAATGGCCTGGCTGCGCCCACTCATGAATAGTTTTGCAGTGATGGACATGGCTGGCTCCCGATTGATATGACAGTGGCATATTACACC
>JAUXWC010000138.1 GCA_030685025.1 Rhodoferax sp.
CTTAAGCCCGCCACCTCGGCCGCCTTCGCCTGGGAGATGCGGCGTTCGCCATACCACTGCACCGCGCTGGCGATGCGCATCTCGGCCGCGAAAGCCTTTGGGGACAGACGCAAAGCCGAAAAAACACCTTCGGGCAAATCCATTGCAAGTTGTGTCATGTGGTGTCCCTTCATTGCGTCGAGGTAGTAAGGAAAAGTGGCCGAAACGCGCGTCAAGTCTAAGTTGCAAGCTATCAATTCAAGAGTATGCAGGCGCCCGGCGTCGGTCGATGGCTACATGTTAGTACATTGCGGCGCCAACCCTCAATGCAAATACGCCCTTGCCGCGTCAGCCCGCCAACGACGTGATCGTTAGACTTCGATCCCATGAACCCAACCGCACCCAGCCTGTCCCGGCGCCCGGCACGTCGTTTTTGGGGTTGGGGCGCGGCCGATGCCGCGTTGAATGCCAAGGAGCAGGCCACCATCGCGCAAATGATCAACCTGCTGGGTGGGCGTTATGCCGAGCTGCCGCCCCCTGATGTGTCGCAGTTCAATCTACCGCCACCGCGCGTGGCAGTGCCCGCCTCGCTGGCGGCCATGTTCTCTCAAACGCCGCTTGACCGGCTCAACCACAGTTACGGCAAGAGCTACGCCGATTGCGCCCGCATGTGGCTGCGCAGCGTGCCCCGGCCGCCGGATTGGGTGGCCTTCCCCGATGACGAGCAGGCCGTGGTCGACATCCTGGACTGGGCCACACACCACAACGTGGCCGTCATCCCGTTTGGCGGTGGCACCAGCGTGTGCGGCGGTGTCGAGCCCGCAGTGGGCGACAGCTATGCCGGCGCCGTGTCGCTGGACATGGAGCGCCTGGGCCGCGTGCTGGAGATCGACCCCATCAGCCGGGCCGCGCGCATTCAGGGTGGCGCCTTTGGGCCGGACATCGAAGCGCAGTTGCGCCCGCATGGGCTGACGCTGCGCCATTTTCCGCAGAGCTTCGAGTTCTCCACCCTGGGCGGCTGGATCGCCACCCGCGCGGGCGGCCACTACGCCACCCAGTACACGCACATTGACGACTTTGTCGAATCGACCCGCATGGTGACCCCGGCTGGCGTGATGCAGACGCGGCGCCTGCCCGGCTCGGGCGCCGGCCCCGCACCCGACCGGTTGGTGCTGGGCAGCGAAGGCACGCTGGGCGTCATCACCGAAGCCTGGATGCGCCTGCAGCACAAGCCGCGCTTTCGCGCCTCGGCCTCCATCCGGTTTGCCGACTACTTTGCAGCGGCAAGTGGCTTACGCGCGCTGGCCCAGTCTGGCCTGAACCCCAGCAACTGCCGCCTGCTCGACCCGATGGAAACGGTGTTTGCCGGTGTGGGCGATGGCAGCCACGCGGTGCTGGTGCTGGGCTTCGAATCAGCCGACCACCCGGTGCAGGCCTGGATGGACCGCGCGCTGGAGCTGGTGCGCGACCACGGCGGCAGCTTTGACGCGGCGGCGGTGGCGCGCTCCATGGCCAGCGAGGACAGCGCCGAGCATCGCCAAGGCGCGGCCGGCGCTTGGCGCGATGCCTTCGTGCGCATGCCCTACTGGCGCGACCCCGCCGTGGGCCTGGGCGTGATCATGGACACCTTCGAGACCGCCGTCACCTGGGACCGCTTCGAGGCCTTCTACAACGCCGTGCGCCAGGATGTGCAGGCAGCCATCGAGCGCGTGACCGGGCAGGAGTGCATGATGTCCTGCCGCATCACCCACGTCTACCCGGACGGCCTGGCGCCCTACTTCACCATCGCGGCGATGGGCTCGGCCAGCGGCGACGTGGCCAGCGCCCTGGCCGCCTGGCGCGACATCAAACTGGCCGCCAACGCCGCCGTGGTCGGCCACGGCGGCACCGTCACCCACCACCACGCGGTGGGCCGCGACCATCGCAGCGGCTATGAGGTGGAGGTGCCCGGGCTGTTCCGCCAGATGCTGGCGGGTAACAAGGCAGTGTGTGATCCGGGTGGGATACTGAATCCGGGGGTGTTGTTTGATGGGCGGGGGCGAGTGGGTGGGGCGAGTGGCGCTTTGGGTGGCTGAGCGGATCGCCAGGCTGTTCACTCTTCAGCGTTTACCGACCCAAGAGTGACGGACACCGCTTTGGGCCGTTATGTCAGGCGCCCACATCTTGCTGGTCGGCCGCTTCTGCCTTGAGTAAACACAGGAGCGTGAGCAGGTTTCCAAGTCAGAACCAAATGCAGACAAATAGGAGGCCAACCACAAGGACAACTATCGTGAGGCCACCGAGCAGCCCCAAAGTCGCCTTCATTCCAACCGACCAGCCATCATCTGTCTGATCGTCATCGTTGAGCTTGTCTATGGACTTCACCTAGTTCCTTCTGACACGGGCAACAGTGGGCCACTGTAACGAAAGCGGCATGTGCAATCCCCCCCGCGTCACAATACGTGTCACCTCCGTAGTGCAAAGAACCCGGGGACGGTGAAGCAGGACTTCGAGACCTGGCAATCACAACAAAGAGCCCGATGATGAATGGACACAACGACATTGCAATCGAAGAAGGCAGCACCAACGTCTATGCAGACCTGGGCTATGCGGACGCGGCCGAGATGCAGCGCAAGTCCCAGTTCGCCGCTGAGATTGCCCGCGCCATCAAGGCGCGCCCCTTGACCCAGGACGGTGCCGCCGCCTTGCTTGGCATCGACCAATCGAAGGTGTCACGCATCACCAGGGGCCAGTTCCGTGGTGTCAGCGAAGCCAAGCTGCTGGAACTGGTGGCCAAATTGGACCACGACGTGAAGATCGTGGTAGGCCCGGTGCCAAGAAATTAGCGCAGGCCGAAGAATGAGAAGAGAGCGATGATGATGACGACTGCGCCAACCAGGTAGACGATACGGTTCATGGAGTACTCCTTTATGGAAGATGTGAGAAAGGTACAGACAAAATGTCGTGCCTGAAGCTGTGCACGGCGTCCGACTATCCATTGAAACGCGCGCCTCCAGGGCTGTCGGTCTGCCAGCGCACACAAATTTCAGCTTGTACCTGCACCTGCGCTCAGTTGCTGACCAAGACGTCAACGCGGTGGCCATTGTTGGCGTCCGGATCAGTGAAGGCACCGCGCTGAATCCTGGAAGCCGGTACGCCAGCATTGCGCAACGCGTCGTCGACACTACGCAGATAGCGCCGGTCCGGACCGGACAGCGTGACTTGGGTGGACGGGTACTGCTGCATATAGTTGGCAACTTCCTGGGCTTTGCCGCGGTCGGAGGCCAAAATATCGTCGCTGTTGCCTCTGAAGGTGTAATTCCATGACGGCACCGACATACCCATTGCGCCGGTCGTGCCTCCCATGCCTTGCGCGCCAGTCTGACCAACGACGCCTTGTGGGCCGGTCGAACCAGTCGCACCGGTTCGCCCTGTCAGGCCGGCCATCTCGGTCGTCCCGGTAGCACCTGTAAAGCCGGTTGAGCCCTGCGCACCAGTTGCGCCAGTGGCGCCGGCCGGCCCGGTGGGGCCTTCGCGGGATGGGCCTTCAGCGCCGCGACTACCCACAACGCCTTGAATGCCGGTAAGGCCTGTCGCGCCGGTTGCGCCGACCGGACCGGGAATACTGGCGCCTTGTGCGCCGGTATCACCGGTCATACCTTGTGCGCCCGTCGCACCCGTTGCGCCAGTTGGGCCTGCGCGCCCAACCACCATGCGCCCTTCGACACCGGTAGCTCCAACCGGACCCTGCATGCCTTGCGCACCGGTTGCGCCCGTGGCGCCGGTTGGTCCAATCAACGCCACACCGCTTGGGCCGGTGTCTCCGGTGTTGCCCTGCGCGCCAGTGGCCCCTGTGGCACCGGTTGCGCCGGGTGGGCCGACATAACTGATTGCCACGGGTTGCGGGTAGTCATTGCTGGCAACGTAAACGGGTGGGCTACTACAGCCTACGCCGGCCACGGCAACCAACGCCAATGAAAGCGTGTTCTTGATCAATGCGGTTTTCATGGAAGTTCCTTTGAGTGAGTAGAGTCATTGCGCACGCTTTTGACCAGTGATTTCGCAATCGTTAGTGCGCGCCACGTTGCTGCACCCACAATAGCTCGAAGGGGAGAAGCAGTCTGTTCGGTGGCTTACCGATCTCGGTGCGCAGCCCACACAGGCCTCTAAGTGCGCGCCGCGATGTACGGTGGGGAAAGGTGTGCTCAGGACTGGTCCGGCGTGCCAGCTTTGGCAGTGATCTGGTTGCCTGCACACTGGCCATAGGCGATATCGAGCACTGAGCAGGGAGGTGTGCGAGCCTTGCGTTTGAGGTAGTCCAGCATCGGCAAATCCAGCCGCCTGGCTGCCGCAGCATCTGCCTTGTCTTCCGAAGAAGGACTGATTCCTTCCAGATAAAACCTCTTCAGATCGGCGGCCGACACCACCTGAATCGATTCGGGTGGAACCAGCATCACTGCCTCGTAAAGTGAAGCCGGGAAATCCATCTCGTCCACGAAGTCCTTTACGGTCTTTGCCAGGTGTCGAAATCGCGCCGCTCGGTCCGGCAAATCTTGTGTGTAGGGGAAGTACGGGCGGTGAATTCCCAACTGCCCAGCGACACTTCGACGCTCGCCTCCCATGAAGGCGAAGACGCAGGCACTATTGCATCGGTCGCTTTTGTCGACGAAAGTGAAGATTCCTAATTTGCGCAACAGGCGCCCAATATCCATACCAGCGTCGATGTCGCCGCCGCCGCTGCCAAGCCACAACGTGTTGTTAGAGAGTCTTTGCTGACCACTCTTGACCAAGCGCTCCATCACTACAGCGCTATCGAGGTCCTTGCGGGTAATCTCTCCAGACAAGTAGACGCGCACCTCGTCGACCGGCGCCAACAATCGGCCAGTACCGTTTTGCGGATAGGAAATGTCTGCGGTATTGCTGTATCTCTTCAGGCCCGACCAGGTTGGCTGTCCATTGGTCTGTTGCAGGCTGCGAAAAACCAACTCGGCTTGCACCCTGAAACCTTGCGTCGCAATACCAACGAATACAACCAGTGTTGCCACCGTGCGTAACCAGCGGCGCGCCCGCGCCATGCTTGCGGCAACATGTGAGTCCTTGCCAATAGCGACTTGCTGAGCGTTCAATCTATGCATGGTGTGCCCGTGACAGTGGCGTGCAAAGCCTGGCGAGTTGAGCAACGAAGGCAGCGGTTTCCTTGGACTTGTCGAAAAAGTAGTGCGCACCAAGGCCCTCGCACTTGGCTCGGTATTCCGGATAGACCATGTTTGTCAGCACCATGATGGTCACGCGGGGGTGTTCTGACTTCACATGTGAAATAACCGAAAAACCACTGCCACTGCGCAACTGGGGGTCGATAACGACCAGCTCAGGTCGATGTGTTTGCAGGTGCTGGCGCGCGGCGTCTTCGGTGTCGGCCTGCGCCACTACAACGGTATTGGGCAGCGTAGCGATCAAGCTGCGAAGCCTGTCGCGAACAACCCTCGAATAGTCCACCAAAAGAATGTTCAAACGCATCTCCGATCCATCGTGATCGGATCGTGCGCCTGGCTGGGCCGTTACGCCATCAGCATGCGGCGCAACATCTTCCCAATGAATGGGTAGCCGGCTGTAAGGATATCCCTACGCGCGCACGCCTGCGCACCGGCTCATGGTGTGGCGCCTTCGTCAAGCAAACCGTGTTTCAAGCCATAACGAATCAGTTCGGCGACACTGGTCATCTGCATTTTTTGCAGCACCCGCGTTTTATAGGTGCTGACCGTTTTGGCACTGAGGTTGAGCCGCAATGCAATGTCGGTGATGGCCTGTCCATTGGCAATGTTGCGGAAGATCAGAAATTCGCGATCCGAAAGGGAGACATGAGGTGGGCGGTCGTCTCGCAGAATCAGATTGAAAGCCAGATCGGTGGCTACATCCGCGCTGATGAAGCGACCACCTTTTGCAACCGAGCGGATCGCACTCAACAATTGTTGCGAGGCGCTGTCCTTGCACAAATACCCGGAAGCCCCAGCGCGGATGCTACGCACGGCGTACTCGTCTTCTTTATGCATGCTAAGCACCAGGATGGGGAGTTTCGGCTTTTCACTCTTGATCTGCTTGATCAGGTCAATACCGCTACGACCTGGCATTGACATGTCGAGTAGGAGCAAGTCCCACTCGCCCTCACGCACGCGCTCCAGGGTCTGAAACCCATCACTGGCCTCGCCGGCAACGACCATGTCGCCGGCAGTGGCAAGAATCCGCTTCAATCCATCACGCATCAAGGTGTGGTCGTCGGCAATTAGGATGCGAATCATGCTGTGGCCGACACAGTCTTGGGAATAGTGACTTCTATGTGCGTGCCGCGCCCCGGCGAACTGTCGATGGCCAATCGCCCACCGAGCATGTCCACGCGCTCTCGCATTCCCAGCAGACCATAGGTTTTGCGTTCACCCTCCAGTGCGGTCGATAGACCGCAGCCGTCGTCGGCGATGGTTAGCAGCAGTTCGTCGCCACGATCCTGCAACGCGACCATTGCATGCGATGCACGGGCGTGGCGGGCGATGTTGGTCAAGGCTTCCTGCACGATGCGAAACAGCGTTGTTGACAGGGATTCGTCCAAGCCATAGGTCTCACGGTCCAACAACAGATCGCACGGTACCGCGAAGCGCTGCGTGAAATTCTTGACGTAACTCGAAATCGCCGCTTCAAAACCCAGATCATCGAGCATGCCGGGCCGCAGCTCATCGCAAATCTGCCGCGTCGTGTCGACCATGTTGTCTATCAACTGATCAATGCTGGCGAGCCGCGTGAGGGTTGCGGGCTCAAGTGTCGTCATGGTGTTGGCCAAGCTGTTGAAGTCGATGCGCAGAGCCGTCAGGTTCTGCCCCAGTTGGTCATGCAGTTCGCGTGCAAAGTGTGCACGGTCATCTTCGCGTGCCCGTTGCAGGGAGATCGACAACTGCTTTAGATTTGCCCGGCTTTCCGCCAATTCACGCTCTGCCTGACGACGCTTCGTAATGTTGCGGATATTGCACTGAATCACCTCAATGCCCTCGCAGTCATAGGCGTTACTTACGAATTCAACCTCGATCAGCGCGCCCGACTTCGCTTTCAAAGGCAATTCCTCGTAGCGCACGTAACCGTTGGTTTGAAGTCGGGCAAACACGTCCTTGCTCTCCTTGATGTCTGCAAACGGGCCGACTTCCCAGAGTTTCTTGCCCAGGAACTCGGCGTGCGTGTAGCCAAGCATTTCAATCAGGTACGGGTTGACATCCTCGATTTGTGCGGTGTCTGCGTTGAGCAGCAAGATCCCGTCCTGCGCGGCTTCAAACAAGCGACGGTAACGGCTTTCCGAAACCCGCAATGCTTGCAGCGCCACCCCGTAGAGCGCATGGGAGGTAGACGAATCGGTAGGCAATTCAAGCGTGGCAGGCATGTGAAAAATCCTTAAAACCGGCGCAGGAAGTGCGAACCTGCCCCAACGGCGATGCGGTCCGCACGCCACGCCCTCCAAGCCAACTTAGACGAAATCGCGGCCCTTGTCTGCGCGCTAGCACTCAGAGCGCAAAGCCTTTCCACCGAGACCGTCATCACCAAAGAATCAGTTTGAACCACCGAGCAATCCTCGGCAGTTGCCATTTCTGCCAACGTGGCCTCTGCGGAGGTGTTACAGAGGTGTTCAGGCTCATACCACGTAGGACAAGTCTTCCTCTTTTCAAGAACCCCCTCCGGATATACAATAGAAGTTAGATATCCAATTAGGAGTCGAGAATGCAAATCGGTAAATGGGGCAACAGTTTGGCGGTGCGCTTGCCTGGGTCGCTGGTGCAGGAACTCGGCATCGCAGAGGGCGACGAGATCGAATTGATACCTGTTGCAAAAAAAGCCAAGGCACCGTTGACTCTCACGGTCAAGCCTGCGCCCAGTAAATTGGATTGCTTGCAAGCCATGCGTCGCTACCGCGCGCCCTTCCCGACAAACTTTAGCTTTGACCGCGACGAGGCCAATGCCCGATGAGGTGTTTCGTCGACACCAATGTCCTGATCTATTGGGTAGACGCTGGCGCACGCGCTGATATGGTCGAGAAGTTGCTGGCCGGTGACGCCATCATCAGCGTCCAGGTTCTCAATGAGTTCGCCAATGTGCTGATCAAGAAGCGGGCTATGCCTGTGGCGGACGTGATGGCGCTCACGCAGACCTTGATTGACGTTTGCCAGGTTTTCGATCTCAGCGTGCGCACCCACCAAGTGGCGTTGATGCTTATGGCCAAGTACAAGCTCTCGCTGTACGACGCCAACATCGTTGCTGCCGCCGGACTTAGCGGCTGCGAAATTCTGTACACCGAGGACATGCAGGATGGCCTGAACGTCAAAATGCCGGCGTCGGCTGGCGGCACCATGTTTTCCATCAAGAACCCGTTTCGCGTGTCCGGCACTGTCGCCAGGTAAGCCCGCGCGCCAGCCTATTGCTCCCACCGCTTGCCCTTCGCCTCCGAGCTCTCTTCGCCACCAACATCTCTTTCAGCTTGGCAATCAGTAGGTCGCGTCTTCGCGTCTGGTATTGGGGGTGCTCATGACCAAAGTTCTCGTCAGGCGTAGGGAGCGAATGCGTTGCGGTCATCGGCCAACAACCGCATGAGTTTGGGGTGAATAAATAGCTTTTCTTTGCCCGCCTGCACCTCGCGCAGAACGCCAATAGCGGTCAACTCTTTCAGGTAGCGCGAGGCGGACTGGCGCTGGGCAATGTTTTTTTCGACCAGGTTGCCAATGCGGCAATAGGGTTGCTCAAAGATCACGTCCACCAACTCGCGGGTGTAGATCTTGGGCAGGCGCTCGCGCACATGGGCGGTGGTGTGCTCTGCCAGTGTGCGGATGGCGGCAATCTTGGCCGTAGTCCACCTGGCGGTTTCTTCGACGGCCTGCAGCATGAAAATCACCCAGGGCTCCAGGTTGCCACTGCGGGTGGCTTCCAGCAGCAGGCGGTAGTAGTCGGCCTTGTGGGCAATGATGTGACGGCTGAGGTACAGGATGGGCAGCGTCAGCAGCTCGGCCTGGATCAAATACAAAATGTTGAGCACCCTGCCCGTGCGGCCGTTGCCGTCGGCAAAGGGGTGAATGGCCTCAAACTGGTAGTGGCCCACGGCCATACGAACCAATGGGTCCAGATCGGTCTGGTTGTGCAAAAAGCGCTCCCAGTTGGCCAGCAGCTCGCGCAGGCGGGCTTCGCCTTCGGGCGGGGTGTAGATGACTTCGCCGGTTCGGTCGTTGATGAGTTGGGTGCCTGGCGTGCGGCGGATGTCAAGATCAGCCGCCTTGATGGTGCGGCAGACTTCCACGGCGGTGGCCGTGCACAGCGGACGTGCGGCCAAAGATTGGTAACCCAGGTACAGCGCGGTGCGGTAGCGCAGTGCCTCTTTGGTGGCGGCGTTGGCCAGCTTGTCGCCACCCTGCGCGTACTGAAACAACTGGTCGGCGGTTGTAACGATGTTTTCGATTTCCGAGCTGTCTTTGGCTTCGAGCAGCGGCAATGTGTTGATAAGCATCGTCTGGTTCGGAATCAGCTCGGCGGCCTGCTTGAGCTCGGCCAGCGCCGCCCGCGCTGTGATGCACTGTTTGAGAACAGCCTTGGTCTCCAGCTCCGCCGCCGGAGGCAGCGGCGGCAATTGGTTCCACGGCTTGTCTGCGCGCCAAACGGGTTTTGAGTCTTTCATGTCGACATTGACTTGCTTCTTGGACATGAGATTAGTACATGTCGATGCCATGAACATGTCGAAATAACGTGTCTATGTTTTTCGATTTCATCGACACATTAAACCACGGCACAGCGAATGGCAAACAAGGGCTGGCTGCACTGAGACCGCCAAAGGGTCTCGGCGTGGATAGCGGGCTTCGAGTTGTAGGTGCCGC
>JAUXWC010000139.1 GCA_030685025.1 Rhodoferax sp.
GTGTCGTTCAAATGAATCGCATTGCGCAGGCCCAGGTCGTCCAGGCTGGGGCGTTCGCGCAGATGGCGCGCCACGATGTCCTGCATTGAGGCGCTCACCAAAAAGGCTTCTTGTTTGAGCCGTAGCGCGCGCCCGGACGCGGTGCTGTCGTCGGGATAGAGCACCCAGTTCAGTGCATCCGCTTCCACCCGGTGGCGCGCCGCCTGCACATAGTCCCCAGCGCAAAAAGCGGCGAAGTCGATCGCCCGTTCGGCACTGGCATGCCACTGGCGCAGGGTCGACACGCGTTGGCTTTGATGGGCCGGCACGACGAAGTCGAAGGCTTGCGCCGACAGCCACTCGGCCGGCACCCAGCGCCGTGCGCCGCCTTCGGCCTCAACCCGGCCACCCAGGCCAACCCGGTAGACAACTTCCGGGCGAGCGATTTCCCAAGGGTTGCCTTGGCGCATCCAGTCGTCGGGCGACTCCACCTGTTTGCCATCCTGAATCTGCTGCGCGAACATGCCGTACTGATAACGCAAGCCGTAACCGAATGACGGCAGGCCCAGTTCGGCAAACGAGTCCAGAAAACAAGCCGCCAAACGACCCAGGCCACCGTTACCCAGTGCGGCATCGTTTTCCTGCTCCAGCGTGTCGGACAGTTGCAGCCCCGATGCGGCCAGTGCCTCACGCGCCGACCCGTCAAGGCCGAGCGCTGCCAAGGCATTGCCCAGGGCGCGGCCCATCAAGAATTCCATCGACAGATAGTGCACCCGGCGCGACGCGACGCTGCGCTCGGCTTGGCTGTCCTCGCGCTGGGTCTGTGCCCAGCGCTCGGCCAGCAGATCGCGGCAGGAACTGGCTGCGGCACGCAGGCAGATGTCGCGGGTGACGCCACCCGGGTGAAGGTCCAGCTCGCTGGCCAGCGCTTGCTTGAAACGCTCCCGCAGCGCCGCGTCCGGAGCACCGCGGTTGGTTTCGGTGGTTGCGGCGATGTTCGTGGCGGCTGCGGGCTTGGAGGCAATGGTCATCATGGCGAGCCCAGGTAGGCTGAGAGTGTTGAAGGGTCGACGCCGGTCAGCACCGGATAACCCGGTGCATCAGCGCATGTTCAAATTGTAGTTTAAGTACATACGCCATGGCAATCACGACATCAATCGAGCTAGGGAATACACCAGTACCGTCATTTTTCAGCACTCAATATATGTTGTAACACTACATTGTGGCCTATACTTTGCCCCTCGTGGGGGTATCTGGAGGTAAAACGTGGCGGATGTAAAACTGGTGGGTATCTGCAAGGCCTTTGGCGAGACCAGGATCCTGCAGCAGGTGGACCTGGAGATTGAGGACGGCGAGTTCATGGTCTTTGTCGGGCCCTCGGGCTGCGGCAAATCCACGCTGCTACGGGTCATCGCGGGGCTGGAGGACATTACCTCGGGTGAACTGACCATTGGTGGGCGCCGCGTCAACGACGTGCCACCCGCCGAACGCGGCATTGCCATGGTGTTCCAGTCCTATGCGCTGTACCCGCATATGAGCTTGTTTGACAACATGGCGTTTGGCCTCAAGCTGGCCAAGGTCAAGCCCGACGAGATCGAACGTGCCGTCCACCAGGCGGCCAAAATCCTCAACATCGACCACCTGCTGGACCGTAAGCCGAAGGACCTGTCGGGTGGCCAGCGCCAACGCGTGGCGATTGGCCGCGCCATCGTGCGCAAGCCCGAGGTGTTCCTGTTTGACGAGCCGCTGTCCAACCTGGACGCCTCGCTACGCGTGCGCATGCGTTACGAATTTGCCAAGTTGCATCAAGACCTGAAAACCACCATGGTCTACGTCACCCACGACCAGGTCGAGGCCATGACCCTGGCCGACCGCATCGTGGTGCTGTCCGCCGGCAAGATCGAGCAAGTGGGCTCGCCGCTGGAGTTGTACGAACACCCCAACAACCTGTTCGTCGCCGGCTTCATTGGCTCGCCGCGCATGAACTTCATTGGTGCCGAACTGGTGGAGGCGGGCGCCGACCACGCCCTTGTGCGTGTGAGCACCGGCGACCTGATCCGTTGCACCGTGGCTGGTGGTGACGCACGGCCCGGCGACAAGGTCACGCTGGGACTGCGCCCCGAACACGTGCGCACCGACCTGTCCGAAAACACCCTGCAAGCCACGGTGACCTTTGTCGAATCCTTGGGCAGCACGACCCATGCCTACTGCGCCTTGCCCGGCGTCGAGGAAGCGCTGACCTGCGAGCTCGATGGCAAGACCGCGCTGTGCGGCGGCGATGCGCTGACGCTGGGCATACCGCCGGACGCCTGCTATTTGTTCGACGCGCAGGGGCAGGCCTTCCACCGCCACGCCGCCATGCCGGCGCGCCGCTGCAACCTCAGCCGGGCCGGCACCGCAATGAGTACGCCGTGAGGTCGCGTTTGAAACCTTTACGCACCCTGCTCGCGGCCACTCTGGCCCTGGTCGCCTGCGCCAGCGGCCACGCGGCCCCGGCGCAGAACGATCTGAAGCTACTGGTGTGGATCAATGCCGACAAAGGCTACAACGGCCTGCAAAAGGTGGGCGACGCTTTCACCAAGGCCGCGGGCGTGCAGGTCACGGTGCAACACCCCGAAGCGGCCACCGACAAGTTTCAGCAGGCCGCGGGCGCCGGCAAGGGCCCGGACATTTTTTGCTGGCCGCATGACCGGGTTGGCGAGTGGGCCAAGTCAGGCCTGCTCACGGCGGTGAGTCCGAGCCGACGCGTGCGCGAGGCGATTGAAGAAACCGCCTGGAAGGCCTTCACCTACCAGGGCAAGACCTGGGGTTATCCGATCGCCATCGAAGCCAACGGGCTGATCTATAACAAGGCACTGGTGCCCACGCCACCCGCCACGTTTGACGAGGTGGTCAAGCTCGACAAGGCTTTGATGGCCCAGGGCAAGAAAGCGATTCTGTGGGACTTCAACAAGTCCTTCTTCACCTGGCCGATGTTGGCGGGACCCGGTGGTTACGTGTTTGGGCGCGATGCCAAGGGCGAACTCGATCCCCACCAGGTCGGCATCAACAGCCCCGGCGCGGTCCAGGGGGCGGAAGTGCTGGCCGGGCTGGTCAAGAACGGGCAGATGCCCAAGGGCGCGCGGTACGCAGAGATGGAGGCCGGTTTTGCACGCGGCGAAATCGCCATGATGATCTCCGGCCCCTGGGCCTGGGACAACGCCAAACGCAGCAGAATAGACTTTGGCGTGGCCCCCATTCCCGCCATTGGCAGCCACGCCGCCAAACCCTTTGTGGGGGTGCTGGGCTGTGTGATCGCGGCGCCCAGCAAAGTAAAGGACCTGGCGCGCGAATTCATCGAGAACCACCTGCTACAGATCGACAGCCTGAAAACCATCAACGCCGACGTGCCGCTGGGTGTGCCTGCCAACAAGGCCTATTACGCCGAACTGGCGGCCGACCCCGCCATCCGCGCCACCATGGACAACGCGCGGCGCGGTGAGCCGATTCCCAACATCCCCGAAATGGGCCGTTTCTTTACCGCCATGGACGCCGCGCTGGAGGCCATCACCAACGGCCAGCAGACCCCCAAGCAAGCGCTGGACGGCGCGGCCGCCCGCATGCTCGTGAAATGAGCGCCACCATGCTGACTCTGAACACATTCGATTGGGGCCGCTGGCTCAAGTGGCCATTCATGTTGGCGCTGGCGCTGTCGGCCTTGTCGCTGGTCGCGACCATCTACGCGGCCGGTCAGCCGCTGTGGGCCATGCTGGTGCTGGCGCTGGCATCACTCGGTTTTTATATCTACCTGTCCAAACCCGCGCAGGCCTACCGCTACCTGTTCCCGGGTCTGGCCGCGATGTTGGTGTTTGTCGCGTTCCCGCTGGTCTACACCGCGCAGATTGGCTTCACCAACTATTCGTCGAGCAATCTGTTGAGCCAGGAGCGGGTCACAGCCTACCTGCTGGAGCAAGCCTCCCCCGATGAAGCGCGCACCCAGGTCTTCACGCTGCACCCGGATGGTGAGGCCTTTCGAATTGTGTTGACGCCGCCAGCCGGTTCGGCCCCTGCGAACGCGCTCGCCTTGGTCTTGGTATCGGAGCCGCTCAAACTGCGCAGCGCACGCCTGAGCGCACCGGTGGTGATGCAAGCCGTGCCGCAAGCTGGCCCACCCCTGGCGCCGGCCTTGCCGCTGGCACAGGTGCTGCAACACCGCGACGCGCTGATGCGGCTCTTGCTGAAGTTACCCGATCAAACCGTGCTGAGCTATGCCGGCGTGCGTGAATTCGGCCCCTTGAACCCCCTGTGGCGTGCCAATACCGACGGCTCGCTCACCCTGCTGCAAAACGACACGGCCTACCAGCCCAATCACGAAACTGGATTCTTTGAGAACAGTGTCGGCGAACGCATGCAGCCTGGCTTCAAGGTGGGCGTGGGCTTCGCCAACTACGCCCGCATGGTGGGCGACCCGGATTTTCGCGGGCCGTTCCTGTCGATCTTCATCTGGACCGTGTTGTTCTCGGCCTTGACCGTGTTGTTCTCACTGGCGCTGGGCCTGACCCTGGCCGTGGTGCTGAACTGGGAAGGCCTGCGTTTTCGCACCACCTACCGCACGCTGCTGTTCCTGCCCTATGCGGTGCCGGGCTTCATATCCATCCTGGTGTTCAAGGGTCTGTTCAACCAGAACTTCGGCGAGATCAACACCATTTTGGACGCCCTGTTCGGCATCAAGCCGGCCTGGTTCGCCGACCCGCTGCTGGCCAAGACCATGCTGCTGCTGGTCAACACCTGGCTGGGTTACCCCTACATCATGGTGCTGTGCGCCGGCCTGATCAAGGCGATTCCGGCCGACCTGTACGAGGCCTCGGCGATTGCCGGCGCCACGCCGCTGACCAACTTCTTCAAAATCACGGTGCCGCTGATCATCAAGCCGCTGACGCCCTTGCTGATCTCGGCCTTTGCCTTCAACTTCAACAACTTCGTGCTGATCGCCTTGCTGACCAACGGCCGGCCGGACTTTCTCAACACCAAGGTGCCGGCCGGTACCACCGACATTCTGGTGTCCTACACCTACCGCATTGCCTTCCAGGATTCGGGCCAGAACTTCGGCCTGGCCGCCGCCATTTCGACCGTGATCTTCTTCATGGTGGCCCTGCTGTCGCTGGCCAATCTGCGTCTGGCGCGAGTGAAGCGATGACATCCGGCCGGACCGACATCCGCCGCGCCGCGGCCACCCTCGCCGTCGTTGCGGACTTGATCCGCAACCCATGGATTGCGGGTCGAGCCCGCAATGACAACGCGACCTTGGTTCGCGCAACACGGTCACGCGCACCTCAACCACTTCACTGACGGAGAGCCACCACATGGCCATGGTCACCGGAAAAAATCAACGCTGGCGCGTCTGGGGCGCGCACCTCGGGCTGTGCCTGCTGATCGCCGTCACGCTGTTTCCGCTGCTGGCGGTGGTGTCGATCTCGCTGCGGCCAGGCAACTTCTCGACCGGCAGCCTGATCCCCAGCGAGATCAGCTTCGAACACTGGAAGCTGGCTTTGGGCATCCCGCATAGGGGTGCCGATGGCGTGCTGGTAGAGCCGCCGTTTCCGGTGCTGCGCTGGTTGTGGAACTCGATCAAGATCGCCAGCATCTCGGCGCTGCTGATCGTGGCCATTTCGACCACCGCCGCTTACGCCTTTGCACGCCTGAAGTTCCGCTTCAAATCGACCCTGCTCGATAGCATGCTGCTGTTGCAGATGTTCCCCGCGGTGCTGGCCTTGGTGGCGATTTTTGCCATCTTCGAGGCGATCGGCCAGTTCGTGCCCTGGCTGGGCATCGAGACCCACGGTGGCCTGGTGCTGGCCTACCTGGGCGGCGTGGCGATGCACATCTGGACCATTCGCGGCTATTTTGAGACCATTCCGGTCGAGATCGAGGAGTGCGCCAAGGTTGATGGCGCCACCCACTGGCAGACCTTTTGTTATGTGCTGCTGCCGATGGCGGTGCCGATCCTGATGGTGGTGTTTGTGCTGGCCTTCATCGGCACCATCATCGAGTACCCGGTGGCCTCGATCCTGCTGCGCGAAGAAGCCAACCTGACGCTGGCGGTGGGCTCCAAGTTTTACCTCAACGACCAGAAGTACCTGTGGGGCGACTTCGCCGCCGCCGCCGTGTTATCGGGCCTGCCGATCACGCTAGTGTTCTTGGCTGCGCAGCGCTGGATCGTGTCGGGCTTGACCGCCGGTGGAGTGAAGGGTTGAGCCTGGACACACCAGCGCGCCGGTGGGCAGCACGGCATCGCAACTTGCTGGCGGCTTGCGCCGTGTTCCTGTGCGTGCAAGCACCGGCCCAAGCCGCTTCGGCACCTGCCCAAGGCCCCTGCCGCGCCGAGCCTTTGGGCGGGCGGGCCCTCTACCTGCGCGGCAGCTTCAATAGCTGGAACGCCTCGGACACCCAGAAATTCACCTGGGCCTGCAAGCGTTATGAGCTGGTCACCCGGCTGGTCGGCGAGCACCGTTTCAAAGTGGCCGACGAAGGCTGGTCGGCCGACGCAGACTTCGGGCGCGATCGCTCGCGACCGGCCGCACCACTCGGCCAAGGCGGCGCGCCTGAGCGTCTGACGCCGCAGGGCGCCGAGTTCGAACACCGTTTTGAAGGCGTGCACCGCCTGCACCTGACCATGGATGATTCCAACGCCAATCCCGTTTTGCAGATCGAGCGCTGTCCGGCTGACGCACCATTCGGACCGACCACCCTGTTCCTGCGCGGCAGCATGAACAACTGGGCCGCGTTGGACGAGTTTGCCTTCCAGTACCGCTGCGACGCCTACTACCTCAACGTCAAGCTGTTGGGCCGGCACGAGTTCAAGATCGCCGATCCGTCGTGGAACGAAGCCACCAGCTTCGGCCAGGCCCGCGATGCGACGCTGCTGGCCGGTGCCACGACCAACCTCGCCCAGACCTTTGACGGCGAGCACACCATCCGACTCGCCATCGTGGACGGCAAGCCGCAACTCAGCGTCGGCAACAAGACCTTTGCCGACCCACTGGCCAGCGCCGTGACCGACCCGGTGGCGCTGAGTCTGCGCTTCGACTCACGCGGCGTGGCCGACAAGTCGCCGTTCGGCGCCGTGGTGGCTGGCAGCACGATCAGCTTTGGCCTCGGCGCCCTGCCCGGGGCGAGCCGGGTTACCCTGGTGGTGGAGCGGCGCCACATGACGGGCAACCAGGAGGTGCTGGAGTACACCGAAGTGGCACGCCTTCCGATGACGCGCAGCACGGTGGGCAAGCTGGATCGCTGGACCGCCAGCCACCGCTTCACCGATGTCAGCGTCTATGGTTACTGGTTCGAGGTCGAGATTGGCGGCAAGCGCTTTGCCTACCAGAACAACCGTGATCCGGTCTTCTGGACCCGTGAAAAGGGCTCCGGTGGACTCGGCGCGGTGGCCGACCTGCCAGCCTCCATCAAGTCTGTTCGCCGTTTCCGCCAGACCGTCCACGCGGCCGATTTCAAGGTGCCGGACTGGGCGCCCGACGTTGTCTACTACTACGTCTTCCCGGACCGTTTTCGCAACGGCAAGCGAAGCAACGACCCCAAGCCAGGCCAGGATCGCTACCACGATCAAACCGTCGAGCTGCACAGCAACTGGCTCGACAAGCCCTGGAAGCCCGGCACTGGCGACGGCTCCGACGCGGTCTTCAACAACGACTTCTTCGGTGGCGATCTGGCCGGCATCATTGACAAGCTCGACTACATCCGCGACCTGGGCGCCAACACGATCTACATGACGCCGATCTTCAAGGCCGCCAGCAACCACAAGTACGACACCGCCGACTACAAGACGGTCGATCCGGCCTTTGGCAGCAATGCGGACTTTGAGCGCCTGACCGCCGAGGCCGCACGCCGCGGCATCCGCGTCATTCCCGACACCAGCTTGAACCACACCGGCAGCGACTCCATCTACTTCGACCGCTTCGGCAACCACCAGTCCAAGGGCGCCTTCGAAGGCGGCAAGATCCGCCGCGACTCGCCCTATGCAGGCTGGTACAGCTTCGACCCGAAGCAGACCGAGCCGGACAAGCAGTACAAGGGCTGGGTTGGTGTGACCGACCTGCCCGAGCTGAACAAGGCGTCCCCTGAGTTCCGTCACTTTGCCTACGGCGCCGACGACTCGGTCATGAAACTGTGGCTCGATCGCGGCGCAGCCGGCTGGCGCATGGACGTGGCGCCCTGGGTGCCCGACGACTTCTGGCGCGAATGGCGTCGCGCCATCAAGCGCCACAAGCCGGACGCCTTGACCATTGCCGAGACCTGGTTCGACGCCTCCAAGTATTTCCTGGGCGACACCTTCGACTCGACCATGAACTACATCTTTCGCAACACCGTGTTGGACTATGCCAACGGCGGCAAGGCCAGCGCCCTGTACCCCAACATCGAGCTGATGCGCGAGGCCTATCCGGTGCAAGCTTTCTACGCCTTGATGAACCTGCTGTCGTCGCACGACCAGGCACGCGCCTTGCACCAGTTTGGCTATCTGGACGAAACCACGGAGGCAGCCACGGTCGCGCGTGCCAAACAGCGCCTGCGCCTGGCGGTGTTCTTCCAGATGGTGTTTCCCGGCGCGCCCACGGTGTACTACGGCGACGAGGTGGGTGTGACCGGTGGCGATGACCCCTACAACCGCGCCACCTACCCTTGGGCCGACCTGGGTGGGCAGCCCGACACCGCCCTGCTGGCCGACTTCAAACGGCTGATCAAACTGCGCAAGGACCACGCGGTGTTGCGCCGCGGCTCGCTGGATGCACCGCTGCTGCTGGACGAACACCTGATCGTGCTGCTGCGCCAGCACGATGCGCGCTGGGCCATCACCGCCACCAACAATGCCGAGGTCGCCAAGATCGCCACGGTGCTCGTGCCGCCCGAGTTGTCCAACGCCGATTTCACCGACGCCTTGACCGGCCAGACCGTGCGCGCCGTCGGCGGCACCCTCACCTTCACGGTGCCCGCGCTGTATGGCACCGTTCTGACACACTGACACAGCGCCATGCAGACCAGACCCCTTGGCAAAACCGGCTTGAACGTGAGCGCACTGGGCTTCGGCGCCATGCACCTGAACGACGAACGTGTCAGCGAGCAGGAGGCCAGCCGCCTGCTCAACCAGGTGCTAGATCTGGGCGTCAACCTGATCGACACCGCGCGGGGCTACGGTCTGTCCGAAGAACGCATTGGCCGCCACCTGGCGCACCGGCGCCAGGAGTTTGTCTTGTCCACCAAGGTGGGTTATGGCATCGACGGTGTGCCCGACTGGACGTATGCCTGCATCCTGGCCGGCGTGGACGCCGCGCTGACCCGCATGCGCTGCGAGGTGCTCGACATCGTGCACCTGCATTCCTGCCCGCTGCACACCCTTGAACAAGGTGAAGTGGTCACGGCCCTGGAGGACTGCAAACGGGCCGGCAAGCTGCGGGTGGTCGCCTATTCCGGGGACAACGCGGAACTCGATTGGACCATCCAGTCCCAGCGCTTTGGCGCGGTGCAGACCTCGATCAGTGTCTGTGACCAAAGCAACTTGGCTCAGCGCTTGCCGGCACTGGCGCACGCGGCCATGGGTGTGATCGCCAAGCGACCGCTGGCCGGGGCGGTGTGGCGTACCGCGACACGGCCCGAGACCTACGCCGAGGGCGCGTACTGGGACCGCTGGCAAGCCATGGGTCTGGAGCAGACCATCCCTCAGGCCGACTGGAACGAACTGGCACTGCGCTTTATCGCCCACCTGCCCGGTGTGGCCAGCAGCGTTGTGGGCACCCGCAAGTTGGCGCATCTGGAGCAAAACCTGGTTGCCGTGGCGAAGGGGCCCTTGCCGACCGAACAGCAGCAACAGATCCATGCCACCTTTCTGCGCAACGAGCAGGGTTGGTGTGGGCTGATCTGAACCGGCCCGCGACACTTTCCTGCTGTCGGCGCCCAAACGCTCACCTGCACACTACCTGTGGGCGATGTTGCTCGCCAGAGTCTACGAAGTGTTCCCGCTGGCGTGCCCCCTATGCGATTGCCATCAACCAGTTCTACATTTACGGCCACCCCAAAACCATTGGCTCGGTTTAGGTCCGGCTGGAAGACGTCATGCTGGCCCGCAACCCGACCGATCCGTTCAATCACAAGCCGGAACTGGGTGTGGAGTTCAAGCGGGCGCCCAGAGCGGAGTAAGGGCGGATTGAGTTTGGAACGCGCGCTACGGCCGGTTCTTCTGGTCCCGCAACAGTTCAAGCAGTCTTTTTTGTGGCAAGGGCTTGTGATAAAGGTAGCCCTGCATGGTCAGGCACCCGGCATTCTCCAGATAGCGCTCCTGAACCGGGGTTTCAACACCCTCCGCGACCAGGTTCAAACTCAAGCCTTTCGCGATCGAGATGATGGCAAGCACCACCGGACATTGCGAATTGTTGTCCAGGATTTCCATGACAAACGAACGATCGATCTTGATGGTATGAATCGGAAATCTGTGCAGATAGGACAATGAAGAATAGCCTGTTCCAAAGTCGTCAATGGCAACACTGACCCCGAGTTGACAGAGCTTGTTGAGCTGTTCAATGGCAGTCTGCGGGTTATGAATGCAAATGTTTTCGGTCACCTCTACCTCGATCTGGCACGGTTCGATGTGGTGGCGAGCCAGCGTGCTCTTGAGCTTCTCAAAAAAGTCTCCGCGGTCAAGGTACTGCGGAGAAAGATTCAATGACAACCGCACAGACTCGCCACCGACTGCATTCTGGTCAAGCAGGTCAAGGCAGATGGCCTCCAGCATCCAATCGGTGATGGGGATAATCAAACCATTCTCCTCGGCAAATGGCAGGAATTCTCCCGCGCTGAGGAATCCGCGTTCAGGGTGATTCCAGCGAATCAAGGCCTCGGCAGTGACGACTTTTCGCGTTTTGACATCCACTTGCGGCTGGTAGTACACCTCCAGTTCGCCAAGTTCCAGTGCCATTCGCAGACTATGCTCAAGTGCAATCTTTTGAAAGGACGCGTCAAGCATTGAACGGTCGAAAAAGGCGTAGCCGTTCTTGCCCTCTGTCTTCGCGTGGTACATCGCAATATCGGAGTTCCTGATCAGCTCATCGATCGACTCGCCGTCGTCCGGGTAAATGGCGATACCGATACTTGCAGAGATGTGGACAGACTGCCCCGCGAGCTGGAACGGCAGCCGTAAACACTCCAAAAACTTATCTGCAATAAACACAGCATCCTGTCGATCATTGAACTCTGGCAAGACCGCCGTAAACTCATCTCCCCCCAGTCTCGCCAGCGTGTCGCCACTGCGCAGACAGCCTTTGAGGCGTATGGCCGCCTGTTGCAGCAACTCATCGCCTATTGCGTGGCCCAGCGTGTCGTTGACCAGTTTGAAGCGATCAAGATCGATAAACATGAGGGCCAGACCAGCGTCATTTCGCTTAGCCTGCAGCACGGCCAGGCCCAACCGGTCTTTGAACAGCACCCGGTTGGGCAGATCCGTCAGGATGTCGTGATAGGCCTGATAGGTAATCAGTTCGTCGGCCCGCTTGCGGTCGCTAATGTCGCGCGCCACGCCGTAAGTACCAAACAGATCGCGTCGGCTCAAGTCAGATTCCGGTGACTTCTCGCTGGCGCAGAATGCAATCTTCATCAACTCATGGGCGAACGTGCGTACTTCACCGACGGCACGGCGAGACTTGAGCCGCAGCTCGACGCTGCGAGACAGCGGATAGTCGCCCCGCGCCTCATTGAAGACATAATTTGCCCGCTGCACGTCGTCTTCGTGAATGAGCACGGAATAATGTTTGCCGATGAGCTCATCGCGACTGAAACCCAACAACTGCTGCACGCGGCCGTTGACAAAGGTAAAGCGGCCTTCATGATCAAGCGTGTAGATGATGTCGGGTGAACTGTTGACCAAATAGCGGTATTTTCTTTCGGAGCTTTCAAGTTGCAAGGCGATATGCCGATTTTCCGCCTGCAACCGGCGTTGCTGCAAGGCGTTGTCGACCGTCTTGAGCAGTTCTTCCGGGGCATAGGGCTTGCGCAGGTAATCGTAAGCCCCCCGTTTCAGCGCGCCAATCGCAGCCTCGATTCCGCGGTCGCCGCTGGTGACAATCACGTTGGTACCCGCTTGCTGGGTGTTCATGAAATCCATGATCTCGTGTCCGCCGATATCCGGTAGATGCAAGTCCAGAATAACCAGATCGAACGGACCCTGGCTGAGATATCGGATCGCCTCACCGCCGCGGGCGGCGCTCGTCAGGACAAAGCCCCGGCTCTTTAGCAATTCGCGCAGGCTGCTGAGCATCCTCGGTTCGTCGTCAACCAGCAGCACATGCGCAGGCGACTCCGCCGGAAAGGGCACAGACCAACCGTAGGTAGGAAAATTGGCAGCCGACTGCGTCAAACCGCTACCCGCCATCACATCGACCTCAGGTCTCGTGCCAAAGCCTTGTTTGGTGCCGGAGCGACACCCTGTGCTACTGCGTTTCGGGTTGGTAAGAGGATTTCAAAAACCGTACCTGCCTTGGTGCTTCGGCAACTGATCAGTCCATTAAGCCCTTTGACCAGGCTGTGAACAATACTCAAACCGATGCCACGATTCTGGCCCACCTTGGAACTGCGAACCGGGGAAAACAGGTTGGCCAGCACCTCGGCCGACATGCCAGGCCCGTCATCCTTGATACACAATTCGAAAAACACGCGTCCGTCGCGATGGACCCGGCCGTTGTTGTTGATCTCGATGTGGCCACCCCTGGGCAGGGCCTCGATGGCATTCTTGAGCAGATTCACCAGAATCTGCTTGAGAATGTTAACTGGCCCGTCGATCTCAGCGGCTTGCTCCGACATCCGCGCGATGATCTCCACTGATGGCGGCAAGAATTTGCTTTCACGAAACAGGCGCACCAGATCGTTGACGACACGGTTGATTTCAGTAACCCCGTCCTGAATTTTCGGAGCGACCCCGGCAAATTCGTTCATGATGTTGCCTACCCGGTCAATCTCTTCATTCAGAATCTGCAACTCATCCGCCACCGGCTCTTGCCGGGTCAATTTTCCGTCAAGCACGCCAAGGTAATTCTTGATGATCCCAAGCGGGTTGTTGACCTCGTGCACCACTCTGAGGGAGCTTTCGCGATAGTCTTCCTTCAAACTGGCAATACGCTGATCGATTTCGCCGCGATCACGGGTAGCTGCTTCGAGCGCTGTGGCAGCCTGTGCGCCAAAGGACTGCAGAAATTTCTCACGACGCTTCAAATCCGCAACCCGCCATGCCGCGACGCCGCCCACCAGCATCCCCAGGCAGCGTTTCCCGCTTGCAATGGGCACACAAACCAGACATTCGGCTTTGAAAATACGCAGCAACTGCTCTTCTGCAAGGCCATGCTGGCCACCGTCGCGTTCGAGAAAAGCCAGACGCCTTTGCAGTGCAGACCCGGCAATACCGCCGCCTCCAGACAGCGCAATGGAAAACTCCGCCAGCCGTTGCTGTTGCTGTTGCTCACCAAACGAGACGCCCACCAGCGCCTGGCCACTCTCGTTCATCAACAAGATGATCGTATTTTCGAGATTAAAAAGAATGCGCGCGTTTTGCCGAACGACGTCGAGCAATTGAGCGTCACCCTTTTGACGGGCAAGCGACTGTCCAAGCTCTGCACTCAGCGCCATGTTGCGGACCTCTTCGGTCAGCCGCTGTTGGGCCAGATCCACCACCGGCGCCACGGGTGCGTGGGCGGGCGGCGCCACCAAGTCATCAACGCCCGATAAATCAATGCCCAGGTATTCGGCTGCCTTTTTCACCTGGGCTGCAGCCCCATGGCAAATGATCGACAGGTCGTCCACCCCGATCTTGCAAAGAGCGCCCGCATCCGCTGAAAGGGGAAGCTCAGGGTCATGGCTGCTCAGCAATTGCGCTAGATGGATGATGCGAATCAGGGGATGGGCGGCCTCAAGGCGTGCCGTGGATTCATGATGGTAGAGGGTGCTGTCCGCCATGAACGAGTCAAGGTTCCAGCGTTCGATCAACCAGGCGCCAGCGTCAGCATGAGAAATCTGAAGGGTGCGCTGCTCAACCGCGCAAAGGCTTGCGTCGTCCCGCGCCAGAAAATTAGAACCATATTCATTGGGTGCTGCGGCCAGTAAAGCCAAGCGCCCCACATCGTGCAGCAAGCCCGCAAGATAGGCTTCTTCGGTATGGGGGTAGCCCATTTTTTTTGCTATCTCGCGCGCCATGACGGCGGCGGTCAAAGAGTGCTTCCAGAAGCTGCGCAGATCCGTGCTGCCGGAGTGGGGGAATCCGTTGAAGGTCTGAAATACAGACTCGCTGATCACCAGGGTTTTAATCATGTCAGATCCCAGCACGCTCAGTGCCTGAACCAGACCCACCTTTCGGCCACCGCGGTGGTAAGCGGCGCTATTGGCAACGCTTAGGACCTTGGTGGTCATACCCGCATCGTTGGCGATCAGTTTGGCTAGTTCAGCCATACCCGCTTCATCGGCCTGACACAGTTCGATCAACTTGAGGAGAATCTGCGGCATCGACGGCAATCGGGCCACGAGTAGGCGATTGCGGATATCTTGATCAGATGGGAACATTTTTACGGGTATTATTGCCAACAAATCGCCAGACAGTAAACGCGCAACGACGACCAGAAATCACGAGCTAAGTGCAATTTTGGATCAGCCCTGAAGTCTGGTTGCCTCAGAATCCCCCTCGAATCCGCAGGCCAAGGGGGAGAGCCCAGTTCACGCTTCCTTATAGCATTATGTTACAGCTTGTCAAAGCGGT
>JAUXWC010000220.1 GCA_030685025.1 Rhodoferax sp.
GGAGCTGGCCTTCGACTGGCGCTTCACGCTGGCCGAGAGCGACTTGCCCAAGGTGCTGGGCGCCACCGGCCTGGCCGGCGTGGGCGTGGGCTTTCCGATGCTGGACGACCGTTTGCTCGATTTCTCGCTCAGGCTGCCCACCGCCTACAAGCTCAAGGGCTTGCAATTGCGCTGGTTTTTCAAGGAGGCGCTGCGCGGCTTCCTGCCCGACGCCATCCTCACCAAGAAGAAGCAGGGCTTCGGCCTGCCGTTTGGGGTGTGGGCCAACCACACGCCCGCCCTCAAGGCGCTGGCCAGCGAGTCGCTGCACAGCCTGGCGGCGCGCGGGGTGGTGCGCGCGGATTTCATCCAGACCCTGCTGACCCAGCGCTTGCCTGAGCACCCAGGTTATTTTGGTGAAATGGTGTGGATACTGATGATGCTGGAGCAGTGGCTGCGGCGGCACGCGCCCAAGTTCACGGTCCCGGCCTGAAAGACCCCTGCCGCACTGACTCGTGCTGTTCACTACCGCCACCTTTATTTGCCTGTTTCTGCCTGTGGTGCTGGCAGGTTTCTTTGCCATCGCACGGTTCAGCCATGGAGCGGCGGCGCTGTGGTTGTTTCTGGCCTCGGTGGTCTTCTATGGCTACTGGATGCCGGAATTCACGCTGCTGTTGCTGGGCTCCATCATCGGCAACTTTTGGGTCGGAACCCGGATTTCCGCCTCGACTGACTCGGCCGATGCGGGCCAACACGCCCGCTCGAAGCATTGGTTGATGTTTGGCGTCGCCGTGAACCTGGCGCTGTTGAGCTACTTCAAATATGCCAACTTTTTTATCGACAACCTGAATGCCATGCTGGGGTCCGGTTGGGACATTGGCCGCGTGATCCTGCCTATCGGTATTTCGTTCTTCACCTTCACGCAAATTGCCTATTTGGTGGATACCTGGCGCAAAGGCGTGCGTGAACACAAGTTTGTGCACTACGGTTTGTTCGTCACTTATTTCCCGCACCTGATTGCCGGTCCGGTACTGCATCACGCGCAAATGATGCCGCAGTTCGGACAGTCCGAAACCTATCGCTTCCAGGCCGCCAACTTCACGGCAGGTTTGGCCATCTTCGCATTGGGCATGTTCAAGAAGGTGGTGCTGGCTGACGGGGTCAGCCCCTATGCCGACGCCATCTTCGCAGCCGCCGACGCCGGCACCACGCCCAGTTTTGCGGAAGCCTGGTTGGGCGCAATCGCCTACACGGTGCAACTCTATTTCGATTTCTCGGGTTATTCGGACATGGCCATTGGCCTGTCGTGGATGGTCAATATCCGCCTGCCGTTCAACTTCAACGCGCCGTATCAAGCGACCAATATCAGTGACTTCTGGCGTCGCTGGCACATGTCGCTGTCGCAGTTTCTGCGTGACTACCTCTACATCGCGCTGGGTGGCAACCGCAAGGGCGCCATACGGCGCTATGTCAACTTGATGGCGACCATGGTGCTGGGTGGTTTGTGGCACGGTGCAAGCTGGTCATTCGTGTTGTGGGGATTCCTTCACGGATTGTTCCTGGGCGTGAACCATGCCTTTCGCGCCCTGTGCGGCCCGCGCTGGTGCGAACGGCTGGCACACCAGCGTGCCTTTGTCGCCCTAAGCTGGTTGCTCACCATGTTGTCGGTGACGGTCGCCTGGGTGGTGTTTCGCGCCGAGACCCTGGCCGGCGCGCTCGGGATGTTGGCCAGCATGGTCAAGCCCGCCATGTTTGACCCGGCGCATACGTTGCTGTGGAACGCGGGCCTGGATGGTTCGCGCGGATGGTCGTGGTGCGCGGCACTGTGCGCCCTGGCCATCATTGGCCCCAACAGCAATCACATCGGCTCGCGTCTGCGCACGCTATGCCAGCACCGCGCGACCGCCAGGCACCTGCTTGCGGGCCTGAGCTTTACCGCGGTGGGCTTTATCCTGACGATCAACCTGATGCGCGACTCGGTCAGCGCATTCATTTACTTCAACTTCTGACATGGCCCGCGCAATCACCTGGTGGTTCATCGGCGCTGGCGCCTGTTTGCTGATGCTGGAGCTGTTGTTTCGGCTGATCCCGGTTTCGACTTCCACCGAAACGGCGTATTACACCGATCCGTTGATCCTGAGTTACCCGCCGCATCATCGCTGGACTACCTCCACCGGGTGGGATTTGCGCAATGCGCAAACACTGCAAGCCAACAACCTGGGGTATGTCGCAAGCCGCGATTTTGCACGCGATGCGCAGGCCGTGGCCCTGATTGGCGACAGCTACGTGGAGGCGTCCATGTTGGCGGCACCGGACCGGCCCGGCGCGCAACTGGAGCGGGCGCTGGGGACCCGTCCGGTCTATGCCATGGGCAGCCCGGGCACGGCCTTGCTGGACTATGCCGAGCGCATTCGCTTCGCGCATGAGCAGCTTGGTGTTCGCGACATCGTGATACTGATGGAGCGGGGTGATGTACGGCAGTCCTTGTGTGGTTCGGGCAATGTCCATGGCCCCTGTCTGGATTCGAAGACCCTGTTGCCGCGCACCGAGACCTTGGCGCCTGCTGGGGTGGCCAAACGCCTGTTGCGTCAGTCTGCATTGGCGCAGTATCTGTTTAGCCAACTCAAGTTCAGCCCGCAGAGGCTTTGGCGCCAGGCCTTTGCGCCATCACATCCAAGCGGCACGGCGGTGTCGGGCGCCGTGCTTGCAGCACCGACTGAACCAAACCAGGGACACGCCCGCGCGCTGGCAACGGTTGATGCCGTGACCCAAGCGTTTCTTGAGCGCGTCAAACCCCATGTTGCCGGCCGATTGGTGATCGTGATGGATGCTGATCGACGCGCGCTGTACGCCGGTCAGGCCAGGGCCGATCCGGAGCGCGAGCGTTTCATGCAGTTGGCGCGTGCGGGCGGCGTGATCGTGGTGGACGCCGAGCCTTTGGTACGCGCTCATCTGGCCAAATCACCGCTCAAGCTTGATGTAGGACCCCAGGACGGACATTTGAACGCGCTGGGGGTGGGCTTGATCATGCGTGCCGCCGCTGATGCGCTGCGGAGCCCTTGATTCCCAAATTCGAATGACCACGCTTGGCAGTGGTTGGCCGCCAAGGCCCCTCGGTTTAGGCTGATGGGCCCATACAATGATGTGATAGCATCATGATGATGTAGCATCAATTGGAGAAACGCATGCGGACAACCCTTGACATTGAAGACGACGTGCTTGCCGCAGCGAAGGAGATAGCCCGCAGGCAACATGAATCGGCTGGGCACGTAATTTCGCGGTTGTTGCGCGAGGCGATGTCTGGCGTAAGCGTGGCAGCGCCGCCTGCCGCTGGTCTGAGATCGATTGCCGGGTTTCAACCGTTTCCATCGCAAGGGGTCTTGATCACAAGCGCCCTGGTTGATGCCTTGCGCGACTCTGAAGGCGTTTGATGCGTGCACTATTGGACGTGAATGTACTGATCGCGTTGCTGGATGCTGGGCATGTCATGCACGGTCGCGCCACGGCTTGGCTTGAGCGTGAAGCCCACCATGGATGGGCATCTTGCCCGATTACGCAAAACGGTGTGGTGCGCATCATGTCGCAGCCGGGCTACCCTACGCCCAGGCCGACCGTGCAAGTAGCGGAGCGCTTGGCGAAGGCATGCGCCGCATCTGAACACGAGTTTTGGCCGGCTGATGTCAGTCTGCTTTCGTCGGGTCTGATCGACTGGCGCAGACTATTGGGACACCGGCAAGTCACAGACGCCTATTTGCTGGCGCTGGCGGTTCGCAACAACGGCCGTTTGGCAACTCTTGACCTTCGCATGACGCCGGGCGTGGTCGCCAGTGCAACCGCCGCGCACCTTGAGTTGATTGCATGACACATCCAGCGCGCCTGCGAAGAGGCGCTGGACATCGGCAAGGCTGTTTCAACGCCATGGCGTGCGCAGGTTGCTCAGCAAGCGGGCGCCAAAACGCAGTCGGCTTCGGTCCCAGGGCGTGAAGCGGCGGATCTGAAACAGGTCATCCCCAGTGCCCGTAGTGCCCCACTGGGTGCTAACCGCGGCGTCAAAGCCCAGGCTGCGCACCACCTCGACACTGGCGGGTGAGTAGTCTTCACCGGGTTTGCCATTGGGGTAGGCGAACAGGCCCACGCGTTCGCCCAGCAGTTGCTCCAGATACTGTTTGCTGCGACCAATCTCGTCGCTGGCCTGGGCGTCGGTCAGCCGCGCCAGGATCGGGTGGGACACCGTGTGGGCGCCGATCACCATGCCGGCCTGTCGCATGGCTTTCACCTCAGGGGAGGTCATCATGAGGTCGTTCGGTGCTTGCACCTGGGCCAGCGTGGCCAGTTGCTCGGCGGTGGCCACGCGTTCGGCAAACGGCCGGTATTTGATTTGCGGGATCAACGCGGCGATGGCAGCCTGCCGGTCGGCGATCGAGCCCAGCGCATGGCAACCCAAGCCCAGGCTGCGCAGGTCGAGCAGCGGCAGCGGGCTGCGCCGGGCGGTTTCGATGATGGTGTCGTTCCACATGCGTCCGCCATCGAGGAAGCCCGTGGCGATGAAGAAGCTTGCCGTCAATCCGTGTCGCTGCAGGATGGGCAGGGCTACATGGTGGTTGTCGGCGTAGCCGTCGTCAAAGGTGATGCAGGCGGCCCGCGCCGGCAGCGTGCCAGCGCCGAGCTGCGCCACCGCCCGGTCCAGGGGCAGCACATTGAACCAGTTTGCCAGCCAGCCACACACTGCGTCGAACTGGCGTGCATGCATTTCCTGGGGGAACAGCGGATCAGGCTCGGGCAGGACGCGGTGAAAAATCAGAATTGACAAGCGGGCCTTGGCACCCGCCGGGGACAACCAGCCGAAGAAGGGTGTCAGCATTGATCAGGCGCCTTTGGTGGCTTCGGCGGGCTTGACCAATCCGGGGATGGTCTTCCAGCCGGGCGCATAAACCGGTTCGGTCAACCAGCTTCTCTTTTCCACCCAGATGCGGGTTATCACAATCATCACCATGATGTTGTAGGGCAGGTCGAAGTACGCCAGACTCAAGAATGCGCCCCCAACGGCGTAGCCGGCCAGCGCGACCTGGCACATCGAGCCCAGGTCGCCACACCAGCGGGCCTCTGGCACCAGCGACTTGTGCTTGCGCAGCCAGCCGGCCGAGCGCCATGTGGTGACAAAAATCGCCAAAAATAACAACAAGCCGACAAACCCGTGGTTGCCCAGCACCTGAAAATAGATGCTGTGAGCGGCGTGGACAAAGTCGGGGTAGGGCGAGTAGAGCGCGAAGAGTTCGGGCCGGGCTGAATTGAAGCCGACACCAAACGGGTAGTGAAAGGCGCTGTTCCAGGCGCTCCACCAGGCGCTGATGCGACCCAAGGCCGACCGATCCGCCTCGTAGGTGCCAATGGTGGCCATGCGCTCCATCCATGAGTCGGGCATGAACATGAGCAGCGGAATCGCCACCAGCATGATCAGCAGACCAATGCCCAGCTTATTCTTGCCGTTCCACCACAAGAACACCAGCATGCCGGATATGGCCAGCAACGCGCCCCGCGATTGCGAGCCCAGGGCCGATGCCGCGCACAAGAGCATGGTGCCGGTCAGGGCGTGGCGTGCCAGCGCGTTGCGAAGTTGAAGCTGCAAGAACCTGAGCAGGGGGATGGTCATCACCAGGGCCAGGGCAAATTCGTTGTTGTCTTCGATGAAGGAGCCCGGCGGCCCCCAGACTCGGTGCACGCCGCCCGACAGCACCGTGAAGATGCCACCCTTGATGCCCAGGATCGCCAGTGAACCGGCGCAGACCCACATCAAGGCGTAGATATGCTGTTTGCTGTGCAAGACCATCAGGGCCACGATGATCATGATGTCGATCTTCATGACCTTCTTCCACTGCTCGTAGTCACCTTCGGGGTCGATGCCGGCCAGCCAAGACAGCGTCATCCAGACCATGAACAGCCCGAACCAAGTCACCGGGCTCGCTTTGAAAGGCGACTCCCGCTCCCTGGTCATCAGCAGGCCCAGCAGGACGCTGACCGCCGCCACCGCCGCCAGTGGCGCACCGTAGGCGATGCCCCAGGTGTAGCGGTGCGGGTTCATGATGCTGAGCCAGGTCCACAGCATGATGCCGATCCAGGGCCGACGCAACGCCGCCAGAGAACCGGCCATGACGATGGCAATAACAATGATGTCACGCATGGCTGATGATGTACCGAAATTTGCCGGACTTCTCGGCGGGGATATTGTCAACCAGGTCCACTTGCACCGCCACCTCGGCGCCCAGGCGCTGCCTGAAGCCGGTGATGATGCGTGAGACCGAGTCCGGCGCGAAGTCCGCGTCGGTGACCAGCAGCACCCGTGTCAGTGCCCGGCTTTCCTGCACCACCTTGAAGGCTTTGACGCCTTGCAGATCGCGCAGGATGTAGATCAAGGACAGACCGTGCATCACGGTGCCATCGGCGGCCACCACGAAGTCGGTGCTGCGGCCCTGGATGTCCTGCAGTAGCGGCAGCGCCCGGCCACACGCGCAGGGGCTTGATCCCAACACACCAATGTCACCCGTGCGGTAACGGATGAACGGGAACTCGCTGGTGGACAGGTGTGTGACGACGATCTCGCCGGGGACGCCCGCGGGCTGCACCTGCCCCGCCTCGTTGACGATTTCCACCACGATGTCGTCGGCTGTCAGGTGCATGCCGCCAGCCGGACACTCGTGTGCGATGAAACCGGCGTCGCGCCCGCCATAACCATTGGCAACCGGGCAGCCAAACACCTGGCTGATGGTGGCGCGTTGTTCGTCGTAGAGGCGCTCGGACGTGACAAAGGCCACTTTGATGCCCAGATCGTTCATGGTCACGCCGCGCGCTTGTGCGTGGCGTGCGATGTGCGTCAGGGCCGAGGGGTAGCCAAACAACATGCGCGGCTTGACGGCCTGGATGGTGGCAATAAACTGGTCCAGCTTGGGCGCGGACATCTCGAACGCTGGCAACAATTGGGTGCGCAGCAGTTTGTCGCGCCAGTGTTTGATGCGGTCCTGCTTGCCCAGCTCGATGGGCGAGCCCCACACCACGATCTCGGGGTCGCCGATGTCCACGCCCCACCAACGGGTGGCGCGCCACTTGGCCGCAACGTCATGGCTAATGCGTTGTTTGCCGATGAAGAAGATCAGCGGCTCGCCCGAGGAGCCACCGGTGTTGAAGCGTGCCAGGCCTTGCGCCTGAGTGTGTTTGAGCGCGTCCGTGTTGGCCCGGATCAGCGTTTTGGTGAGCAAGGGCAGGCGCTGCAGATCAGTGGTGCTTTGCACGCTGCGTGGATCGAAACCAATCTTGGTGAAGATGTCGCGGTAGTACGGAACATGCTGCCCCACGTCCTGCAGCAGGGCTTGCAGGCGCTGCAACTGGAACGCCGCCAGGCGCTCGGCGGGCCACCATTGGACCTCCTCCATGGTCCGACGGATCGCCACGGTGTCATGCCGCTTGAGGCGCTCATGCAGCGGGAACGCGAGGTTCGAAACAAGGGAGGTGTACAGGCCCATGGCAGTTCTCGTTGCTCAGCGCGTGCGCTGCGGCAGGGCCTGCCGGTAGACGCCCGTCAATACCGGTTGCACGCAAGACCAGGTGTAGCGTTGCGCCTCCTGCAAGCCGGCCTGGGCGCGCTGGCGCCACAGCGCCTCGTCCGTCAGTAGGGCAACACAGGCCTGCGCCATGGCGGCCGGATCGGAGGGTGGCACCAGCGACGCCGTGACGCCATCTTGCGCGAGATGGGGAATACCGCCAACGTTGGTGCTAACCACCGGCACGCCGCTGGCCCAGGCCTCCAGCACCGAATTGGGCATGTTGTCGGCCAGGCTGGGGTTGAGCATGAGGTCGGCACTGCGGTACAGCGCGGCCATGGCGTCGCGCTCCAGGCGTCCGGTAAAGTGCACCGCCTCAAACAACCCCTGCCCCGCCACCAACTGACGAAGGTAGGACTCTTGTGGCCCGCTTCCAGCCACCGTCAGTCTTGCCTGCGGGAAGTGCCGCCTGACCACTTCAAACGCGCGAATCGCGGTCTCGTTGTCGTACAGGGCCTCCAGGTTGCGCGCCACCACCAGGTGTGGCGCTCCGCTGCGAACCAGGTCGCGTGGCACAAAGCGGCTGAGGTCGATGATGTTGGGAACGATTTCGGCTGGCATGCCAAAGCGCAGGAAGACACCCTGCAGGAAGCCCGACGGCACCACCAGCGTGGCGACCCGGCGCATGGTGAACCGGACCAGACCGGCCGAGCGCTGCAGGAACTCCGCCGCCTCGCCGCCCCGGTAGTTGACGACCACCGCCACGCCGCGCCAACGCGCCACCCAGACGGCGGGGGCAGCAAACAGATGCCACGACCAACCGGAGTTGGCCATGACGTGGAATACGTCGGACTGACCGGCAGCGCGCCATAGGGCGGCCAGATAGGGCACCAGGCGGAACAAGGAACGCGCCAGCGGCACCCGGCCAATCCACTCTGGCCGGTACGGTGCATTGACTTGCACCGTGGTCACCTGGGCGCCGGCGTGGCTCAATAGCTCACCCAGTTGTTGCGTCTGATTGGCCATGCCCCCCGATGGCGGTGGCAAAGGCCCGATCAGGCCAATGCGCAGGGCTTGCAGGCCAGACGCTGTCATGCCGGTTTGGCCAGCGACGCGTAAGCGCCCTGGTAGTTGGCGACGCTGGCGCGCCAGTTGCGCTCGGTCTCGACAAAGCGACGCCCCGCCGCGCGCATGGCGGGCCAACGGTCTGGTGCCGCCAAGAGACTGAGGATGGATTGGCCCAGTGCGTTGGCATCGCCGGCCTTGAACAACATGCCGGTCTCGCCGTGGTGAATCAGTTCCTTGTGACCGCCCACATCCGACGCAACCAGGACACGGCCCTGCGCCATCGCTTCGAGCGGCTTGAGCGGGGTGACCAGCTCGGTCAGGCGCATCGAGTGGCGCGGGTAGGCCAGCACATCGACCAGATCGTAGTAACGCTGCACCTGGTCGTGCGGCACACGGCCGGTGAAGACCACCCTGTCGGCCACACCCAGGCGCTGGGCCTGCGCCTTGAGCGCGGCGTCCTGCGGACCTCCGCCCACCAGCAGGACCCGCACGCCGGGCTGCTGTTTGAGAATGCCGGGCAGCGCGTCGAGCAACAGATCCAGGCCCTCGTAGGCGTAGAAGGAACCGATGAAACCGACCACGCCGCAGCCGTCCAAGCCCAACTTCGACTTGAGGGCGGTGTCGGGCACGCCCCCCGGCTCGAACGACTCGATGTCCACCGCGTTGGGAATGACCGTGACCTTAGGCGCGGGGATGCCGCGACCCACGATGTCGCTGCGCAAACCCTCGCAAATGGTGAACACATGCTGGGCTTGGCGCAGCGCACGCGTTTCCAGCCAGCGTGTCAGGCGGTAACGCAGGCTGTCTTCGGTGGTGCTGCCGTGGTCCACGGCCGCGTCTTCCCAGAAGGCCCGCACTTCGTAGACGACCGGGATGCCCAGTCGCTGACCCACGCGCAGGGCCGGCAAGGCGTTGAGCACGGGCGAATGGGCGTGAATGATGCTGGGTCTGAGTTGTTCCGCCACTTGCTGGAGCCGGCGCTCAAGCTGGCGCATCAGCGCCACTTCGCCCAAGCCCGGTAGGCGGCTGAGCGGCGCGGCGGGGGTGCGGTAGAAATGCCAGCCGTCCACGTCTTCCTCGGCGACGCTGCAGTGGATGTGTTTGGGGCTGGTGAGGTGACAGGTGTCCCAGCCCAGCTTGCGTTGCTCGCGCAGGATCGACAGGGTGCGAAAGGTGTAGCCGCTGTGCAGCGGGATTGAGTGGTCCAGCACGTGCAGGATACGCCGGCTCATCGGATTACCTTCATGCTGCGCTGCGAGCTTGGCTTGAAGCGGTCGGCACCGCGTGTTGCACGCGTTGAATTTGGCGCAGTTTGAACACGAAGCGGCTGCACGTGGCGTCCAGTTTCGCAGAGTTGGAGTCAGTCACGGTAAAGCCAGCATAGCCTCGGTATTGCGCTCGTGGGGACAAGAGTGAGTGTTCATGCGGCGTTACAAGCGGGGATGAGCGGTCAACTGCGGTTTCCAGGTTCAATGTTGCGTAAACACCGCGCCAAGGCTGGCGGCGTCGATGCTTCGATCGAACCAGGATTCAATCTGTTCGAGGCTGGCGGCGACGATTTGCGCCTCCACGACCGCTGGCAACACGCCAAAGCGGCGCACCAGCATGCGACGCAGCAACTGTGCTTGGCCTTCTAACTTGCCTTCCAACTTGCCTGCGAGCATGCCTTGCTGCATGCCCTGCTGCATGCCCTGCTGCATGCCTTGCTGCATGCCTTGCTGTAGCAGTTGTTCCTTCCAGATATCGATTCGTTCGCCGATCATGTGTTGCACCTCCGGTAAGTCTTGCGTCTCGGGCAAATCGCCCTGTGGGTTGAAGCGCCGCAGCACGACGCGGTTGATCCAGACGGCGAATGCACGCCGTAGCTCCGTATTTTGCGGGGCTTTGAGCTGATTGGCCAATTTTTCCACCAAGGGGGCCAGTTGCAGGGGGTCCAGCGTGCGTTCGATTTGCACCAGGCTGGCAATCGCGTTGTCGCTTTGCTGTAGGCTGCTTTCGCTCAGGCGGCCCTCGTCCATCAAGAAGTAGCGCAGGCGTGGCCGGTAGGCGCCCAGGCTGGCGGGCACGGGCTCGATCAGTTGCTCCAACTCGCGCTCGGCGCTCCAGGCGCGCACGCCGTTGTACAGCACCAAGGGGAACACCGGCGGCAGTTTGGCGCTTTGGCCCGCTTGTGCCTTGACCTGTCCGCTCTTGATGAGGTCTTGGTAGAGCAGGCCAATGTAGGTGAGGATGCGCACGGCCATGAAGGCGTCCACGCTGCTTTGGAACTCCAGCAGCAGGTAGACGTAGACCCACTCGCCTGGCTGGCGGGCGCTGCCCTCGCTTGCTGCGCCCTGCATGCGGATGCGCCAGATGATGTCGTCCTCGCGGTCGCGCAGGTCGTCGCTGACGTAGCTGCCGCTGACCTTCTCCAGGGTGTCAAAGTCCAGCAGGGCCACCCAGTCTTCTTCGACGAAGCCGCGCAGCAAGTCGCGCACTGCCTGCGGGTGCGAGAACAGGTGCTTGTAGGCGTTGTCGTGTGTGTTCATCGAATTACCGTCGCCCGGGCGGGCTGCGGCGAGCTTGCTTGGGGGCGGCCCGGCGCGGCGGTCTCATCAATACCTTCGTGCTGCGCACTTCGGTGAAAGCTTGGCTTGAGACGGCCCGGCGCTGCGCTCATGCGGCCACCGCCATCGGCTCGGCCACGGCGGCATCGACCACTTGCCGCAGGAAGGCTTCGAACATCAGCAGTGTCCACAGCGGCGCGCTGTAGTCGCGCGCGCCGGACTGGTGCGCCTGCACCAGGTGTTCCAGGTAACTGCGGTCGAACCAGCCGGTGGCGGCCAGGCGTTCGCCCAACACGGCGTCGCGCACACGTTGTTTCAAGGGACCCCGGAACCAGCGCGCCAGCGGCACGGAGAATCCCATCTTGGGCCGGTACAACACGTCATTGGGCAGGTAGGGCTCCATGGCCTTCTTGAAGATGTACTTGCCCTCTTGTCCGTGAATCTTGTGGCCTGAAGGCAGGGAGGCCAGCCACTCGACCAGTTCATGGTCCATCAGGGGTTCGCGCACTTCCAGCGAGTGCGCCATGCTGGCGCGATCAACCTTGGTGTTGATATCGCCCACCAGGTAAGTCTTGAGGTCGAGGTACTGGATCAGCGCCAGCGGGTCGGTGGTGCCGGCTTGTGCCGCGTGGCGATTGAACACCTCCTGCGCGTTGTAGCCGGCCAGTTCGGTCTTGAAACTGGGGCTGAACAAGGCCTCGCGCATCGGGTCGCGCAAAATCGAGACGGTGTGAAAGTAGGCCTGCACCGAGGTGCGCGCAAGTCCCTCGAAAGTGGTCTTGGCGCGAAACACGCGCGGTGCCCAATCGGCCTTCGGGTAGAGCCTGCCCAGTGTCCCGAACAGCGGTTGGCGCACGCTGTGTGGCAGAGCAGCGCGCATGCGCTCTTCCATCAAGTGCATGCGGTAGCGCCGGTAGCCACCCAGGGATTCGTCGCCGCCGTCACCCGACAGCGCCACCGTCACATGCTTGCGCGCCAGTTGGCAGACCCGGTAGGTGGGAATGGCCGAACTGTCGGCATAGGGCTCGTCGTACAGGCGGGCCAGGGTGTCGATCAGGTCGAAGTCATCACTCTTGACCACTTCCAGCCGATGGTTGGTGTGATAACGGTCCGCCACCTTTTGGGCGAACTCTGATTCATTGAAAGCCGGGTCGTCAAACCCGATCGAGCAGGTGTTGACCGGGGTCTCGGACAAGCCGGCCATCATGGCCACGACGGCGCTGCTGTCCACACCGCCGGACAGAAACGCGCCCAGTGGAACTTCGGCGATCATGCGCAGGCGTACCGATTCTCTCAACCGCGCCACCAACTCGGCTTGGGCATCGGTCTCGGAAATGGGATTGTCCAGGCTGAAGCGCACGTCCCAATAGGCGACCGGTTCGGGGATCGGCTGGCCACGCCGAATGGTCAGGCTGTGGGCTGGCGACAGCTTGCGGGCCTGCTTGAAGATGGTGCGGGGCTCGGCCACGTAGCCCAGCGCAAAGTACTCTTCCACCGCCAGGGGGTCGATGTCACGGCGCAGGCCGCCATGCGCCAGAACCGACTTCAGCTCCGAGCCGAACAACAGCGTGCCGTCGTCCAGCAGCGCGTAGTACATCGGCTTGACGCCCAGGCGGTCGCGCGCCATGAAGAAGGTTTGCTGATTGCGGTCCCACAGGGCGAAGGCGAACATGCCGCGAAAACGCTTGACGCAGTCGGCCCCCCAGGACTCCCAGGCATGCACGATCACCTCGGTATCACTCTTGGTGTGAAACACGTGGCCCAGTGCCTGCAGTTCGGGGATGAGTTGCTGGTAGTTGTAAATCTCGCCGTTGAAGATCACCACTACTGAGCCGTCCTCGTTGAACAGTGGCTGCTGGCCGGTGGCGATGTCGATGATCGACAGGCGCCGGTGGCCCAGGCCGACGCCGGGCTCGGTATGCAGGCTGCCTTCGTCGGGGCCACGATGCAGTTGCGAGTCGTTCATGCGCTGCAGCACGGCCCGAGGGATGTCGCTCGTCCCGCGGGTGTCAAAAATGCCGGTAATGCCGCACATGGTGTTGGGTGATGCTAACGTGAAAGAACATCGTCATTGCGAACGCAGTGAAGCAATCCATGACTCCTGGCTGCATGGATTGCCGCGTCGCTGGAGCTCCTCGCAATGACGAATACCGCGCGGCAATCCATGCCCTTGGCGCTCCAGCGTGGGCTGCCGCGGCCTTCGGCCTCGCAGCGACGAAGGTAGTGCAGGCAGACTGGAGATTTCTGGTTCTTCATTGGAAGGAACGTGCACGACGCAATTGTTC
>JAUXWC010000152.1 GCA_030685025.1 Rhodoferax sp.
GCGGCGATGACGAAGGAATGCAGCCGTAAGCTGAGTCAATATCCATCAAACTCGCAATGGGCCCGAAAGGGCCCATTGCTTTGGCACACCCGCGAGCTCAAAACTCCGCCAGATTTACGCGCTCAAATGCAGCCGCTAACAATTGGAGCATGTTGCCCATTGCCGTCGAAGACATAGCCAGAATCGAAGTTACCCGCGGTCCGGACTCTGCGTCGTATGGTCCGAACTCGATGCTGGCCATCATCAACATCATCACCCTACATCCGCAAGACAGCGATGGCGTCTCCGCAGTGTTGGGTGTCGGCACCGAACGACAACGTCGATTGCATTCCCGCGTGTCAACAAGCTTCGGAACAACCTCAGCAACGTTGTCGCTCAGTTCTGAATTCAATGGTGGTTTCGATAGCTTCAGGTCCGATGGCGACGCGTCAAGCGCGAGATCCGATCCATCGGGCCACGATTCCGCAAGAGCGACGCGCCTGAGTTATTCAAGCGAGACAAGGTTTACGCCCCACACCAAGTTGGCCGTTCGGGCCACTTACGTTGAAGGCAAAAACGACAGCCCGTTCACAAGCGCATACGAGGGTTTCCAGGACAGGAAACTACACAATTACTACCTGTCCACACTCATGACCACCAGTTTTAGCGGCTCGCATCAGTTGCAGATTCATGCGAGTCGTTCAAACTACTCCAAACGCGAGGAGTGGACAGCATGTTACCCAAGGGCGGCGTACATGCCCGAGTTGTTCGCGCTGTACAGCGCCAACCCCACCTACGCCAACGCGGTCGCCCTAGGCAAGATGCCATCGGGAGGATCTGCTAGCGACGATCTGCTAGCCATTGCGGCAATCAAGGCGATCCGATCCCTTGGTGCTAACGCGCTCACCCCAGCGTGCGGAACCGTCAACGGCAATCTGGTTCAAAGTCGCGATGACATGGAACTGCAGGACACCTACGTCGTTTCGGATACATTGCGATTCGTCTCCGGTTTCGGCGTGCGTCGCAACAGCGCCACCAGCGAATCCTATCTGGGTGGGACCCGTTCAGATACGATCCTGCGAGCATTCATGCATGCCGAATACAAACCGGCCGCCACGGTGCTGATCAACGCCGGTCTGTATGCTGATCGTTCGAGTGACTCGGCCAGTTCTGCGGCGCCACGCCTTGGTGTGAATTGGCATCTCACGCCCAGTCAGACAGTTCGCCTGAGCTACAGCAAGGGGACCCGCGCGCCCGATCTGGTCGAACGCTACGGTGACCTGTCGTACACGCTGAAGCCATTCTCCCCAATACCAGGCAATCCAAACCCTCGCTTTTTCCAGAGTGCGAAGGTCACCGACAGCAATGCGGTTCGACATGAGGTCAACAAATCGCTTGAGCTTGGGTATTTGCTCAACGTGCCGGCGTACGGGCTGATTCTTGATGCCAAGCTGTTTAACGAGGAACTAACGGATCTCGTGTCTCAAGGGGTCACCGTCGCGAACTTCCCCCCCAACAACGCGAACTCAGTTCGACTCAGCGGCGCTGAGGTGCAGGCGACTTTTTCACTCTCACCCGCATCCAACGGATTTGTAAGCTACTCCTACCTGAGCAATCACGACGCTACGACGCTTGTTGAGCGTACACAGTATGCGCGGCACAGCGGGGCAATTGGATTGGCCCATCAATTTGGAGGAGGCCTCAGCGTAGCCGGCAGCTACGCTGGCGCGTCAGCCGATACGGTCGGTGGAAGCAGCTATGGGCGGCTTGACTTGGTCGTATCCAAACACTTCACCCCCAGAACGTATGCAAGTCTTCGATTGTCGCGATTAGACAACCCGGTCGTGGCCTACTTACGCACAACTAGCATTGGCCAGAGCCAATTTGACCGCCGAGCACGGGTTTATGTAGAGTTCGGGACCAGGTTCTAAAGGTTTTCATGCAAATCACCCGGCGCGCGTTGGCGTCGGTGGCTGCATGCGGCATTGCCACATTCACTGGGGGACAGGTCTTTTCTGCCGTTGTTGGCCGGAAGGAGGTTCGTTTCTTCTATGCTGGCAAGGCGGCTGCTTCCACCGGGACCATCTTGGAGTCGCTCCAAGCGCGATACCCCACGGAACACCACTCCTCCACCCTGGAGGAATTGGTCGCGCGTGCTGGTCCTGCGATCCTCGTCGCGGTTGGCCCAGCCGCCCTGCAGGTGCTTGTGTCAGCTGAGGTGCTGGTCGGGTCCAGTTCGCAAATCGTCGCTCTATTTGTCTCCCGCCCAACGTTTCATCGACTAGTCGATGGCCGATCCCCGAGGGGGCGTATAACCGGCATCTACGCCGAAACCTCTCCTGTCTCGCAATTCCAACTGATCGAGGCCATCTTCAACAGGCGAGTCTCCGTTTCGGCATTGCTCTCGGACAGCACCGCGTACCTGGAGCCGGAGCTGCAGCGCGCCGCGCTGCGCCATGATGTCGAACTTACGACCGAGGTCATTGCCAAGGACGCCGACGTGGTGCGTACTCTTGCCTCGATGCGGCGATCAACCGTGCTGCTAGCCGTACCAGACCCACAAATTTATGCCGCCCAAACGTTGCGTGGCGTTTTGGAGTCGACCTACCGTCGCGGCCAGGCAATGGTCGGATTCGTCCCGGAATTGGTTCAAGCCGGCGCATTAGCCACGACCTACGCGGCACTCGATGACGTCACCGCACAACTTGATTCGTATCTAGGCGTCATTCAGACTGACCGCTTGCCGAGCGCGGACTATCCTCTCTATTGGCGAGTCAGTTTCAATGAACAGGTTGCGCGAAGCCTGAATATTGTCATTCCTGACGGCGCACGCGAGCTCGCACGCAAGAAGGGGGACAGATGAAAGCTCCGTTCACTGGGCGAATCACCACGCAGCTGTTAATCGTCGCGCTTGCCCCGGCCATGCTGATGTTCATCGTCGTATGCAGTTTGATGTATGCACAACGACTGGCCGAGGTCAGACTGGATCTGAGCAGCAAAGGGCAACTGCTCGCGGCCGCTCTGGGCGAGAGCAGCCAATACGCCGTTGTGTCTGGAAACGCCTCGACACTTAACCTGACGCTTCAGCGTCTGGTGCGCTCGGACCCTGGGGTCGCGGCGATCCGCGTGCTCGGCAGCCAACGCGAGTCGCTGGTGGAGGTCCGGTCGTCGGCGCCAGGCGGTCAAGCGGTCATGTTCGAACACGCCATATACGGTCAGGTGCTGAATTTCGATGTGTTTAGCTCCGCGCTGCCTCAGTCAGCGCTTGGCCCTCCCCGACCAGAGATGGAATCGCAGGAGGGACCCGTGGTGGGGTACGTGCAGGTCGACATGTCGCCGGAGCCGATCATTGCGGCGAAGCGATCAGCCATCCTTGAGATCGCCCTGCAGGCATTGGTCGCCGCCGCCTTTAGCTGTATCTTGGGTGTCCTGTTGACTCGCCGGTTACGAAATCAAATGTATGTCGTTATGCGTGCGCTGCACCGAATTCAGATCGGCAAGTATGAGGTGTACTTGCCCAAGGACGCTCCGGGCGATATTGGGCGCCTGCAGGCAACCATCTGCGACATTGCGCAGGCATTGAAGGAGACCACCCAGAACCTTGAGTCGAAGGTCGAACGCAGAACGATCGAGCTGGAAGAGGCCCTGGCAAAGATCCGTTTTGCCGACAACGAAAAGCGCGAGTTGATCGCCCGCGCGAACCGCCAATTGGACGATGAGCGCAAGCGCATCGCGGCAGAGATTCACGACGACTTCAATGCGGTGCTGATCGCAATCAAGATGCGAGCTCAACAAATTGAGCATTGGTCGGCGCAAGGCGGACCCTACTCGGAAGAACTTCGGAAGGCGGCCGCAGCGATTTTGTCAGCAACGGACGACGCCTATGCCTCGGCGCGCCGGCTGGTGAAGCGGCTGCATCCCGAGATCTTGGAAACTTTGGGTTTGGCGGCTGCCCTGGAAGATATGGTGCGCAACTACAACGAACTGTTTCCCACCTGCCGATATGAGTTGCGAGCGGCTGATGAAATGCCGGTCATACATGGCGTCGCCGCAATCACCACGTTTCGGCTCGTTCAGGAGTCGTTGGCCAATGCGAGCCAGCACGCCGGGGCCAGTCAGGTCGTGGTCACATTGGAACTGGCCGATGGGGGCCAGGACATCGCCATCGTCGTGAACGACAATGGTCACGGCATGCAGCCGACCATCAGCGTGAGCGGCACGGGGCTCGGATTGGCGGCCATGCGAGAGCGCGTGGAGGCGGTAGGCGGGAAGATGCAGCTGACGTCGTCACTCACTGAGGGTACGACGCTTTCATTCGTATTGCCACTTTCGTCCAGGCGCTTGCCGAGATAAGGGCACGCCCGAGCCTGGTGCGACCTGGCTGGACCTACTCTGAAATCAAGTTGTACTTCAGCGCCGTCCTGGCGATGTCGACCGGTCGATGGATTCCCAGCTTGTCCTTGATGGACTGCGACTCATTCGAAATCGTCTTGGGTGAAAGCCCAAGGAGTTCCGCAATTTCGACATTTGTGGACCCGTTTGCCATGAGACGGAAGACTTGGAGTTCCCGAGCGCTCAACTTAGTGCCTGGTGAATCGTCGCCATGAACCGCCATGTCGGCCAGTTTCATGGCCACATCGGGTGTGTAGTAAGTCTTGCCTTCGTGGACGGTCTTGATCGCCTCAATGAGAGTGGACGCTCCGGCGTTCTTTGCCACAAAAGCCGCGCCGCCGACCCGGTAGGCGCTTCTGATCAATTCAATTTGATCGAACTGCGAGTAGAAAACCACCCTCGCTTGCGGCATCGCCGTGAGCAACTCTCGCGCAATGTCCAGCCCTGTTTCAGCACCTCCGAATCTGATGTCCAGAACCAGGACGTCCGCCCCGGACTTGCGAACCATGTCGACCACTTTGGCGGCTTCCAAGGTTTCCGCCACCACGCTCATCCCGTGCTGTTCAAGCGTCGAACGCATGCCTTCGAGTAGCAAGGCGTGGTCATCCGCAAGGGCGACTTTGATCTTCTTCATCTGAATCTCTTTCAATCGTCAGGACACCATAAGTGGCGGTGTCGTCCTTTCAACGGTGACGCTCCTGAAACGAGGCCAACCGCACCAATCGTCTCTCTTTGTCGACTCGACGCTGAATTGAGCAATCGACCCATGCGGCAGTGTAAGGGAAAGCACCTCAATAGCATAAATGATACATTTCGCAAGTATTGTCTGAGAGCATATTATTGCTACATCATAGCAATTTAAGCTATCATGCAATAGCGATATCCGATGCCGCGTCGGGTAGGTGCCAATAGTTGAAGAAGCGCAGTTCACGGCAATTTGCGGCGTGTGTCGGGACAGGAAGAATGAAGAGGATCGCATGGGAAGTCATTTCAGAACTTGCAAAGTGTTGGCCCCGTTGATGGCCGCGGTAGCTCTTTCTGCTTGCGCGGGCGCACCTGATCGCACCGAGTCTGTCGCGACGACCTCCCTGTCCGTCGTAGCGCGGCTTGGGGTTACCCAGGTTGGCGCGAACCCGTCCAGGTATGTCTATTGCGATTTACCAGCATGCCCAACTCCCACCGAGAAGACGCGGGCGATTCCCCTGATTCCCGCGGTCATGGCGCCCACAGTGAGCAGCCCAGGACCATTGCCGACTAAGAAACTGTCCAAGACGGTGGACGTGGCTTTCAAGTTCAACTCTGCCGTGCTAAGCGCGAGCGACCAGGGGCGGCTGAAAGCCGGCGCGGCCGAGAGTGTTGGCGCGGATATTGAGCTCATTGCCCGATCAGACTTTGTTGGCCCACCAGCGGGCCAAACCAAACTTGCGAAGGCGCGCGCTGCCGCGATGCGCCACGTTGTCGCAAAACAAGCTCCTGAGACTCGCATCCGCGAGGCCCAAGAGATAGCAGTGCCGCAGCCGGTGAACGCTGAAAGGCAAGCTCACCAGCGCCGAGGCTCTGTGACTTTTCAATCCTCCCAACCTACCAAGGAATCACTATGACCGCTCTCACATGCCAAGTCGCCACGACCCGGCAAATCCAAAAATCGCGGATTCTTACCGCCGCACTGGTGTTCATCGTCCTCATGTTCTTGCTGAACATGGGCGCCGACGCCGGTGTGACCGGTCTCGAATTCAAGACCACCTACGACCTGGTCGTCGGCTGGGCCAAGGGTTACCTGGGCAAGATCTTTGCGATTTCCGCGTTCCTGGTTGGATGTGGTTTTGCCGCCGCGCGCCAAAACCCCATGCCAGCCATTTTTGGACTGGTGCTGGCTTTGATCATTGGCTTTGGCCCGGACCTGATCGAAAGCATGCTCACTGCCACCGTCTGATCAGCCAAAGAGCGGGCGCTGTTGCGGCTCACCAGACACCGCTTCGCGCCCATCTTCATTCGCAACAAGGATCTCCATGACTGTTTCAGCCTATTCCATACCCAGAACGCACGACGAACCCGCGAAGCTACTTTTATGGGACTTTGACCAGGCGATGCTGTTCATGATCGCTGTGGTATTCGGGATCCTGTCCGAGATGCTGCTGCTGGGGTTTGGTCTCGGTTTGTTCGGCGCTCGCTGGTACGGGCAAAGGAAGGCCGGCCGGCACCGCATGTTCGTCGTGCACCTGATGTACTGGTTCTTGCCAAGCGAGTGGATCTTCCCGACACCATCGCTCCCGCCTTCGTGCACACGCGAATTCATCGGCTGATCGGCACATCATGGACTCAGCAAAATACTTTGGCGAGCTCGATCTTGAGAAGCGCAAAAACCGCCACCTTCAATGGGCGTTGACCGCCTGCGTGGTGATCGTGCTAGTGCAAGCACTGACCATCAAGTCGCAAACCGGCAAAGACCGCTTCGCGTTTGTCCCACCTGAAATCACCCGCCCATTCTGGATCAGCGCCGAAGACGCCAGTCCCGAGTACTTCGAGCAGCTCGCCCAATTCGTCGGGGCCTTGCCGCTGAACATCACCCCGGAGACAGCGAGTGCCGCCTGCAAGCAGTACTTGACCTACGTGCTGCCCAAGGACCACGACAAGTTCAAGAAGCGCTGCACGATCGAAGACGCGCGCATCAAGCGCGACAACGTGAGCCAGATGTTCAGTGTCGAGAACATCAGTACAGACACAAAGCGCCGACGCGTTGCTCTGATTGGCACCCTATCAACGTTTGTGGGGGGTAAGCAAGTCAGCAGAGACAAGACCGCCTATCTCATCGAGTTCGTGCACTCGGACGGTCGCTTCTACATTGCCAACCAAGAAAAGGTAACCACCGATGACCCATTCAACAAAAAGCAGGCTGGCTAAGGCCTTAGGCCTGGCTTGGGCCATGTGGCTCGGGCCAGCCCAAGCGGTTCAGGTATTGGAAGGTAGCGATGGCGCCTCCCTGTACGCCAAGATCAGTAAAACGGAGCCGACACGAATCACGGTGACCCCAGGTCGGGTCGCCTCGTTGCGGGTACGTGAAGGCACCTTGAACATCGACCCGGATGAAGACACCGGCCAGCTCTTTGTCACGGCGCCGCCTGGTTCGAGCCGACCCGTCAACGGCTTCTTGACCACGGATGGGGGCGAAACCTACACACTGGTGCTGGAACTGATAGACGGCCCCTCCGACTCCGTTGTGATCCGACAGGGGAAGAAGGCAAACAAGCCATCGACCGGTGTCACACAGATCTTGCAAAGCGGCCCCTATGTGAAGGAAATCAAACGCCTGTTCGTCGCGATGGCGACCAACACGTCGCTGGTCGGTGTCGCGGTGGTTGAGCGCAAGCAAGAGGTGATGTTGTGGAAGGAGGCGTCCATGACGCTGGAGAAACAGTACATCGCGAGTGACGTGGTTGGCGAACGCTTTTCCCTTCGCAACGTCTCCGACAAACCAATGGTTCTGGACGAGCGCGAGTTCTATAAGCCAGGCGTGCACGCGGTCGCAATCGATCAGCTCAACCTCTCGCCGGGCGGAACCACGACAGCCTACGTGATCCGCGCAAAGGGCAGCGATGAGTAATCTGCCCCCCACACAAATTGCGAAACGCAAGCAGATCATGGTTGGCGTCTCGATCCTGCTGGGTGTCGTCGGCCTGGCTTCGATCGGCGTGATCCTGACCGACAAGAGCGATTCAAAGTCTACCGTCACACTCAAGAAAGACATCAAGACCAAGTCTTACATTGCCCCCGGTGAAAAGGTGGAGCCACAAGACGCCTGGCGCGGTGTCGCCGACGACCGGTTGACGGTGATGGAAAGCAACATGCGGCGGCTCGAAGCCGAGAACCGCATCCTCAGCGACCAATTGAAAGTCGGGAAGGGCGGGGCGGCAGCGGCGCCAGCCAAGTCGTCCGAGACCGCTACGACGAAGGCGCCCGAGGCAATGAGCGACGACGACCTCGACAAGCGCCTCAAAGAGTACGAGAAAACCGCCAAGGCGCCCGTTGGCTACCCTCCCAGCACCCCGTCCAACCCCGTGGCGGGTGCGCAACCTCCATCCAGCATAAGGCCTGTGAGCGGTAGCGCTCCGGGCAAAGGCGCGACTCAGCAAGCTCCTGCGAACGGGATGCTCACCGTCAAGCTGCGGGCTGCGCCGACAAGCGCACAAGCCCACGCGGGCCCAGGCTCGCCACCGGCAACCGGGTCGACTGCCGGCGCAAAAGACAAGCAACCCAAGACGGTTGAGAGCTACTTTCCGAGCGGGATGTTTGGCCAGGCGGTGATCCTGTCGGGCCTGGATGCGCCCACCGGCGGCCAGGCACAACAAAATCCCCACCCGTTGTTGCTGCTGCTGAGTAATCCGGCGAACCTTCCCAACGGGCACCAGTACGACTGGCAACAGTGCCACATCACCGCAGCTGGTTACGGCGACATCAGCAGCGAGCGCGCCTACATTCGCACCGAGTCGATTTCTTGCGTCTCCAAGGATGGCCGAGTTCTGGACGCCCCACTCAAAGGCTATCTCTCGGGTGAGGACGGCAAAGCGGGGGTGCGGGGACGGCTGGTCTCCAAACAAGGGCAGGCCCTGGCCAATGCGCTGCTCGCCGGGGTGGTGTCGGGGATCGGATCGGGTATCGAAAAGTCCTCGACGGTTCAATCCGTGTCGCCCCTGGGCGCCACTAGCACGGTCAAACCCGGCGCGGAATTCAGAGCGGGGATGGCCGAGGGTGTCGGCAAAGGCCTGGACCGTCTGTCGACCTACTACATCCAGCTCGCCGAAAAACTCTTTCCCGTGATCGAGGTCGACGCGGGACGAGTCGTGGACGTGATCTTAACCAAGGGAGTCAGCTTTGATGTCGACGTATCACAGCAATAGCGCGCGCGCAAGCAAGTTGGTCCTCACGGCGGGGATCCTTTTCGCGTCGCTGGCATTCGCGCAAACCACGGCCAAGCCAGGGCAGGGCGCCTCTGCCGAGCAAGCAGTAGATCCGCAGACGGTGGCCATTCGCCTGGCGCTGCAAAAGCGCTATCCCAATACCAAATTCGGCGCGATCGAACGCACACCAATGGCCGGGATTTGGGAGGTCTGGATGGGCGCGAACGTGGCCTACATCACCGACGACGCCCGGCACTTCATCTTTGGGCACCTGTACGACATGGAAAAGCAGATGGACCTCACCGCCAGCAAAAAGGCGGGGATCTCCAACGCACAGGCAAGCGAACCAAGCGCCACGGTGAAGTTTGCCGATCTACCGTTGCAAGACGCCATCAAAACTGTGCGCGGCAATGGTGCGCGCAAGTTGGCCGTCTTCTCCGACGTCGACTGCGGCTATTGTCAACAGCTCGAAGCCGAACTGGCCAAGCTCGACAACGTCACGGTCTACACCTTCCTGTTTCCTTTGGCCTCGCTGCACCCGCAGGCAGTCGCGAAGTCAACCGCGATTTGGTGCGCCAACAATCCGGCCGAAGCATGGGCCACTGCAATGAGTACCGGCTCGGTCCCCAACTCGGACAACCGCTGTCGAACCCCCATCGAAGCCAACATAGCCCTCGCGCAGCGCGCGGGCATTCAAGGCACACCCTTCATTTTCTTCGAGAACGGCATGCGCTCCGCTGGCGCGCTTGATGTTGCAGGCCTTGAACGGCGCCTGGTGCCCGTGACCCAACAGAGCACTGGAGGCACCCAATGAGATACCTCACGATCACAATTTTGGCGGCAAGCACAACTCTCGGGGCGTGCGGCTCCCTATCGGGCCTGCCAGACGCAACGGGCAGCTTTGGCTGCAAAGCACCGGACGGGGTGACGTGTTCGAGCGTGTCCGGTGTGTACGCCAATGCACGGAAGAACAATTTGCCTGGCCAGCGCAGTAAGACCGAAGGGGTGGTGCCGCCCACCAGGGCAGAGGCGACACCCCACACCCCAACTGCGCTGCCGGTGGCGCTGCCGGGAATGCCGATACGCAGCCAGGCCCGCACGGTGCGAATCTGGGTAGCGCCCTGGGTCGATTCCGAAGGCGATCTGAACGATCAAACGTTCGTGTACGTCACCACTGAGCAGGGCAAGTGGCTGATGGAACACAGCCGCGAGGCCACGGTGCGCAAGGTCTTCACGAAACTGCGCCCTGCGTCCGTGAAGTCCAGTGCGACGGCCAGCGCCGTCACGGCGACGATGCCCACAGCCAATGAAGACGCGGAAACCCTTGCGAAGCAGTCCACCCAATGAGCACCATTACCGCAACCGTCAAGGACATTGTGGGCTCCCTGTTTGGTCTCGGTGGTGGATCGTCGCAAGGGGAGAAGTATGAGCCAACCCCGCTGCGGGCGATGCGCGAAATCACGAACACCGAATCGTTTTGCGCAATCCTGCCCTATACCGCGTTCATTGAAGCCGAGAGTCTGTTCGTTCTCGATACCGGCGAGCGCGATAAGAAGGGCAAACAAGACGCGCTTGGATTCGCCATCGAGATTACCCCGCAAAGCGGGGCCACCGAGGAAATGATCCAGGTGCTGGTGCCGCTCATATCGTCAGCGCCGATCGGCTCCAACATCCAGATCAGTTTGTACGGCAGCTCACGCATCATCGACCAGCTGAAGGCGTCCGCTCTAATGCGAACCAGTCATCGCGAGGACGAGAACGACCAAGAACAGCGCAGCAACTCGATCTACCGGACGCTGGCCAGGCGGCGCATCAGCTACTACTTGCGAGGCTCGAAGACACCGCTGATCCCGCACCTGCCGATGTTAGTGCGCGACTTGCGCTGTGTGTTGACCTTCACACAAGGATGCGACCCTCGCAGCACGCGGGTGATTGAAGATCTGGTGCGCATGCGCGAAGGAATCCACGCCACTCTTAGGTCGGCGAACTTCAGTTGCTGGAACTGGACACCCAGCGACCTCATCAATTGGTGTCACGGCCTGACCAATCCCGACAAGCTGTATACCAAGAGCACTCATTACCAGCGTGTCTACGACGAGGGGCGGCTGATTCGACACCAAATCGTCGAGCCAGACACCATTTGTCGCCCCACAGACGACGGAAAGTCCTTGCGCTACGGGATGCCTGGCTCATCCAGCGAGGTTCACAGTCGTCTGTACACCATCACCGGCTATCCAACCCAGTTTCCCCTTTGGGCAATGGGCAATCTCATTGGTGACTTCTATCAGAGTCAGCTCGGCTATCCCTGCCCGTTCGTCATCACCATGGGCGCCCACATCCTTGAGCAAGCAAACAACAAGAGCACCGCTCAGCTCAAGGGCGCGCGCGCCACGACCAACGCGACGTCAAGCATGGCACGCTTCCTGCCGGAGTTCCAGGACAAGAAGATTGACTGGGACATCGTCAACAAGGCCTATGCCGATGGCTCGGGCGAGATCGACATGTACCACCAGATCCTGCTCATGGCGCGGCCCGATGACATTGACGGGGCGGAGACATCGGCCCGATCGATTTGGCGTGCGCGCGGATTCAACCTGGTCAGCCAGCAGTACCTGCAGGTGCCGGGCATTCTCACTTCGCTGCCCATGGGCTTCACGCCCACCATGCACAAGTTCTACAAGCGTACCGGTGTGACACACCGCAAGGTACACGCCAACGCGATCAACATGGGTCCCTTGCTCGGTGAGTGGAAAGGCACCAGCACGCCGGTGCTGCTGCTGGTTGGCCGGCGCGGTCAGCTCATGGCCATCGACCTGTTTGACAACAAAGGGGGTAATTACAACTTTGCCGTCGCGGCGTCATCGGGTTCGGGCAAGTCGGTGCTGGCCAATGAGATTGCGGTCGGCTACCTGGGCGTTGGAGCGAAGGTCTTCATCATTGATGTCGGTCGGTCATACGAGAAGTTGTGCCACTTGCTGGGCGGCACGTTCATCGAGTTCATTGACAAGCCGGACTGGCAAATCTGCATCAACCCTTTTGACAACATCGAAAACATCAACGAGGACATGGAGATCCTCAAGCCCCTGGTGGCGCAGATGTGCTCCCCTTCGGGCACCCTGACAGACCACGATCGCTCGTTGATAGAAATCGCCATCCGTGAGGTCTGGGACAAGCTGGGCAAGGCCATGACCGTCACTGACGTGGCGGAGGCACTCAAGGGAAGCGGCGAGCCGGTTGCGGTTCGCCTGGGTGCACAGCTCTTCCCGTACACCAAGAACGGCATGTACGGTCGCTACTTCGAGGGCAAATCCAACGTCGACTTCACCAACAACTTTGTCGTGCTGGAGCTGGAGGAACTGAAGTCGCGCAAGGACTTGCAAAGCGTGGTGCTGTTCATCATGATGTTTCGGATCACGCAAGCCATGTACCGTGAGGACCGTAGCCGCAAGAAGGTCTGCATCATCGATGAGGCATGGGACCTGATGGGCGGGGGAAATTCCGGCAAGTTCATCGAAGAGGGCTATCGCCGCGCGCGCAAGTACGGCGGCTCGTTTGGCACGCTGACCCAATCCATTGAGGATTACTACAAGACCCCCGCCAGTCAGGCCGCGCTCGACAACTCCGATTGGCTGTTCCTGCTCAAGCAGAAAAAGGAATCGATCGAGCAACTGTCACGCAGCGGCAAGCTGACGCTCGATGACAACATGAAGCGGGTGTTGACAAGCGTCAGGACCGAACAAGGGCTGTACTCGGAGATCTTCATCAACTCTCCCGCTGGCAATGGTGTAGGTCGGCTGATCGTTGATCCCTTCGCGCTGCTGCTCTACAGCTCGGCGCCGGACGACTGGAGTGCGATTCAGCACTATCAGCGTCTTGGCCAAAGCGTGACAGAGTCCATCAACTCGGTGCTGCGGGACAGGAATGTCGAGCTAGACGAGGTGTCCGTATGACGACGCGTTCGGCTGTGATGCTGTGCCTGGTCGCCGCCACGTTGGCCTTCCTGATTGCGCTGCTTGTGCCCAGGTTGACCAATGGTCCTCGGGCAGCGCGCTACGCCGTGGTGGACTTGACCGGTGTTGTCGCCAGGGTTCAGGAAGAGAACGTTCGAACGATCACCTCGGCTAGCACGGGCGAAGCCGCCAAGAAGCAGGCCATGGAACGAGCCGCTGCGTTCGGGAACCAGGTCAACGCTGCGGTGGTGAACCTGAGTCAGGAGTGCGACTGCGTGATCCTGATGCGTGAAGCGGTGATTGCCGGTGCGGTGGAGGATCTGACCCCTTTGCTGCTCGCCAAGCTGAACCTCAAGTAGGAGATGCCAATGCGTGCGGTCTTTCATCGCTGGTGGTTTGTTGTTGAGGTACTGGGAGGCCACGTCCACCGTCGCGGTCTGGTGTATTTGCTGGTCGGCGCCATCGGTATTTGGTTCCATACCAACTACCGTTTCGGCGTCAACATCTCGGAGAGCCTGCCACACCGGTTCTTCCTGGTCGTGCTCGACGAAACACCTACCAAGGTAGGCGACTACGTGGCTTTTGAGTGGCAGCGGCATCAGTTCTACCGGCCAAGCAGTGTGTTCGTGAAGCGCGTAGGCGGCATGGCCGGGCAGACCGTGACCGTGCGCGAGCGCCGCGTGTTTGTGGACGGGCGTGATATGGGCTTGGCCAAGGTAGAGAGCAAACATGGAACGCCCTTGCCCGTGATCCATGGCGGCGTGATCCCACCTGGGCAGATCTACGCGACAACGCCGCATGCTGACAGCCTGGACAGCCGCTACGAAACCACGGGCCTGGTCGTCGCCTCGCGTGTCATTGGAAAAGCTTATGCAATTTTCTAGGCAACTGCCGCTGGCACTGACGGCGTTGGCCCTGGCACTGCCGTGTCTTGGCGCGGACCTTGGGGTGATCGGCCCCACCTACCGGATTGCCGAGCCCGACATGCTCGAATGGATCGAGAACAAGGCGCGGGCCAAAGTGGAGAGCGGCGAAGCGCTCAAGTACATGCAAGAGAGAGCCGCCGCAATCAAGGACAAGCTGACAAATCCGGTTGCCCTGACCACCGTCTCGAAGGCTCTCACCAACAGAACCAGCTACTACGACCCGACGTTTCAGGTGGAAGAAAACGTGTTGGACGAGAAGGGCGCCATCCTGGTGCCGGCGGGCACAACGATCAACCCACTCGACAAGATTGGCCTGTCCAGAACCTTGATCTTCTTCGACGCCCGCGATGCGAGCCAGGTGGCCTTCGCCAAGAAGTACATCGACAAGGTTGCCGGGCTGACCCAGCCCATCCTGGTCGGCGGCAGCTACTTCGACTTGATGAAGATCTGGAGCACGCCAGTCTACTTTGATCAACAAGGCAGCCTGGTGCGCAGGTTCGCCATTAAGCATGTGCCGGCCATCGTGCGGCAAGAAGGCAAGAGGCTTCGAATTGACGAAATCGCTTTGTAGACACCTGGCAACGTTGGCGGCGTTTGTGATGCTGACGTGCGTGGGACAGAGCGCGTCGGCGCAAGCAGCCGCCGCTGCGGCACCCACCTGTACGGGCAAGTTCATGAACCCGATCACGGACGTGTGCTGGTCGTGCATGTTTCCCATCTCCATCGGCCCGGTGCCAATTCTGCAGATGGGGCAGGAGGACATCGAGAACGCCGTGCCGCCAATATGCATGTGTGGGATATTTCCATGGGGCAAGATCGGCGTGTCCATCGGTTTTTGGGAACCGGTGCGCCAAGTGGATGTCACCCGGACTCCGTGGTGCTTTCCGTCGCTGGGCGGGATAAGCATCGGCTCCGGTTTTGACGCGCCGCGGCCGTCTGTGGGCGCTGGCTCCTTCGGGAGTCGAGCAACCAACAATACGTTGTACCAAGCGCATTGGTACACGAACCCGATTCTGGTTTGGCTGGAGGCGCTCGCCGACACGCCCTGTCTTGAAACCGGTAAATTTGACTTGGCCTATGTCTCGGAACTCGACCCGTCGTGGAACAACGATGAGTTGTCGATGATTCTCAGCCCGGACGTGTTTCTGTTCGCCAACCCCCTGGCCCAAGCGGCCTGCGCGGCTGACTGTGTGGCCGCCACGATAGGGTTCCCGATCCCGGCCATGCAGTGGTGCGCCGGGTGCCAAGGCTCGATGTATCCGCTCAACGGTCATGTACAGACCCACGTCGGCGGCGTTCAGGCCTCATCACTCATCACCCAGCGCTACGCCATGAAGTTGCACCGGCAGTTTCTGTCGTGGGCGGGAAATGGCATCGCCGGCCTCTGTGGCCTGTACCCGATGCCGATTCTGGACAAGCGCATCTACAAGTATTCGATGCTGTACCCGGTTCCCCAAAACAAGGGCCTCGACGGGCGCTGTTGCCAGCCATTGGGCCGAACCACTCATGTGTGGGGTGCAGCCAAGGAGTACCCCATCAAGGGCGAGGACTTCGCCTACATGATGTACCGAAAGCGCAACTGCTGCCAGAAGATCATGGGGTTGATGAAATAATGTCCACTCAACTTTCGCTCGCGGCAACACTGGTGCTGGCCCTGGCGGCCGGGGCAGCGCTGGGCGCACCTCCAACGATACCCAATGACGCAACGCTTGAACGAGCGGCCGCAACCGAGACCAAGCGGGCCAAGACCGCCATCGACCAGGCCGCCCGGCAAGCACCCCTGCTCCAGCAGCGCATGCCCGACATCGTCAATCCCATGCCGACCACCAAAGCCGACCCCAGCGCTATCGCAGCCCGTTACGCCAACGTGGGCAAGCAAAGTGCACCGGCGACGCTGCTCATCATGGTGTCCTACTCGATGCCACCCGAAGCAATTGCACGGCTGGCATCCATGGCCAGCCAGGTCGGCGCCACCTTGGTGCTGCGTGGCATGGTGGACAACTCCATGGAGAAGACCGCTTCGGTGAGCGCTGAATTCATCAAGCGCTATCCAAACCTGCAGATCCAGATCGACCCGACCGTGTTTCGGCGCTTCGAGGTCACACAAGTCCCCACTTTCGTGCTGACGCGCAGCACCGGGGAGGACAAGAGCTGCACCAAAGGCTGCGATCCTGCCGACTCGTTCGTGAGCGTCGTGGGAGACGTGTCCCTGGACTACGCCCTGGAGTACATCACGCGCAATGGCGGCGACACGTTCGCGCCAATCGCCGAGCAGCAGCTCCAAAAGCTGAGGAGCAAACCGTGAAGTCCGTTGCCCTTGCGTGTCTCGCCGCGCTGGCCAGCGGCCTGGTCATGGCGCAAACACTGGATCGGGACAAAGCCTTCAAAGAGGGTAAGGCGTACAAGAGCGCGACGCCCGCCATCGGCGCCGCGATCCCGACGACCCCACTTGAGACCACCGTGCCGACCTACAAGTCGACCACGGCAGGAACGTTGACCCCGCTGTACGGCAAGGATGTCATCGGGCCTGGCAAGGACAAGGTTGTCGACTGCTCCACTTATGTTCCGGGTACGGATGACTACGCCAATCAGGAGTGCAACGCGATCAACTTCAGCGTCAAGAACCCGTCCGCACGCCCCGTGGTCGTGATTGATCCCAAGACCGATCCCGTGGTGACTTCTGGCGAGATGATTGCGAAGTCACCCATGCCCTATACGGCCGGTATGGGCGGCTTGGCCGGCACCTACACCGCCTGCAGCTCGGTCACGACGACCACGCCGGGTATCTACGACACCGAGCGTTGTCAAGTTGGCCGCGAGGTTCAAGAGCAAAGCTGCTCGGTGCACCTGGTGCTCACCTATACGTGGGCGTTGTATGTGGGCCAGTCCGGTGCCGAAACAAAGTACGGCGTCTGTCCGGCGCCGTGGGTGCGAGGCGACAAGATTGTCGTTGTCCCGCCGAAGACACCCGACGCCCCAGCCACCGTCGAAAGCTGTTTCGACGCGGATCTGAAGTTCAAGTCCAAGACCACGGTGCCAGTTTTCACAGACAGTCTTGACTCGTCGGCCTGCGCTTGGCTGGACGCTGACGGCGCGATTCTCAAATGAGGGGGCCTATGCGAAAGCTATTGTCGCTGCTGGTGGCGCTCCTAGTTCCGGTCGTCGTGTGTGCCGCGCCTGGCCAGAAGTGTGGCGCTGGCCCCAAGGTGTGCACCGGAGGACCAGAGACCCGCATCATCGACGGCATGGAGATATTCCGGGATTGCTGGGACTACACCGTCACCTACGCGTGTATCCAACCCTCGGTGACCGACGATTGCGGCGATGCCGTGGCAAAAGGCGGCACGCTCACGTCGTCGAGCTGCCTGCAGTGGGTCAGCATAGGCAGCAGTTTTCCGATCTGCGTGACGGAAGATCGCCAGTACACGTTTGAGACGAAACCCCCCTCTACCTCGACCAAAACCGACTGTGGGAGTCAGCAGTTTTGCATCGAAGGAAACTGCTTTGATGTCGGTAGTCCGGGCGATCCAGATTTCCCCAAAGCCGTGGCGGGCATGGAAGCGGCGCGTGAGGCCGGCGCCTATATGGACGAGGGCTCCTTCCAGCTGTTTCTTGGCCAAGATAACCGCTGCACCAAGGACGTGGCGCTCAATTGCTGCAAAGCCAAAGGCGGCGGCGGAAGTAAGTGGACCAACTCAGCCGTGGCGAAGGGAAGCCGCTACATGTACGACGTCTTGGGTGTTGGTGTCGGGAGAAGCCCGATATTCGGCCTGGGGTTCGACCCGGTCGCCCTGTCCCTGATGATGGCAGACACGATCATCGCCAGCATGCTCAAGTGCAGCAAATTCGAAGCGTTGCTGTCGGTCAAAAGGGACAACCGGCTGTGTCACTACGTCGGTGACTACTGCTCCAAAAAGCTCAACCTCTTGTTCACCAAGATCTGTCTGCAACACAAGGAGACCTACTGCTGCTTTAACAGCAAGATCTCTCGAATTCTCAATGAGGCGTTCCACGCCTCGGCCTCCGGCAAGGGCTGGGGTAGCGCGGAAAGCCCGAACTGCAACGGCATGACCATCGCCGAGTTCCAAAGCCTGGATCTCGCGGTGATCGACTTCAGCGAGTTCTACGACGACATCAAGCCGAACCTCAAGGGCGCCGACGGCGCCGTTGGAGACGCCACGAAGAAGGTGTCTTGCTTCTTCCCGGCAACACCAGGGTGCCCCTAATGCCAATCCGACCCGTGTACTTTGCAATCCTATTCTTGCTGGCGAGTGGCGGCACCATGGCCGCCACCGCGCCCGACCTGATCCGACAAGGCATTGCGACGGGCGAAGCCAACGGGCAACTCACCGATGACGTCCGCGACGAAGCCCGTTTGAACCTCAACGCCACTGGAACACTGATGCTCAAGGTGACCAGGGTGTTCGCTTTCCAGCAAGAGGGTTGCGCCAGGCTGCGGCTGGACTTCGTACAAACCCAAGCCCTATTGCCCGGCGCCAGCGCTCCGCATGACTACGAATGGTCCACAGAGATGAGCATTTGCAGCAACGGCAGACCACCCGCCAGCATTGAAAGGGCCAAGTGATGCTCCGTGTCATCAAGACTCTGGTCGCCGTCGTCATGGCAACCTCCATGGCCACCGCGTACGCCGCAGAAGAGACCAAGGACTACTGGTCAGACTCGACTTGGTCGAACCCTGACCGAGGCTTCCTCTGGTATGGCGTGCCTCCGGCCGTCAAGAAGCCACCAAAGGAACAGAAGAAACGCCCCCAGGACATGACCAACAAGGAGCTCGGCGCTGAACTGGAGCGCCTGCTGGATGTGTCGGTGACGCAACAGACGCCCGAAGCTGTGAAAGCCTATCTGTACCTCCAGCAGTACGCGATGGATCGTGCTGGGCGCTTCTCGGACGTTTTCCGGCGCACGGTGTGGGAGACCCCGGAGCTTGACTACAGCTTGCGCGCGCGCCCGACCAATGCGATGGCCATCGCCAGTTATGACCAAACGCGAGCCAAGAAGCAGCTCAACGCATCAGAAGAGCTGGGCAAAACCCATGGCCTGTTCTTCTTCTTCCGCAGTGACTGCCCTTACTGCCACCAACTCGCGCCAATCTTGCAGATGTACCAGAAGAACTACGGCGTCGAAGTATTTGCGGTGTCGCTGGACGGCTCCACGCTGCCACAGTTTCCGAACGCCCGCCCGGACAACGGGGCCGCCAGCAAACTGAACGTGAGTACCGTGCCAGCCGTGTTTCTCGGCGACAAACAGAGCGGGGCCATCCGACCCATCGGCTACGGAATCATGTCGCTCGATGAAATCGTGAATCGAGTCTATGTTCTCACCCAAACAACACCCGGCCAGGAGTATTGATCATGAAATTCCGACGCACCGTCATCGCCGCCGTATCACTGTCGCTGGTTACACACTCTTCTTTTGCGACCGATCCGGCGGGTATGCAAAAGCTCTTCGACGACATCGGCGCCTATTCCAGCATTTCTGGACCCGGGGCCTACCAGTCGCAAGGCATGAACATCATCTCGGGTGGCAACGTGTTCGCAAGGATTCCACAAAAGAACATCCGCCCGATTCAAATCGACTTGCCGTCGTTAAAAGCAGGCTGCGGTGGCATCGACCTGTATGCGGGTTCATTCTCGTTTATCAACAAGGATGCGTTGGTCGCGATGATGAAGAACATTGGGGCAGGCGCCGTTTCCTTCGCCTTCAAGCTAGCGCTTGACTCCATCAGCCCCCAGATCAACAAGACGATCACGGAACTGCAGCAAACGGTACAACAACTCAATGCCATGAACATCAACTCCTGTGAAGCCGGGTCGGCGATCGCGCAGGGCATCGGCGGCAACATGCAGGCCACGCAGCAGTACTTCGCGAAAGTAGCCGGCCCGATCACCGGCTTGTTTGACGACCACTCGGCGACGCGCGCAACAACGCAGGGAGACGACGCCGAGACGTCCAAGGTGCTGGCGGCCGTAACTGATCCAGCCATGGCGAATCAGTTTCAACCCGGGAACATTGCCTGGAAGGCCTTGTCACGGATCCCTGGCGTCAGCGACGAAGACAAGCAAGTGCTCATGGCAATGTCTGGAACCTTGGTCGTGCAGCCGAAGAAGATCAAGTTCCCACCTGAGTACTTCGCTCCCAAATCGATCACCATCCGCCAGTTCATTCATGGCAACGATACCGCGTCGCTCGACGTGTACACCTGCGTCGGTGGATCCGGAGCGGACGAATGCCTGACCCTTGGCGATGGCACCGTGAAGATTGAACCGTACGGCGTCGTCGTTCACAAGAAGTTGACGGGCATCGCCGACAAAATCAAGCTCAACAGCAAGTTGACCGACAGGGAAATTCAGTTCGTCAACGCAACGAATCTACCGATCTTCAAAGCCCTCGCTGTGGCGGCCTCCAGGCCTAGCCTAGGACTGGACCAAGCGTGGATCGCAAACTACTCGGATCTGATTGCAGCCGAGTATGCGTACTTCTTCATCACGCAGCTCAGCGCTCAGCTTCGCACAGCGTACTCGCAGGCCAGGAATTCGGCGCCTGGCCCGATCGTCGTAAGTTTCGAGGTCCTGCTTGCCAACGTCGACAAGGCGAAGTCCGAGGCGCGCGAAGAAGTCAAGATGGCCTACACCACCGTGAAGAACGTGAACGCCATTGCCGATGAAATCGTGCGCATGGAGCGGAACATGCTTGCCAGTTTGCCGGCCAACCTGGCGGGCAACCTGAGATTCGGAGCCAAGTAGGCCCACCAGCGCTTGAGCTCGGCAGCCGCTCATCTTGGGCATCGAGTCGGCGGCTTCTGGTCCCCTCCACCCAATCAACTGATTTGGAGCGCACTCGCGCGAAAGAATATGGACTTCACCATCTACAGCTATTTCAACGTGGCCCAGGTGGCCATGCTCGTCGACGGCGTCTCGGCCATCGCCAAGAACAACGACTATCTCGATCTGCTCAAGGTGATCGTCATGGCAGCATTCCTGGTCCTGGTCGCTCGGATTGCCATCGGCAAGGGCGGAGATCCCTTTGAATTCTTCAAGTGGTTGATCTGTGTGACGCTCATTCTGTGGATCCTGGTGTTCCCAAAGGTCGATGTTGTCATTGTTGACAGAACGGGGACCACGCCGCCTACAGCGCGCAGCAATGTGCCTTTGGGGTTCGCCTTCTTCGCGTCGATCACGTCACATGGCGGCGACTACTTGACACGTGCGTTCGAGACCGTGTTCGCCATGCCTACCGACCTGCAGTTCCAGAAGAACGGTGTCATGTTTGGCAACACGGTGGTCAGCAAGTCACTCACCACTCGCGCAGAAACCGAGTTCCATTCAGATCTGACGAACTTCATCAACAGTTGCACCTACTTTGACATCACGGCCGGGCGCATCACTGAAACGGCATTGAAGACGTCCGACAACCTGTGGGAAACGATGTCAAACACCTCGCTCGCCCTGACAACCAAGAACTCGAAGGCCGCCAGCGGCAGCATGACCTGCGACGCGGCGCACAGGAACATCACGACAAGATTCCCGGCTGTGATCACCGATGCCACACGCCGTGACGGGATGATTTTGAACCCCACCGCAATCAACAAAGTGGTCGCCGGGGCGCTGTACGAGTCGCAGCTGACTACCTCGTACACCGCCTTGACCGCCATCTCGCGCACGGCTGTTGACTTGCTACGGCAAAACATGGTGGCAAACGCCGTTCGCGATTCGCAAATGACAGCGGCGCAGCGTTTGGACTCCGGCGTCAACGCCATTGTGGCCCAGGCTCAAACCGAAGCGGAAAACGCATCGAACATCAACTATCTGACCATGGCCAGGGTGGCCGAAAGGGCCGCCCCCGCGATTCGCAATACGGTTGAAATCATCTGCTACGCGGTGTTTCCGCTGATTGTGATCATGCTGTTGATCGCGCCCATGGAGTCAGGCCCGATCCTCAAGAACTACGTCCTGACTTTGTTGTGGATCCAGATCATTCCGGCGCTGTACGCCGTCCTCAACTTTGTGATGACTTCCGCCTCCTCGCTGAATCTGAAAGGCATTGTGCTGGCGTCAGACGTGCCGGCCGTAACACTTCAGAACATTGGGCAGATCGCGCACGGTGGCATTTCCGACCAGGCCATCGCCGGCATGCTGTCATTGTCCATTCCGCTGATCGCCTGGGCGGTCGTGAAGAGTGGCGAGGTTGGTGGTGCTGCGCTGTTCAACGCCGCGTTCTCGGGCGCCGGCTCAGCAGCCGCCAGCTCGGCAGGCAACCTCGCGGCGGGCAACATCAACCAGGGCATGGTGTCGGTCGAACAGTACACCCTTTCGCCACAGACCACAGCAGGGTTCTCTCGGGTAACCAACGCAGGCGGCTCGACAACATACGGGTACGACGGGACGATGCGTCATCAGTTGAATCAAAGTTCGCTTGGCTTTACGGCCTCGACGGGACAAAAGATTGCCAACTCCTTCAGTTCAGAGGCCGCGAAAAGGTCGGAGGCTGCTGCCAGAGAAAGCACGGCGGCCACTGAGTCCAAGTCGTCTGCGTTAACGCACCGCATGGCAGTGCAGAAGGCCTGGTCGGACCAGCAGTCCAGCGGCAGCGCAGCCGACGCCGCACAGAGCAGCAGTTCTGGTCGCGCGTTGTCCACATTGAACAGTGTCGCCAGCCAAGTTAGCACGATGTTGGGTAAGAACGGAAACTTGGCGGCGGCACAGCAAATCGTCGGCACCGTAGCAATGAATGGTGGCGGCGGTGTCGACTTCGGTGGACTAGCTAAGGCGATCAAGAAGAACACGGGTCTTGATATACCGATCAGCCTGAAGGCCGGCATGGACCTGTCCAACTCCACAATAACAAGCGGCACCAAGGGCCAAGACTTGGGGAGCGCCGTCAAACTCGCTCAGGACCTGCTGAAGAACAGGAGCTTCAATGCGCACCAAGCCCTGAACGACGACTTTAAGTCCAGCCAGTCGTATCAGTGGGGCCAGCAAAATCGAAGCGAGTCGGTAAAAGCCGCCGACGCAGCTCAGACCGACGCAAAGATGCATAGCCATAACGCGGAAGTCGCCCAAAGCGAAGCGTTCAGTCTATCGAGCCAAGCTCGATTGGTGACCGAAAACTGGGCAACAAGTGCCATGAGCTACGAAGGGTACGTCGCCAAACGACTCGAAGAAAACGGGCAGCTCGCCGCGTACAACATGCTCTATCAGTCCAACCCTGATGCGGCCGCTAAATTGGCGTCGCAGTACGTCCGAGAGCTGGTGCAGGTCATGCCGCCCACTCCGATGTTGGCGAACAACTTGTCCGAGGTCCAGGCGCAGTCGTCTGAGCTGGCCGGCAAATCGATTGAATCGGAAGCGGCGCGCATGGGCACACCGCAGGACCTGACTGCGTCACATCACAATCAATCCAAGGCCGCAGTTCGCACAGATGGGTTCGCGACGCCAGCCGTGCGCAATACGGTAGGGGCACAGGTTCAGCAGCATCGCGCAGAAACCGAGACGACAGTCAACGCAGGCGACGCCACCATCGTGCAGGAGCGCAAAGCAGCGGAGGCAGGCGCACGCACGGCCACTGATCCAACGAAGTTCGTTACCGGCAACCCGAAGTCAGCGGACATCGTGCCCGGAAGTGCGGCGGATCAACTTCGCAAGGCCCACACGCAACTGACCGGCGAGCAGCACCCCCCAGCGGGTGGCAAGCAATAGTGCACGGCCGGCAAGGCAACGAGATTCCGAAGCGGTGCTGATTAGTGAAGTGGAGAGGTAGGTGCGATGAAGTGTGCACATGACGAGGCAATTGCATTCGAGGCAGCGAAAGCATCCATTGAGAACTGGATCGCCATCCGGTCTGATGAGATCAGTGCCGAACGGACAAAGGCGGCGCCAGACGTTGAACGACTCAATGCGCTGAACGCGGAAGTCTCGCGGCTGGTACGAGGGCGACTATCTCTTCGTGTCAACGACCACATCAACATTGTCCATCCCGTGTCGACGCAGAGAATCAAGGCTTCGGGGCAAAAAATGCGAATCCGTCAGACGACGTGACGCAAGACAAGTCGCTACCAATCCTTTCGAGGGGCCCAGCTTCTTGACCAGTCGTAGAAGCTGGCATAACCCGCCATAAAGCTGGGTGCGGGCGAGCCAGTCCAATTCCCCTGCGAGGCGCTTGACTCGCTGTCGCAAGAACACGGCCTCCTCAAATCCCGACCAAGCGCTGAATTCCTGAACCGAGGCGCCGTAGCAATCAGACCGTCCGCAAGTTCATCAAGTTTCTCTTTAGACAAGTTCAATTTCATAAGTCACCGCCGCTATCGCCGAGCCATGTCACGTCGTTTCCCGTTGTACACACAGTTCTGGGGAAATCCATTAATGTAGAAAAAACTCTTGGAAAAATCGCACATCATCGCGACTCCATCCGCACTGATGCCGTCGAGATCGAGAATGTCCCCGCGCCGACAAGTTTTCAAGGATTCAATTATTGACTTTGGATCCACCTTGCAGACCTTCTCCGTCCCAGTCGCATTGCTCCCGTCCTGACCCACCGCCGCTGGCGCGCTCTCGTTCGCACAAACGGCAAGTATGGTCCCAAGCATTCCAACTGCCAATAAAAATCGCTTCATCACTTTCCCCCAAGTTGCAAGGTGTTGTAACCAACCCCGCCTAGCAGCTAGCCAGTCGCTCGATCCGCGTCGAAAACTGCGGATGCGTGCTGAAAAACGTCTGCCATGCGGCCGCCTCTCCCAAAACAGCACGCGCTCTGCTCAAGGCCGCGGCCACGGCCTCACGACCAACCATTTGCGCCGCCGAGCGATCTGCCTGGAACTCCATCTGGCGCATCGTCCACAAGACGAACAAGTTGGCCACCAGCGCAACCAACGGCATGCCATTGATCACGATGGCCAAGGCCAGCAATGAACCAAACACGCAGAGTCGAACGACAGCGTGCCCCAGCTTGATGTGGCCGCATTCGTGCGCGATGATCGCGCGCAACTCCGTCTCGGCCATGCTGGCCACCTGGCTGCTCATGAAGATCGTTGCCGCCTTGCCAAGTCCAACCGTCATCACACCAAACGTCGCGTCCTGATACACCTGTAACCTCGGCACCGTTCCCATCTTCCCCTGAGCCGCGACGTGCGTGGCCATAGCATTGAGCCGGTCCAGCACCAATGGATCCCGAACGTTGTTGAGCAACATCAGCGAACTGACCAGTGGTTCGAGCAGAAGCCAGGCGTAAACCGTGGCGAAGCACGCCCACAGAAGCACCGCAAACCCTGGCCCACCAAGATTTGTCAACGCCCTGGCCAGCGAATCCAGCACCGCCAACAATGCCAGCAACGCCAACGCCAGGACAAAATAGCGAGTCTTGCTCGATGGTAGCCAGCGCATCAAGCAGCCAATGACAAGGGAGCGATCTCCCGCGAAATGACCTTCGCACTCAGCTTCTCAGCGACCCGCAGGTCATAGGCAGCTTGGAGATTCAGCCATCCTTGGGCCTCACTACCGAAATAGCGTTCGAGGCGCAGTGCTGTATCGGCGGACACGCCGCGATTTCCATCAACGATCTCCCGCAACCGCGAGTAAGGTACATGCAGAGCCAGAGACAGGGCGCGAACACTAACGCCCATGGGTTTGATGTAGTCCTCAAGCAGAATTTCGCCAGGGTGCACGGGACGCATACCATTCTTGAACATGATGCACTCCATTGTTTCCAAATAAATCAATCGCTCCCGCAATCAGTGCGGGTCGGCAATCAACACGTCGTAGGGACCACTCGCTCCCCACTTGAATATCAAGCGCCATTGGTCATTGATCCGCACATGCCAAGCCGCGTCGTACTCCTTGAGGTCATTGCCAGGTGGGGCCTTCATAAAGTTCAACGATGGGGCCGCGTCAAGTTGCGCCAGCTTGCGCTCCGCAACCTTCTTTATGTTGGCAAATCTTGCACTTTTTCCAGTCTCAAACAACACCCGCGTATCGATGCACGAGAAAGTTTGAATTGCCATGTTTTCATGTTACCCGTTATCCGGCTAACGGTCAACGCCATGCCGACACGCGAGAGTGGAACAAACCGGGGGCTGAGCAATCTGGCCCGGGCTCGCTGCCATCTTGCTAAACTGGCTCCACTATGGCGACGACCAAGACTGTCGATGTCGAAATCTACCAGTTACACGTGTGGATTCGTCAAATCAGTCTTGAGCAAATGTCGGACGGAGTCGCCTCCAGCAGGGGGTACGGTACCGACGTGGCGCCTGCGAACGCCTGGTCTCTGCAAGCCGTTAGCACGCTCTCAAGCGCCCGGTGTGAGCCTGTTCCGACAAAAATGAAGTGCCCCGGCGTGCCGGGATGCGGGTTGATCGCACCACCGCGGTACGACTGCACTTCGCCTCGGCCATGACACTCATGGGCCTCCAAACTGCGGTCAGAGCCGCATTCTCCCGCTGGCTGGGTATTCCGGTCGATCATGACCGGTCATTCCGGTTTATCGTGACCGGCGATTCCGGCAGATCTGGCAATCAAATTTCGTTTGCCCCCACTTCGGTTCGCTCTCCCGCACTGCGCGGAGTCTTGCAGTTATTCAAAATATCGTCATCAAATGTGTCCCTAATCTCGTCGCCGGCAGAAACTGACGTTGCGAATTTAGGTTCAATTGAGGGGATGCCGAAGGAGCATTCGTTAAGTACTCGATGCAGTCGATCATATCGATACTTTGGAATCGGAAACTGATCCTCATCTCGTTCATTGTACGGATCGCCGTCGTTCACTATACTCATAATCAGGGCTATGGCCTCTGCTTTACTAGTTGGGGCTTCTACCTCGCAGCCGGCATGCTTGAGGCTGACAATGATGTATTGAATGAATTTCGGTAGCGAGGACGAAAGGCGCCCCAATACATAGTCTGAGCTTAAATATCTGTCTTCTTCAATCGATTCTCTTTGATCGTCAGAAGGATCGTTTCCATTGATGATTTCACTGGCGACTTCAGCTAACGCGTTGTCATAGTCAATCGCTACCCCGCGAAACTCTTCGCTTGCTTTGCTCAAGTTCCGTCGAACCTGGTTCAATACCGAGAAATTGACCGCGTCGAAAAAGTCTTCAACGTTTACGGAAGACTCCAGTGCGGCTCTGGTCGCCGCGTTTGTGAGATCGTCAAATAATGTAGTGATAAGGAATCTCCAAAACTCAAGGCGTTAAAAAAAATGTAGGCCTGCCCGGCTCGCCTTTGGTGATCCGCTTCAGCGCGTTATTCAGATCGCTGGAAACGATATGAGGCGAATCTGGGACGCCACGCTACGTTCGATCTAGCTGGAAATGCACGCGATGATATGCCCTGCAAACGGCCTCAATGTCTCTCTCTGCAAGTTTAACTACATTTAGGTTGTCAAAGAAGTCGTTTCGTGCTGACACGGTCTTGAACTTCGCGTCGCCGGTTAGAATTTGGATCGCGTTGTTGGCATGCGAAGTTCTTTCGTCAACATATGCGCAGAGGCCGTGAACTGGATGGCTCGCGACGAAGAGGCGCACATGCCCGACTCGGCACTTCGCGAGGTAGCCTGAGAAGTCCTTGCCTTCGTTAAGGCGCCTACGCTCAGTTCGTTCCACCAACTCTTCAGCTTCGGTGCCAAACAAAGTCTTGGCATCCACAGCCACTGTCTTGTTGGATTCGATATGGAAGCCGAAGTAATCCTGTACTATGCCGGCGCCAGGCGAGGTCTCGGCAGGTTTGAGGTGATATTCGGTACCCCAAAGGCGTCTGCTCATGGTGGACTCCAAGGTGAAAATGCGCCCATGTAGGGTGCCTGTTCTGCAGGTCTGACGAATATAGTCGAGTCAAATATTTACGCCCAGTCGAATATTCTTCAATGAATTGTTCACGGCACGCCAGCTCGTGTCAAGCTACAGCCTTGTCTTGACAGCGCAAAGTCGTAATGTCCAGGCTGCCGATTCTGCGTGACCCCGCCAGGGGTCCCTGAAATCGTTGCCGCGGGCGGGCTGGGGCTCCGTCATGGTGGGTCAGTCAAAAGTCGGCAGCCTGGGTCAAGATCGCGTCGGCGCCCACACGTCAGCGACCGGTTACAGCAAGTGCAGGCTGATGACGAGCAATTCGGGCGACTGTGAAGGGCGGGCCCTAATAGGCCACCCGAAACGTCGGCGATTCCTCCGGCTTGGAGCTGCGCCGGTCATAAACCCGAGTCGTGCTGATATTGGCGTGCCCCAGCCATTCCTGCACCTTGGCGATATCGGCGTTGTGCTCCAGCGCGCTGGTGGCGGCCGTCGCGCGCAGCGCATGCGGCCCCATGTTGTCGCCCGTGATGCCGACTTGTTTCATGTACCGCACCACCACCTCGGAATAAACCCCACCCGGCGTCAGCGCCGTGGCCACCGCCCCGGCCAGTGACCGCATCGGCCGGAACAACGGCCCGTCCAGCTCCGGCCCATGGCCAGCCTCCTGGAGATACTCCGCCACCAGGCGCAACGTGTTCGGATGAGTCGGGATGTAGCGCAACTTGCCGCCCTTACCCTGCACGCGTAGATGTGGAACCCCGCGGCGCTCCTGGTTGAAGTCCTTCACCAACAATTTCGTCAGTTCCTCGCGCCGCAGCGCGTGATACAGCAGGACCGACAGAATCGCCCGGTCCCGCTTGCCCTTCAAGGTGTCGCCGCGAGGTGCATCAAGGAGCTGGCGCGCCTGCAGATCGCCCAGCGCTGGCGTTTTGCCCTCGTAGCTGTCCACCTTGGGCCGCTTGACGCCCTTGACCGGGTTGTGGGTCACCGCGTTGGCATTGCACAAATATTCAAAAAGCGATGCCAGGGCCGCCAGCTTGCGCCGGATGGTGGCGCCGGCCAGGCCTTGGCGCTCCAAATCGGCACGCCAGGCCAGCACGTGGCCACGGGCCACGGTCCGGAATTCCTCGGGCTGGACAATGCCCGCGAACTTCATGAACGCGCGGATGTCGTTCTCGTACGCGCGCCGAGTCTGGTAGCTGTCCAGGTTGGCGAACCACTGGGCTTCGGGCGGGACTTGCGCCAGGCGCTGATATTGCGCCATCGAAAGCCGGGTGTCGGTCAGCGGAACAAGTGCGTCTTGATGAGTTGCCATGATGCTGAGGACCCCAGTGCCACAGAAGTAATCCACAAAGCCATCCATTTGCTGGAGACCGCAGCCTCGAACGCACGCCGGGCTTCGCGGATCGCATACAAAGTGAACGACAACCATTCATTCTTGAAGTGACCGAACTCATTTGATTCAGCAGGCGGACGGCTAGCCATGACAGGCTCCTTTTCTTGATCGATACAACCAAGATACACCTCGGGTCTTCGCCTCGCAACTTTACTACCGATAAAATAGGTTATCAATAGTTGAAGCATCGGTAAAAGACGCCCACCAGGCGCCTACATGATCAAAACTCACCCAGCCCTGAGAGGGGCAATCCGCTCGGTTTACCTTTTCGAGGGGATGGGTGTAGGCGCCGACGCGATTTTGACCCACGTGCCGACTTTTGACTGACCCACCATCACCGTGCGCCATCCCGCATCCATCAACGATTGCAGGAACATCTCGCTCGGTCACGTAGTATTGGCAGCCTGGGTCAATTTGACGTCGGCGCCAACACCCAGTTTCTCGGAGGCGTATGTTCTGGCAAAGAGCAGGACTGTGTCGCCGAGAAAGTAGGCGGTAGGCGGCCAGCGAAGTCATCTTCAATCCCGCGCTGCGAGAAGGACAACTCTGGTCAGGCGGTCGAGGTCGCAAACCTGATTGGGCTATCAAAACGTTTGCAGAAGGCAAGACCTTGGAAGACTTCAAGATCGTGCCGCAATAACCTGGAGCCACAGTGCCCATCACACCACTTCACTTCGGGCTCATTCCGGTGATCAATAGGGTCCTCCCTACAAAGATCAGCATCACAGCATTCGTCATCGCCAATATCCTTGCAGACATCCCGATCTTGTTCCATCTACTTGAGATGAAGCAACATGAGATGGGTGGGCCAATGCCGGTAGACGCAATGCACTCTACCTTCAGTCATACCCTTGCCGGAGCATTGGTCATAGGCGCTGTATTGGGCCTATTCGGATTCCGATCCAGAGCATGGCGGATGGGTGCCATGCTTGGAACACTGACGCATGTCGTACTGGATATGTTTGTGCATTCCGATGTGCAACCATTCATGCCCTGGCTCGCAGGCAATCCGTTCTACTCCGACATTGCCGGTGGTGTTCTCAGTGTGTATGCCTGCTGATTGGCTTAGGTGCATTTCTTTTGGATTGGCTCCGTCAAAGGAAAGTGCGTAAGGACGCTGCTGTGAAGCCCTAGTCATCGGATTTGCCATCAGTGCGGGGCGTTTTCGATCAAGACACGTTGGCGGCTGGATCTCGGTCGACAATGTGAATGCTGCCTCTCAGGACTGTCACTCGCTGACAGTCGACCGGTCTACAACAAGGCGGTTAATACCGCCGCTTCCATCTTTATCTGTGAAACTGCTTAACCGAACTTTCCGCTATTTCTATTCGACTGAGGTGATGGCTTCTGAATGCCAACTGAGAGAAGACTTTGGAGACTTTCCACCCAAACCACTGGGCGGTAATGGCTTGCCTGGACACTTCACGACCGTGAGGGTGCGCGGCATTGGCGAGCATATTCACTCTGCAGTCATGATGAAGCGACTAGTAGAAGGTGCCGCAGACGTGGATTCTCTGTCGCCAACCATCAGGAATCACATGGCTGACGTCCTCGCTTTGAAGTTCTTCAGGGGACCCACAGGGATCCGCAAGAAGGTGCTCATGTGGATCGGGTTGGGCGCGATATTTCTGGCAAGCTCCCTAAATTTCATTCGGATGACCCCTAAAGGAATGAATTCGTTCGGTTTTTTCGCGCCTATTCGCAGAGAGGAATACGAGATTGTTATCAAGGTGAGACGTGTCGCCACAGCAGGGTTGGACGCGGCTTCAATGATCTCGCACGAGCACATCCACCTGCTCCAGCACAAAGACGAGCACATCATGGCCGCGAGCCGAAACGTCATTTGGCCCGATGACCAACTGTTTACCGAAACAGCCCGAGCCAACAAGATCCTCCCACATCTCAAATACATTCTTGAGAGGAACGAGGTCGAGGCGCGGTTGCACGAACTGGTGGTGTCGTTCTACCGTGCGCACAAGAACTTGCCGCTCAGCGCTCCAAACTTCCTGGCGCTACTCGCTGCTAGCAAACAGCTGGGTTGGCTCGTTTCTGAAAAGCTGGTGTTAGCGAACGTCGATTTTGGCCCGGTATTTTCTGAAGTCGTCGAGCGAGACAAGATGCAGGCTAGGGATCTCGAGATGGTGCTATTGAGCATGCCTGACGAGCTGATGCTCAGATTCATCACCGAAGTCTTGCCGGTCATGTACGGTAACTTGCTCAAGTACTATGGCGACGATCTTGTGAGCCGCAAGTTCCTGTCCCAGATTTCTCGGCCAAACTTCTACGACGAGCTGTACGCTTTGTCGGCAACTGCGCCTGCTAAATGCGAAGCACTATCGCCAGTGACCCTGGTGTAGACAAAACCTCTATGTGTAAGCGCCGGTCCAATTTTGACCCTCGCGCCGATGTTCAATGACCCACCCCAATACCTCCGAAGTCGTTGACCCATGTGGGTCAGAGCCCGATGGTAGTGGGTCAGTCCAGATTCGGCCCCTGGGTCAATTTGACGTCGGCGTCGACATGTATTTTCTTTGGGAGCGCCAAGCATTGCAGCCCGAATGAAGTATGGATAGCGAATTCTCCGCTGAAGCATTGGAAAGCGAAGCGGTCGCAAGATGACTGTCATTCGTGACCGTCAGCTCCCCCCGTGCACTGCGGGTCTACGTTAGGCTCCTTTGCAGACATCAATGTTCTCTGCCTACCAACGGAAAACCGTGCCCGACAGCAGGTCTCCGTCAAGCGCGTCGGCTCATCCGACCCGTTTGTGCGTTGCCTGCGAAGATCCATCGGATGGAAAATCAAATCATGGATTTGGACTTCCAGATACCGGCCATTCTTGACCGCTTCCGGATACTGTATTGCAGGTTTATTTCACCCATCGTGGTGCCTCCTGCCCTGTTTCCAGTTGGCTTCAGAAAGATTGTGCTGATTCGATCAAGTTGCCGACGTTCAGCTACTATTGATGCGTCGGCACTGAAGAAGATCTTCGATTCAATCGGAGCGTTTCGCAAAGTTGAATTGGGAGATTGAAATTGCCTTTTACGCCATTCCACATGGGTGTCGCGCTCATTGTGAAGCCGGGACTCAACCGACACTTCAGCGTGATCACGTTCGGCCTGGCTCAGGTCGCAATGGACATTGAGCCCGGCGTCGGCATGCTGACCGGCGCTGACGTTCTGCACGGCCCCACGCACACCGTCCTCGGCGCCCTGGTCATCGCGTCTCTGGTGATGCTCATCGCGCCAAGTATCTGCAGCTACTTGCTGAAAAGATGGAACAAGGAGGTCACTTACCACAAGCTGTCTTGGCTGGTGCAGTCCGAAGTTGTGTCAAAGGCCGCTGTGATCACGGGTGCGCTCTTCGGCACCTTGAGTCATGTGGCTCTCGACAGCCTGATCCACCATGACATTCGCCCATTGTTACCCTTCTCAGGGGCGAATTCTTTGCTGGGCCTGGTCACGCACGACGCGGTGTATGAGCTTTGTGCGATAGCGGGGCTTTTGGGGGTGGTCGCTTGGCTGGCGATGGCATGGCGTGGCCGGCGGCGCGTGTCAAGCTACTTGTCGCCTCATTCATGCGGCCAACCGCTGAATATCGTTGCAACCCAAATGCGCCTTGATGACGCAGTCACGTTCGGGGTTCAGCGTGACCGCACCGATGGGCGACCAGTTGCGTGTGCTGCCTGACCAGCGCGCTGGGTTCTTCTCCCGCGC
>JAUXWC010000155.1 GCA_030685025.1 Rhodoferax sp.
CTGCGCCACACCCTGCCAACATTTCTGATGACTTGCGCTCAGCACAGTTGCCTCGCGAAATTCATCGTCGATCGGCAAGACCCCGATCGAATGGACATGTTCCGGCTCGCCGGATAGGCAGAACTCGGTACTCTTGAGTTATGTCGATCTTTCGTTTCGCGCTCGCGGGCGCGATCATCTGTGTCGCCCCGATCGCCGCACTCGCGGCAACCTCGGACCCGGCTGAACTCTCGGCGCTAAAGGCCGAAGCCGACAGAAACGGTGCGGCCGCCGTCCTGGTCAATCTGGACAATGTCACGTTGGGCCGCTTGGCCACTGACGGCGCGAATACCCGTGCGAAGCTTCAGCTTCTGCGCGACCAGCTCGCCTCAGAGCTCGGTAGCGAAGCATGGCGGGTTGGCCGCTGGGATAGTGGTCTTGGTCAGATCGGCCTGTACGCGACACGAGCCGGCCTCGACATCTTGTCGCGTAGCAAGAGTGCCTTGTCATTCCAGCGGGACCCGTCCGCTGAGCGCCGTCTGCACATGGATCAATCCGACGGCCGCCTGGCCAATGTGCGCGCGCAACTCGACAAGGCCGGGTTCGTTGACCTCCGCGTCATCCCCGCCGTCGATGGCTTGCAGTACCACCAAGACCGCACCGGCGCGCTGTCGCTCAAGGGCGCATCCGAATTCGCCTCTGCATACTCGCAGCAGTCCCAACGCATTCTCGCGGAACTCGGCAACAAACAACTGCTCAATCGTGCCGCGGCAACTGCCGAGGTAAAGGCCCAGACAGGGGCGACCGCCAGTTCGCAGGATGGCTTCACCGTGCGCGTCAATCGGGAGGGGTTCGTTGCCCTGGCCCACAGCGATGCCGTGCTTGGTCTGCTGCCTGTCGGCTTTGCGGATAAACGGGAGCGAACCATAGGTCGCGAAGTCGTGAGCGCCATCTCCTCCGGCGAAAGCGTGCGCGTGATCGTGACGCTGCGCATGCCGTTGGAGAACAGGCGCATGAGCAACGCGGCCGCCATGGGCATCTCGGCATCGGCCGAGGGGATCCTCCGTGAAGTGGCTGCTTCGGTGGGAATCGCCGGTTGGGCATGGATGATCCCCGAGTTCGGCGTCTTCGCCGCGACCTTGACACCGGCGGAAATCGAACGGCTGATCGGTTTGACCGACGCCCGCATCCTGCACATCGGTCTGAACCAAGCCCTTGGCGAGCTGCTGTTGAACACCAGCACACCAACAATGAACGTGACCCAGTTCTGGGGACCGCCAGCGCCGAGCTACGTTCGAGGCGCAGGACAAAGCATCATCGTCATTGATTCGAGTGTCGAACGCGACACGCCGTTCCTACGCGATGCTGCTGGCGTATCTCGTGTGTCATTCGAAGGCTGCTGGGGAACCACTGGCGTGAGTGGCGGCAACAACTACATCACCGTCTGCCCAACTCCCAACGCAGACGGGGACAGCGCGCTGGGCACGGTCGGCGCGAGCCAACCGCCTTATGCTCGTTGCACGGGAAACGCGACCACGGGATGCCTTCACGGCACGCACGTGGCCGGTATCGCTGCGGGCCGCTCTTATGCGGGCGCGCCGCCGGGGGTGCAAGGCGTGGCCCCAGACGCCAACATCATCGGGTTGCAGGTGTTTTCGTACAGCCCGACCAACGCGGTCGCGCCAACTTACTTCACGGAGGATCTACTGCTGGCGTTGCAAGCTGTGGTTCAAAACGCCCCCGGCTCTCCGGCGAGCCCATTTGTCGTGAACATGAGCCTGGGTGGAACTCTTAAGTCACTCCCTCCAAGTAGTTGATTTGAAAGGAGATTTCCAGAGTGACTTTCGGGCGATTTGCGGGCGCGGCCGATTACTTCGCTAACCCCTCCAACAGCGGTTTCGCCACCGGCCCCTGTGGCACGTGGGCAGGGTACTCCGGAATTGCGGCTGCCATCAGCACGATTCACAACATGGGGATCCCGGTGGTGGCAGCAACGGGAAACGACAGCAACAAGACGGGCATGCGTGCACCCGCCTGCCTGCCGCGAGTAATCAAGGTGACGGCCGTCAACAACGACGGGGTCGGCACCACCATCTCGCCCGCCGCCAACGCTGTGAACCCAGCCAACTTCCCAGGCGAGTACATCTGGGCGGCTCCGGGGTATTCAGTGAACTCGTCGCTACCTCCGGGGTACACGAGCAATGGTCAGCCTGTGCCGTTTACGACTTTGGGCGGGACATCGATGGCTGCGCCGCACGTGGCAGGCCTGTATGCCGCGGCCAAGTCCTACGCGGTGAACAACCCACAGACCTGGCCAACCGGCAACATCGTGGACAACATCTCGGTTTGGCTCACTTCTGTCACGGCCGACGCTTCGAACAACGTCAGCGTCGATACCTGCAGCGTTAGCCCCTGCCCACCCAGTCAGACGTATCAGGTCAAGCGAATCAGGCTGCCCGCCCTGTTCTGACCTCTTACTGCAAGCACAATCGAAAGGACCACGACATGAAGCTCAGGAGCGCCTGGATACCGGCAGTGATCGCGACTACTTTGGTCGCGTGTGGCGGCAGCAATACCTCTTACGTGACGATGGCCAAGCCGCTGGAACCCCAGGGATTCGTCATCAAGGACGGTGCTACTACGTTCGAGACAATGCCTGAGGGCGGCGCCGCGCGTAAGGCAGTCCAAGCATTGCAGGCGGCGGCGCCGTCAGCATCTTTGCTCTACTGCACAAGGTGGGCTCCCTCCTGGGGTGGCACAGTCGGCGGGCCTGACTTGGCCGTCGCCGTCAGCGTCGCCGAGTCGGAAGTCGAGCAGGCAAAGGCGCAGGGCTTCCAGCTTGTTCTCGATGGCAGTCCGTTCGTCGACCCCTTTGACTGCAAGAGGTTTGACCTTTAGGCGGAGCAGCCCCGCGATGGGGCCTGCGCGCCAGGCCGAGTGGAATCGGGCTGCTGCGCAGTCAGGCGACAACCCCCAGGGCAGGATCGCATCCTGCCCTTTCTTCTTGGACTTCATGCTTGATAAAGGACGTTGAACTAAACCGCTAACGCGGTGGTGGCGCGGCCCGACTGTGGGTGCAGCAGTAAGTCGTACCTTGGTCCCGGGGACTGTTCCCCGGATCTCGGAGACGACCATGACACCGCTGCGCCAACGCATGATTGATGCGATGGTGTTGCGCGGCTTTGCTGCGCGCACCCAGGAGACCTACCTGTCCGCCGTCGGGCAGATGGCCCGATACCACCATCTCAGCCCGGCACTGCTGACCGACGAGCAGGTTCAGGCGTACTTGCTGTACCTGCTGCAGGAACGGCAACGATCCCGATCCACCGTCAACATCATCTCTTGCGCGATGCGTTTCCTCGTCTGCGACGTGCTGGGCCAGGATCGGCGTCGAGCGCAGATCCCCATGGGCCGCAACCCGCAACGGCTGCCCGAAGTGCTTTCCCGCGCCGAGGTGGCCGCGCTGCTGGCCGCACCGATGTCGCTCAAGGCCAGGACCTTCCTGACGCTGGCTTATGCCAGCGGCCTGCGCCTGAGCGAGCTGTGTCAGCTGCGCGGATGCGACATCGACTCGGCCCCGGACCGCATGTGCATCCGCGTCATCCAGGGCAAGGGCGCTCAGGACCGCTACGCGCTGCTGACCGCCGAACTGCTCGACGACTTGCGGCTGTATTGGCGCACCTGTCGTGCCCAGGCCAAGGGCTCGGACTGGCTGTTCCCCTCGCGCTCCAACCCGGCGCGTGCCATCGATCGGTCCAGCGGCCAGCGCTACTACTACCTCGCTCGTGACGCCGCCGGCATCACCAAGGTCGGCGGCATCCACACCCTGCGCCATTGCTTTGCCACGCATCTTCTGGAGGCCGGCGTGGACCTGCACGGTGTGAGCAAGCTGCTCGGCCACGCACAGCTCAGCACCACCAGCCGCTATCTGCGCATGGCGCGCCCCGGTCACAGTGCCGGCGGCAACGCGCTGGCCCTGCTGTCGCAGTTGCCCAAGTCGCCACCTCCGTCGCCACCGCAACCCCGGCACTGAGCCGCCGCGTCGGTGAGCGCCACGTTGGCCGAGGTGCTGCGCACCTTCGGCCCGGCCTACCTGGGCCAGCACGATCTGAGCACGGCTCAGGCACGTGCCTGGCGAGCCATCGTCGCCTGCCGCACGCCGGCGCTGGGCGGCAAGGTGCAGCAGTGCGACCAGTGTGGGCGTGAGCAGCGGCTGTTCCATTCCTGCAGGAACCGGCATTGCCCGCAATGCCAGAGCGGCGCCCGGGATGCCTGGCGGCAGGCCCAACTGGCCGAGTTGCTGCCCGTTCCGTACTGCCACCTCGTCTTCACGCTGCCACATGCGCTCAACAGCCTGGCGCAATTCCACCCCCGTTGGGTCTACCGCACCTTGATGCAGTGCGCCGCGGCCACGCTTACCGAGTTCGCCGCCAACCCCCGCTGGCTGGGCGCCACGCCGGCGTTCACCTTGGTTCTGCACACCTGGACGCAGGACCTCCGCCGCCACATCCACGTGCACGCGCTGATGGCCTGTGGCGGGTTGGACGGCCAGCATCAGTGGTGCGTTCCCAAGCGCAGCCCGACCTTCCTCTTCCCGGTGCATGCCTTGTCCAAAGTGTTGCGCGGCAAGTTCCTCGATGCCCTGCAACACGCAGCCGAGCACGGCGAACTGGCGCTCGATCCAGCGCGCACCGATGCCGATCGTCAGGCCCGCCTCGTCGATCTCAAGCGCCACGACTGGGTGGTCTACGCCAAGACGCCCCTGGCCGGGCCCGAGGTGGTGCTGGACTACCTGTCGCGCTACACGCACCGCGTGGCCATCTCCAACGAGCGCATCGTTGGCATCGATGCCATCGGCGTGCGCCTGCGGGTGCGCGCCGACAACCACGGCGGCAAGCGCACCGTCTTGATCGACGGCCAGACCTTCATCGCGCGCTTCCTGCAGCACGTCTTGCCGGCAGGCTTCAAACGCATCCGCCACTACGGGCTGCTCAGCCCGGCGCTCAAGGCCGAGAAGTTGGCAGCGGCTCGCGCCGCCCTGGCCATGCCCGCAGCCAACGAGCAAGCTCGCGAGGATGCGGCCGCCTTCCTCAAGCGCGTGGCCGCCATCGACATCGCCTGCTGCCCGCACTGCAAGCTGGGCCAGTGGCGCACCACCGCGATACTGCCGGCCCAGCGCGCCGGCGGGCACGACGCCATCGCCAACTGTCGCGGGCCGCCGTGATCCGCGGCGCGCACATCTTTTGGACTATCAACTGCCGTCCTGGACACGGCAACGGATGTGCTCACGCCTGCCGCCTTGCTCGCCGCCTTGTGGCCCACCGCGCACACCGAACATGCCGCCCGAACCACACGCCCGCCTCGACCGCGCAGTCCCGGCACGCCGCCGGCGCCAACCGCCGCCACTGCGACGTTGCCCAATCGGGCTGCTGAGCCTTACATTCCCCAACAGCCCCGCACCCCGCCACCCAGCGGCGGTTCAGTCCAACGAGGTTTATCCGACGCCATCGGCAACGGTGCGTCTGGCCAGCTTCGGTGGGGCGTCGGATAAACGCTTTCCGTTAAGGGGGCTTGATGACCGGCGCGCTGTCTGTAGACAAAACCGATCAGCTTCCGGCGCTCTTCGCGCCGGACCACTAGCCTGGATTTCCACGCAGCAAAATTCGCCTAAGCCCTGAGGCCTCGCGCGGGCGCCGGTCACGCGCTCATGATGAGTGGCAGACCGTTCCACCAGGGGATGTTGACCGGTGTTTTGAACAGGGCCGAGTCGACCACGATGGGCAGGTGGGCACGGCGGTGGAAGTGCACATTGACGGCGCTGCCGGTGATGGTCACGGTGGCGGGCATGTCGATGAGGTCACGGAAGATGGTACGCGACTGGGCGTCGGCGTAGCCGCGCATCTGGCGTGCCAGCAGTCGGTACAGACCGCTGGCAATGACCAGCAGGGTCATGTCGAAGTCGACCTTCAGCCCGACTGCCGAGGACAGCGCATCCATGTGGAAGAAGCGCACGGCGTCGGACAGCGCGTTCTCGATGAGCATGCGCCTGGCGTAGCGGGTGATGAGCGCGGGCAGCGAGCTGCGCTGATCGTTGGTCAGCAGGATCGTGGGCTCATCGTGACCGAGGTCCTGGATGAACAGCTGGCGCAACTTCTTGCCCGCCACGGTGGCGCTTTGTTCGACCACGCGCGGCGTGCGGTACTTGCGCGTGGGCACGTCCAGCTCGATGCGTCGCCAGGCTGAACGAGGCAGCAAGGCGATCTCCTTGAGCAGTGCCGGTGAGCGCCGACGCAGCGTCATGAACTTGATCCCCATCTCGTCGATACGCGCCAGATTGGCGTAGGTCGTCAACTGCGAATCGAACACCAGGTGCTTGGGCAGCGCGCCGTGATGGCGCTGCCAGAAGTCGATGAAGCGCAGTACCTCGTCGGCTTGCTCGCCCTTGCGCAGATCGGCGTTGGCGTAGCAAAAGGCTTGACCGTCGGCGTCCTGGGCCATGAAGGTCAGGATGCTGGACTGGCGGCGGCTGCGCATCGAGACGTAGTGGCGCTCCACTACAGGGTGCTCGCCGTGGTAAGGCACCGAGTGGAAGTCCAGGTTGAACGACTGCGCTGGCAACAGTTTGTCGCCCGAAGTCTGGTGATGGAAGGCGGCCAGAAGGGCCAGGGTTTGCTCGTGCGAGACACGGCTGGCCGCCTCTGACAGGAAGCTCTTCTTGGGGATGGCGTTCAGACCGGCGAACAGTGCCAGCCCAGGGTCGGCCACCAGCGACATGACGTGGCTCTTGCGCTCCAATGACCACAGCTTCAAGGCCAGGCACGAACGCAGGGCGTGGGCCGCGGGGATCATCTTGGAGCCGGGCAAGCGGCTGAGCTTGGCCAGTGCGTCCAGGTCCAGGCCGGCCAGCAGGGGCAGGAACAAGAACAGACCGCCACAGCGCGTGGGGAAGCTGCGCGGGGCCAGCGAGAAGCGACGCGCATCGGCAACCGCCTCGACGGTGGGCCCCACTCGCACGGGCCGTTCCTCGTCCAGGCGCCGAGGCAGCGCGGCGAAGCCCTCGGCCTTGAGAACTTCGCGCACAGCGGTGGGGCTGAGCGCGAGCGAGCGCTCCTTGAGCGCTTGACTGATCTCGTAGACCGAGTGATTGGCCTTGCGCAGCTCGACGATCAAGTCGTGGGCGGCGGACTTCTTGGGTTGGTGACGAGGGCCGGGACGGGAGGCGACGAAGAACTCAGGCTCAGCCTGGCGGCGGAAGTGATGGCACAGCACCTGGAAGGAGCCAGGCGTGTAGCCAAAGGTGCGGGCGACCTCGGCGGAGGGGATGTGTTCGACGAAGTAAGCGCGCAGTGCCTCGTACTGGCGTTGCTTGGGTGAAGACGGTTCGAGGAAGAAGCGCTGCGGCTCGCTTATGTTAAATGGTTGTCTGTTAGACACACTATAACAGTACTACATTGGCAAATCGTGTCAAGCGTCGTGGTGTCAAAAAGCAACGCCGCAACGCCGCAACAGATGATCCGTATAGGGAAGAAGTGGATGAGATCATGCAAGGAGCGCCGAATACGACAGGCAGCGTGAAACAAACAGCCAGTGACAAATCACTTGTTCACAACACCGTATTCACTAACCTCAGGGGCCCACGGCGAGCAGCCATTCAAGGCGGCGAGCGCCACCAGGACAGAGGCGAGACGGCGCAAACGCGCAGCGCTGCCAACCGACCACGCGGAGCTCAGTGCAAAGCGTGCTTAGGGAGAACTCGGTGCGTGGAAATCCAGGCTAG
>JAUXWC010000157.1 GCA_030685025.1 Rhodoferax sp.
ATCACAACGACGCCGAGCGACAAGCAAAAGCGTGCACTCGAATTGATCGGTCAGATCAAAATGTAGACAGAACGTGGAAGCAAAAAATCCGGGTGATTCAGAGGGAAAACTCGCATTTTTTGGGGAGGAACTTCAGCTTAACGCAGCCATTGCAGCCAGGCACCGTGCGGATGCGACCACGCCAGCGCACGCTGGCGCACCGCGCGGTTGACGGTGCTGACCTCACACCACAACGTGACGCCGCTGGAATCAAACGGCTGCGTCTCGGGCAGCGCCAAGCCCGATGGGCGCAGGCAAGGCGTCTCGGCCGATACCCACACCACCCCGCGCTCGCGCACCAGCGTATTCATCACGCACTCATGGTGCGCCCGCTCGGCGTCGCTGAGGTAACAAAGAACCCAACTGTTCAACACCACCGGTTGCACGCCCTGCGGCAGCCCATCGAGCCAGGCGCCCACGCAATCAACACTGGAGGTGGTGGTCCTCAGAACCCGCCAACCGTGCTCGCGAGCCATTCGCAGCGCCAAGCGCAAGCGTTGCTGGCGCAACGTATCACACGGCCAGACGCAGGCATGTAACCAGCGGGTGGCGTCGGTGTCGTGCACGTCCACCGGCATCGGATCGAGTCCCCAACGGTGCGCCAGACGCCACCCGCCGTCCACGACCGTCAGGCCCTCAAGCGGGTTGCCTTCGCCTCGCAAGTGACAGGGCAACTGCGGCACCTCGGGCTGGGGCTTACTGCCAACCACCTGTTCTCTGCCTTCACGCTGGTAACACAGGGTGTAGGCATCCACCCCCAGATTCAGCCCGGCGCTGCTGCCAAGGTCCATCAAGGCCAGCGGCGCGCCGTGATGCGCTTGAGCGATGTGCGCAAGCACCGGCCAGAGCACCGCACAACGCCCGATCTCGTTGGTCTGCGTATGGCGAGTGCGAAGATGCGACTCAATTTGCCGCTGTTGAAGCGCCACGAAATCGTGCAGCACGGCGGACAAGTCGGCATCGACGGCGCGCTGGCCGCCAACACTCGGAAAGTAATCACACAGCCCATGCGACACGCCCGCCAATACGCGCTCGTGAATGGCCGCCAGCAGCAAATTGGGGCGTCGCTGCTCCGGCCGGGTCAGCAGGCACAACTTGAGCAAGTCAGGCGACTGGGCCACCACGCGACAGATCGCCACGTAGAGCGGATCCTGGGTGCACTCCGCGTCCGCAAATCGTCGCCATTCATCGGCCAGGACCTGTAGCGCTTGGAAGTCTGGAGCATGTGTCATGACACAAGCTTAATGTGGCACGGACCGACACAGTGTCGGATCGCCGACAATTGACCATGGCCATCGATCTGCGCCTTGCCCTGGAGACCACCTTGCTGCGCGCCGCGCCTTGCCCGCCGCCCAACCTCCAACAGTGGTGCCGCCTGCTGCCATTGCTGCGGGTACGGCGTTTGGCCACTGGCGGCGTGCTGTTCGCGCAGGGTCAACACGTCGACGCGTTCTATGCCGTGCTCAAGGGTGAGGTCGAGGCCCGCTTCACCGCGATCGACGGTGCCGTCTCGGTAATCGAGCGCGTGACACCGCCAAGACTGTTCGGTCTGGCGGCATTCGCCAGTCGGCAAGCCAGCCGCTATGAAGCGCTCGCAACTCGACCCAGTCACGTGCTCGTGATCGGTCAGTCTGCCTACACCATCCTGATGGACGAAGCACCCGGTTTCGCACGGGCCTTGATGACCCACTTTGCCGACCGCTATGGCGGTACCCTGCGGCTGCTGGCAGCGGCGCGCCATGGAACAGCCTCAGAACGGCTGGGCCTGGCGCTGGAACAACTGTTGGTCGAGCGGGGCGACAACGCAGCCGGCACGCTGGTAAACATGTTCGTCGGCGGCACTGCCAGCGAGATGGCCCGCCCGGTCATCGGTTGGTACAAGCTCAAGGCCACGCAATCAGAATTGGCCACGTTGGCCGATGTCTCGCGCCAAACGGCAAATCTCTGGCTACAACAACGCGTGCGCGACGGCACAGTGCGACTCACGTACGGCGCACTGTGGGTGCCTTCTCGGCTGACCACACTGGCTTGAGCGTGAGTGAGACCGTGTGATTGCAAGCCACCCGTGCCGGTTCGCCACCGAACACAGCGTCGCCGACGACAAGCGTGCCACTATGTGGCGCACGTTCAAGGCTCGCGCAAATGCCAGGCCTTGGGCCGGGTGAAAGTCTGGATGCCGTAGGTCGAGAGGGTCAGGCCGATGCCGGAGTCGCCGTAACCGCTCCAGGGCAGGCGTGGGCTGACGCGGTCGCAGCAGTTCCAGTAGACGCTGCCAGCGTTGATCTGGGCCAACAGCTTCTCGGCGCGTTCGCGGTTCGGCGTGAAGACGCCGGCGGTGAGGCCGTAGCGGGTGTCGTTCATAAGGTGCACCGCTTCCTCGTCGCTGGTGACTTTCTGGATGCCAATGATCGGGCCGAAGGACTCTTCGCGCATCAACTCCATGGAATGGTTGACATCGCTGAACACAGTGGGCTCGTAGCCATTGCCAGGGCCGCTCAGGCGTTTGCCGCCGCACAGCAGCGTGGCGCCCTTGGCCAGGGCGTCGGCCACTTGAGCATCCAGCACATCGAGCTGCGGTGCGCGGGTGATGGCGCCGATATAGGTGTCGTCCAACATCGGATCGCCGATTTTGAAGCCCTTGACGGTCTCAACAAAATGCGCCACAAACGCGTCGTAAATGCTGGCGTGCACATAAACACGCTCGACCGAGCAGCAACTTTGCCCGGTGTTGTACATGGCACCGTCGGCCAGGGACTGGGCAGCGTTCTTGACAGCGGCGTCTTCACACACATAGGTTGGGTCCTTGCCACCCAGTTCGAGCTGCAGCTTGACCATGCGCGGCCCCAGGATGCGGGCAATGCGCACGCCGGTGGCGTGCGAACCGGTAAAGAACAGACCGTCAATCTCCTGCTCCATCAGGGCCGCACCGACCGAGCCACCCCCCACCAGTGGGATGAACACATCGGACGGCACACCGGCCCCATGCAACAGGCGCGCCATCTCCAGGCCACTCAGGGTGGCAAACTCCGAGGGTTTGTACAGCACTACATTGCCAGTCAGCAGCGCGGGAACAAAGACATTGCCACCGACAAACCAGGGGTAGTTCCAGGCTGAGATGTTGGCCACCAGACCGAGCGGGGTGTGCTCGATGCGCTCGGTCATGCTGCCGTCGTCGAACACGGTCTCGGTTTTCACGCAGGACTCGGCCTGGGAAAGAAAAAAGTCAATGCGACCCAGAAAGCCATTGAGCTCGTTGCGCGACATCTGAATTGGCTTGCCGGTCTCGCGGGTCATCACCGCCGCCAACGGTTCGATCTGGGCCTTGACCAGTGCCGCGAAGCGCGCGATGCAGGCCTCGCGCTCCACCATCGGCGTGGCGCGCCAGCCGGGCAGCGCGGCACGCGCGCGCACCGCCTTGGCGGCGACCGAGTTGTCATCGTCCACCGGCAAGGTGGCAATCAGTTCGCCGGTGGCGGGGTTGTGAACAAGCAGTGGATTCATGGGATTGCCTTGCAAGAGTTAGTTCGGGTGCGGCGTGTCGAGGCTCAAACTGGCCGGCTGGCGCGGGCTGCGGCAAGAAAGTCTGCCAGGATCGGCGCGTCATCGAGCGTGCCGTACTCCAGCCTGTGGAACTCCGGGTGCCACTGCACGCCGGCCACCCAGGCGGGGCCACTGTGGCGAATCGCCTCCACGGTACCGTCGTCAGGGCAACGCGCTTCCACTACAAAGTTGGGTGCCAGATCCTTGACGCACTGGTGGTGCACGCTGTTGATCTTGTTGCTCGCGCCACCGAGCAAGGAAGCGAGCCGCGTATCGGGCACCAAGTTCACGGTGTGAAAGTTCTGGTCGTACACGTCCGCGTCGCGGTGCGTTAGTGCATCCGGGCGTTGGGTCGGGATGTCCTGCACCAGCGTGCCGCCAAAAGCCACGTTGATCAGTTGCATGCCCCGGCAGATACCAAATACTGGCTTGCCCGCCGCCACGAAGGCGTTGACCAGCGCGATCTCGTACTTATCACGTCCCGCGTCGCCTTGCCACCGGGCGTCGATCGGCTCCTCCTGGTAACTGCCTGGCCACAGGTCAGCGCCACCGTGTAACACCAGGCCGTCGAGCCACTGCGCGTAATCGGCCAGGCCCACACCATCGCCCTCGCCGGTGAAGTGCTTGGCACCGGTGACATCCCCAACGGGCGAAGGGATCATCACCGGCAGCGCGCCGCCCGACATCACCCAGTGCGGCACCGATTGCTCGACATACTGCAAGGTCTTCTTGGCGAAAGCCGAGCGCGCCGGATCGGGGTAAAGAAAGCAGGCGCTGATGCCAATCTTGAGACGGTCCGTCATCAATCGCTCCCGCTCTGGCGATTACATCGCCGCCTTGAAAAGGGCTTCAAAGTCCGCTGCCGTGCAAGGGCGCGGATTGGTCTGGTGGCAGATGTCAGCGGTGGCCACTTCGACCAGCCGCCCCAGGTGCTCCGGCTTGACGCCATGCGACGCCAAGGTGCCGGTGATGCCCACGTTGCGCTTGAGCGCGCGCAGCCAGGGCACCAGTGCGCGACCGCCACCGAGCACGCCACACACATGGGCCAGCTCGTCGAACTTGGCTGGTGCGCTGGCCAGGTTCCAGGCCATCACGGTGTCTATCATCAGGGCGTTGGCCAGGCCATGGTGCAGGTCGCACACTGCCCCCAGGGCGTGCGCGCAGGAGTGCACGGCGCCCAGGTCCTTCTGGAAAGCGATGGCGCCCATCATCGAGGCCATCATCATGTCACTGCGCGCCTGGAGGTTGCCCGGCTCCTTCACCGCCGTCACCAAGGCTGCCGCCGCAATGCGTGCACCCTCCAGGGCAATGCCGTCGCACAGCGGGTGGTAGGCCGGCGACAGGTAGCTCTCGATGTTGTGCGTAAGCGCATCCATGCCGGTGGCCGCAGTCACATGAGCCGGCAGGCCCAGTGTCAGTTCCGGGTCGGCAAACACGATCCGGGCCAGAATCTTGGGGCTGAACACCACACGCTTGAGGTGGGTATCGTTCTCGCTCACCACGCTGGAGCGCCCCACTTCCGAGCCGGTACCCGAAGTGGTGGGCATGGCCACAAAATACGGCAGCGCATTGACGATCGGCCGCACCTGCGGGTGGTCCCAGACGTATTCCAGGATGTCACCCTCGTGGGTGGCGGCCAAGCCAACAACCTTGGCCACGTCCAGCGCGGCGCCGCCGCCAAAACCAATCACACAATCGGCGTTGTGCGCCTTATAGGCCGCCGCGCCATCCATCACCTGGCTGCAGGTGGGGTTGCCGAACACCCCGGAAAACACCGCCACGTCCAGGCCGGACAAATGACTGATGAACTCCGACAACACTGGCAGCGCGCCCAGCGCCTTGTCGGTCACGATCAGCGGGCGCTTCAACCCCTGCTCCAGCAGATGGGCTGCAACCAATTTGCGCGCGCCAGCGCCGAACCTGATGGGGGTGGGAAAGGAGAAACTGTACATAGAGGTCCGTCTTAAGGAAACCTGATTAGCAACAATGTTCAGCCACCATCCGAATCGAGCGCTGGGAGTGCGGAGCGCACTGTGCGGCCGCTACCAGCAGGCGTTTGGTCAGCGTCTTGAGATCGAATCTGCGGTTGAATCGGTAGGCAAAGGCACCCAGATATTGCTCGGCGTATTTTCTAAAGCCGAAACTGTGATAACTACCGCTCAAACTGGTCTTGAGGTTACCCAGCACCGTGTTGATCCACTGCAACTCTGGCACCTCCTTGGGCTTACGTCCAGCCACGACGGTGCATTCATGGGTGCAGCCGGCTTGCGTCACCGCGCTGAAACAAGCCAAGCCGTCAGAGTAGACCGTGCTGCCCGGAGCAAGACTCTTACTGGCCCAATCTGCAATGGCTTTGAGTTTGAAACCTGCCACCGGGCTGAGCTTGACACGCAAAGGATGACCCTCATCCGTGAGGGAGACGGCCGCTACAAAGGCAACCTTGTTCTCAGAGCCACGCCCGACCTTGCCGCCGCTGCGCTCGCCGCCCAAATAAGCATCATCAACCTGGACTTTGCCACTGAGCGTATAGCGGGCTTCACGCTCAGTCATGGCTTGCATCAGTTTGTGGTGTACCAACCAGGCTGTTGGATAGCTCACCCCCAGATGGCGTTTGAGCGAGAGTGCCGACAGGCCAGTCTTGGCCTGGCTGATGAGGTAAATCGCCAAAAACCATGTCGTCAGAGGCAACTTTGTCGATTGAAAGACGGTGCCAGCGGTCAGCGAGGTTTGATGCCGACAGGCGTTGCACTGAAACACCTTGTGGGTGCCAGTGCGCAAGACGCAGTGTGCAGCACCGGCGCAGTCTGGACAACGAAAACCATCGGGCCAACGCGCCTGCTCCAACGCCTGCGAGCAAAGCGCCTCGGTGGCAAAGAGCTTGAGGAACTCCGGCATAGACAAGCCGGGTTGAAACTGGATGCGGTTCATGGCCATGGCACTGCTCCCCAAAGTGAACGATGGGTGCAGGTTAGACCGGGCGGGGCTCACCACGTGAGCTTGGCTGAACATTGTTGCTAATCAGGTAAGGAAATGACTGGCCGTGGCGCTCAGGCGCCAGCGGCGTGCCGCAAGACCTTGAGGTCCAGGCTTGGCACGTCGTCGAAGTCTTTGCGGTTGTAGGTAATGAGTCGCAACTTGTGCTGGATCGCCTGGGCCGCCAGCCAGATGTCTTGCACCCGATGGGCGGGCGACCCTCGACCGGCCTGCACCAGTGCGACGGCGAGTTTGCCAAAAACCTCGCCGGTGGCGCCATCAATGGGCAATATCACCTTCTCGCGCAAGCGTTGCACCGTGGCGCGGCGACGTTGCCGCACATGCTCCTCAGGCGGGTACTCTGCCGCCTGGGCCAGTTCCGCAATCGAGACCGGTGAGCCATAAACCGGCGCACTACCGATGATGCTGGCCAGGTCCGCGGCCGACAAACGGCCGCGCTCCACCTCCACCCAAATGCAGGTGTCCACCAGATACCCAGAGGGTGCCTTCTTCACTGCCATGGATCTTGTGCCTTGGCCGTCAAGCCACCCCTGAGCGATTTGCCAACGCGTTGGATGTCGGCCAGCCAGTCATCCTTGACCGTGCCTTCGAGCGGGCGGTACAAGTCACCAAAGGCCTCCATCGCCGTTTGGCGGGGCAACTGCGGCACCACGGCCGCCACCTGCTTGTGGTTGCGTACGATGGAAATGGTGATGCCTTGATGCTCGACCTGATCAAGCATCTGGCTGAAGTTGCGAGCGAATTCGGTTGCGGTCACGGCGTGCATAGGGGTTTTTTCTGAAAATCTGATCCAATCTGATTGAAACAGATTTTAGCAAATCCTCGCAAGCGGTTGGGGACAGAGCAATACTCACTTCGTGTAGTTTTGGTCTGTCCCACAATGTCTCAAATAATCTCAAAATAACGTTTCATTTCCCAGTCGGTCACGCCGTCAAGCCACTGACGCCACTCCCAGTCACGGGTGGCGGCGAAGTGATCCACGAAGGTGTCGCCCAGCCAGTCTCGGGCGATGGCAGACTTCTGGAAGTTGCGCGTGGTCTCGATCAGGGTGCGCGGGGCGCGGGCAATGTGCTCTGCCCCCTGGTTGGTGCCGGTGATCGCGGGCGTGGTGAGCTTGAGACCCTTCTCAACCCCGTCAAGCCCGGCCGCAATCACCGCCGCCATGGCCAGGTAGGGGTTGACGTCAGCGCCGGGGCAACGCGTCTCCAGCCGGCTGGCTTTGGGGCTGCCAGCAATTACGCGAAAGCTCGCGGTGCGGTTGTCCATGCCCCAGGTCGGTTTGACCGGCGCCCAGTAGCCGTCCACCAGGCGCTTGTAGCTGTTGATGGTGGGCCAGATCATGGGGCCAAACTCCATCATGCAGGCGATCTGACCGGCCACGTAGCTCTCGAACAGCTTGCTCATCTTGCGTGAATTCTTCGCGTCGAAGAACAGGTTGGTCTTGCCGTCGGACAGGCTTTGGTGAATGTGGCCGCTACAGCCCGGCAAGGTCTGGTGCGGCTTGGCCATGAAGCTGGGCATGATGCCAAAGCGCGCACCAATCTCCTTGGTGCCGGTCTTGAACAGGATCGCGCGGTCGGCCTGCTCCAGCGCCTCGCTGAAACCGATGGCAGCCTCGTAGACACCGGGGCCGGTCTCGGTATGCAAGCCTTCAATCGGCACACCAAAGGCCTGCATCTCGGCCATGATGGCGTTGAAGAACTCGCGGTTCTGGTTGATGCGAAGCAGCGAGTAGCCAAACATGCCCGGCGTCAGGGGCGTCGGAGCCACACCCTTCTTGGCGGCCCAGCTTTGCGGCGTCTCCAGAAAGTTGTACCACTCGAACTCCATGCCGGTCATTACCGTGAAGCCCATCTTCTCGGCGCGCTTGAGCACACGCTTGAGCGTCTGGCGTGGGCAGGCCGCATGCGGCGTGCCGTCGGGGTTGACGAACTCGCCCAAAAAGAACGGAACACCCTCGTCCCAGGGCACGTGGCGCACGGTATTGAGGTCAAGCCGGGCATTGGCATCGGGAAAGCCATGCTGCCAGCCGGTGATGGTGGTGTTGTCGTAGCAACTGTCCATCATGTCCCAGCCCAGCACCACGTCGCAAAAACCAAAACCACCCTTGGGTAGTGGCTCCACCACGCCCAGGAATTTGTCGCGGTGCAGGTACTTGCCGCGCAAGACGCCGTCAATATCGCTGACGGCGACCTTGATGCGCTGGGCGCCGGTCTTGCGGATGGCCGCCACGGCGGCGTGTTCCTTGGGGGCGGGCTTGGCGCGTGTGCTCATCGTTTTGATCCTTGTAGTGAGGTGCTCGGTGACCGTGCAAAACTATCGAGACTTCCGAGGTCCATGAAAGAGCTTCGTCATTGCGAGCGTAGCGCGGCAATCCACCGTGGATTGCCACGTCGCTGCGCTCCTCGCAATGACGACACTGCTGTCATGACGACCGCAATGCCAACAAGGCCTGTGCATGCAGTGCAGACGTGGCAGCGGCCAGCACACGCCCGTCGGAGCCCACGCCGAGCGGCTGGCCGTCCCAGTCGCTCATGACACCGCCGGCTGATTGAACCAGGGTCACCATAGCCAGGTAGTCGTAAGGCTGCAAACCGGCTTCCACCACCAGGTCAATGTAACCACCAGCCAACTGGGCGTAGACATAACAATCGCCACCGAAGCGGCGTAGCGCGCAACGGCGGCTCAGACCATCAAAAGTCGCCCAGTCGGCAGGCTTGAAGGCGTCCGGTGAAGTGGTGTAGATGCGTGCCTGCTCCAGGCTTTGGCACGTACTGGTGCGCACTGGTCGACCATTGCAGCAAGCGGCTTGCCCCAATTGGGCCAGCCAGCGCTCGCCCAACACCGGCATGTCCACCAGCCCCAACACCGGCTGACCCCGGTGCAGCAGGGCGATCAAGGTACCCCACAGCGGCGAGCCGGTGATGAAGCTCTTGGTGCCGTCGATCGGATCGAGCACCCACAGGTACTCGGCGTCCATGCGCTCGCGGCCATGCTCCTCGCCCAGAATGCCGTGGCTGGGGACTTGCGCGCCCAGCAACTTGCGCATGCTGGCTTCGGCCGAGCGATCAGCCACCGTGACCGGGCTGTCGTCGAGCTTGGACGTTACCTCCAGCGGCGTGCGAAAGAGCGGCATCGTGTTCAGGCGCGCGGCATCGGCCAGGCTATGGGCGATCTGCACCAAACTTTCAATCTCGCTGGGGTTGGTTGGGGTCATCGTTCTGTCACACAAGGCTGCCAGGATGGTTGGCATATTTTGCTTTTGAGCATTTTCATGCAAAATCAAATTTTGCCACAAATGCAAAAATATGCACAATAGCGGTGGGCACGCAAGCAACACCCGCCACCTTCATCGCCCTCACCCTCTTTTTTGGAGACACCCATGCGCACCAGTCCGTTCTCTTATCGCCCCAAGCACCTGCCAATTGCCGCTTTGCTCACTTCCCTGCTGTGGACGGCCGCCGCCAGCGCCGGCACCGTGACCGCCTACACCGCGTTGGAAGAAGACGAAATCAAGGAATACATTGCCGCCGCCAAGAAGGACATGCCCGACGTGGACGTGCAGGTGCTGCGCCTGTCCACTGGCGACCTGGGCGCGCGCATTCTGGCCGAGGCCAGCAACCCGCGCCATGACGTGATCTGGGGCTGGGCACTGACCAACATGATGGACCCACGCATCGCAGCCCTCACCGAAGGCTACACCGCCAAAGGCAGCGAGAAGCTGGCCAAGGAACACAAGGCCGCTGACGGCAAGTGGTTTGCCAGCACCGGCTATATGGCGGCCTTTTGCGTCAACACCGAAGTGCTGAAGGCCAAGAACCTGCCCATGCCCACCTCCTGGAAAGACCTCACCAACCCGGTCTACAAGGGCGAGATCGTGATGCCCAACCCGGTGTCGTCCGGCACCGGCTACCTGCAGATCGCCGCCATCCTGCAGTCCAAGGGCAACGACGAGGGCTGGAAGTTCCTCAAAGCCATCGACGGCAACGTGGCGCAGTACATCAAGTCTGGCTCGCGCCCTTGCAAGGCCGCGCGCGCCGGCGAATTCGCCATCGGCACTTCTCTGGCGTTTGCCGCGATGCAATCGGTGGAAGAAGGCTTTCCGATCAAGATGGTGATCCCCAATGATGGCGCGGGTTATGAGCTGGAGGCATCCGCCTTGATGAGCAGCGCCAAGAACAAACCCGATGCAAAGCGCTTTCTGGACTGGACGCTGTCACCCGGCGCGACCGCCATCTACGGCAAGTACAAGGAGATCGTCACCATCCCCGGCGCGCCGCAGTCCAAGGCCGCCAAGGCCGCGGGCTTGCCGGCCGACCTGTCCAAGGTGTTGTACCCGGTGGACTTCGCCAAGTCGGCCAAGGAGCGTGACGCCACGCTGGCGACCTGGCAGAAGACCATTGGCCGCTGATGTCGCTGTGTCATTGCGGGCTTGACCCGCAATCCATGTCTGCCCTGACCGCAGCTTGGCGCGGCGCGATGGATTGCGGCTCGTGGGCCGCAATGACAGGAACAATTTGTCAACCCGCAGGACGATCCCATGTCCCTGAAGATTGAGTCGCTCCACAAACATTTCGCCGGCGTGGCGGCGCTGGACAACATCGAGCTGCAGGTGGGGGCGGCCGAGTTCGTCTGCCTGCTCGGACCCAGCGGCTGCGGCAAAACCACGCTGTTGCGCATCATTGCCGGGCTGCTGAGCGCCGACAGCGGGCGCATCCTGCTGGGCGACCAGGATCTGGCCCAGCGGCCGGCGCGCGAGCGTGGTTTTGGCATCGTGTTCCAGTCCTACTCGCTGTTCCCGCACATGACGGTGGCGCAGAACGTGGGCTACGGGTTGACCATCCGTCGCACCGCCAGCGCCGAGGTGCAACAGCGTGTGACCCAACTGCTGCAGACCGTCAAGCTGGCAGGTTTCGAGCAGCGTTACCCGGCGCAGCTCTCCGGCGGGCAGCAGCAGCGGGTGGCGATTGCGCGCGCGCTGGCAGTCAACCCGGCCTTGCTGCTGCTGGATGAGCCGCTGTCGGCACTGGATGCGCGGGTACGCGCCGATCTGCGGCTGGAACTGCGCGACGTGCAGCGCCAGCTCGGCATCCCCACCCTGATGGTGACGCACGACCAGGAAGAGGCCATGTCGATGGCCGACCGCATTGTGTGCATGAACCAGGGCCGCATCGAGCAGGTGGGCAGCCCGCAGGACCTTTACTTGCGGCCCCGCACCCGTTTCGTGGCCAACTTCATGGGCCACAGCAACCTGATGTCACGCGCCCAGGTGCAAGCGCATTGGCCGCAGTTGCTGGCGCATGCGCCAGCCGTTTCTGATAGCGACGGTCTGGCATTGTGTGTGCGGCCCGAGCGCCTGCAACTCAAAGCACAGTCTGGCGCCAGTGGACGCGTCGGTCAGGTCACTTTCCTGGGCAGCATTCAACGCATTGCCGTCAACTGGATGGGCCAGGACCTGCTGGCTGAAACCAGCAGTGCCTCGCCGTTTGCGCCTGGCGATGCGGTTCAGGTAGACGTTGCGCCGCAAGACTGCGCCTGGGTCAGCGCATGAAAGCCGGCGCAGCCTTGCTGGGCGCGTCGCCGGTCTCCACCCGGCTGCCCATGGCCGCTGCGGACCGTTGGCTGCTGCGCGCCTGTATCGGGCTGCCATTGGCCGCCCTGATCCTGTTCTTCGGGCTGCCGATGCTCAGCATCGCCTGGCGCAGCCTGATGCAAGAAGGTGGCGGCATCGGCCTGGGCAATTACCTCGCGCTGCTCGATACGCCTGGCGTGTGGCGCGCCTCTGTCAACAGCACCGGGCTGGGCCTGGCCACCACGGCACTCACGGTGCTGCTGGGTTTTGTGCTGGCGTATGGGCTGGAGCGCACCCACATGGCGGGCAAGCGATTCGTCGCGGTGGGCATGGCCTTGCCAATGTTGGCGCCCTCGCTGGTGCTGGGTCTGGGCCTGATTTTTCTGCTGGGGCGCAACGGCCTGGTTGGCAAACTGCTGGGCGTGCGCATGGACGTGTATGGCTTCTGGGGCCTGCTGCTGGCGAACATACTGTACGCCCTGCCGCAAGCGGTGCTGATCATCCGCGCCGCCTTGCGCCACGGCGACATGCGCCAATACGACGCCGCCGAAGTGCTGGGCGCCACGCCCTGGCGCCAGTTTGTCGACATCACGCTGCCCAACGCCCGCTACGGGCTGCTCAGCGCCGCCTTTGTGGTGTTCACCATCACCATCACCGACTTTGGCAACGCGGTGGTGATTGGTGGCAACTTTCCCGTGCTGGCCACCGAGATCTACAACCAGGTCAGCGGCCAGATGAAGTTCGGCATGGGCGCGGTGGTGGGCATCCTGTTGCTGACGCCGGCCGCGCTGTCGATCTGGATCGAACACGTGGCCACCCAGCGCCAGGCCCGCATGAGCGGCGAGGCGGGGCAGCCGCCCACCCCGCACCGCCACCTGGTGCGCGACCTCAGCTTCACGGTAGCCTGCGGCACCATTGCGCTGAGCGTTTACGCGGTGGTGCTGACGGTGGTGGCGGGCAGCTTTGTGCGGCTGTGGCCGTACAAGTTCGAGTTCACGCTCAAGCACTACAACATCACTCTGTCGGATGGCTACGCGCCTTTGTGGAATTCAGTCACCGTGTCGCTGGCGGCGGCACTGTTCGGCACCAGCATGCTGTTCATGCTGGCCTTTGCGGTACGCAAGTACCCCGGTCGCCTGGCGCAACTGGCCAGCCTGCTCAGCGCCCTGCCGGTGGGCGTGCCGGGCCTGGTGCTGGGGCTGGCCTATGTGTTCACCTTCAACAGCGCCACCATGCCATGGGGTGCCTTGTACGGCAGCGCCGCCTTGCTGGCGCTGTGCAACTATTACCATTACCACACGCAAGGCTACGTGGCCATGATGACCGGCATGCGCAATGTGCCAACCAACCTGGAGGATGCCACCACCGTTCTGGGCGGTGGCACCGGGCGCATCCTGCGCGACGTCTATTGGCCCGCCATCCAGACCACCCTGCTGGCCGTCGGCGTGTTCCTGTTCATGCGCTCGATGGTCACGCTGTCAGCGATCATTTTTCTCATCACGCCGGCCATGTCGCTGGGCGCGGTGAGCGTGATGCGCCTGGACGAAGCCGGGTTTACCTCGCAGGCGGCGGCGTTCTCCACCTGCATCATGGCCTTGGTCGGCGGCCTGTCGTTGGCCTTGCACGCGCTGACGACACGCACGCGCGCGGCGCCCCACTGAACCGGAACAGAAAGTATTGGCATGTTGCAAGAAGAACGCATTCTGCGCATCCGCAGCCTGTTGGCGAAGTTCAAGCGCCTGAGCATCGAGCGCATCGCGCAAGACCTGGCCGTATCGCGCGAAACCGCGCGGCGTGACGTGCTGCAACTCGAAGCCCAGGGCGAACTGCGCCGGGTCCACGGCGGCGTGGTACTTAAAGGCCCGGAGCCGGAACCACCGGTGAGTGAACGCGCCCGCGTCAATCAGCAAGAAAAGCGCGCCATTGCCAAGGCCGCGCTCAAGCTGCTGCTCCCCGGTCAAACCGTGTTCCTGGACGCTGGCACCACCACCACCGTGCTGGCCGAAGAGCTGGCCTCACTCAGCGGCCTGACCGTCATCACCAATGGCCTGGCCGCCGCGCTGAAACTCGGCGCCGCCGACGACGCGCGCGCCCCGCGCAACACCATCCTGTTGCTGGGCGGACGCATCGACGCAGGCGTGCAAGCCACCTATGGCGACGACACCATCAACGAAATCCATCGCCACCAAGCCGATATCGCCCTGCTGTCGCCGGTGGGCATCAGCCGCCAGCACGGCGCCACCAGCTTCGAGCACCACGAAGCCGCCGTCGCCCGCGCCATGGCGCAGCAAGCCCAGCGCGTGATCATCCTGGCCGACTACAGCAAGTTCGGCCACAGCAGCCGCGTCAGCTACGTCAAAACGACCGACATCGACACCATCGTCACCGACGCCCGGGCGCGCGCCCTGCCGGGGTTTGCGGCGCTGCAGCGGGCGGGGGCGCGGTTGGTGGTGGCGTGAGCGCCTTGCGCTTTGGTTGTTTGCAATCCCTGACGCAAACACACCAACAGCGCTGGCACGGCCGGCGGCCGGGGTAGTCGTTCTCCGGCTCAGGCTCGCCGGCCAGCGCCTGGGATCGCGCCTATCACTTCGTCAACGACATGTCTGGTACGCAGCCTCTGTGGCAGCCGCGAATCGAGCCTACGCCCGACCACCCCAACCACCGACCTTGAACGCGCAAACTCGCAAGCGACCCGGCCAAACTTCTTCTCGGTCAGTTGGGCGACGCCCGACAGGCAATCTACTCTTGACGTGTTCGCTCTGGTGAAATAGGATTAAATCCTATTGAGCAATTGGAGGTGCAGGATGCGAACGACACAACAACTCAGCATTACCCTGCCTAACGACATGGCCAACGTGTTGAAGGCGAAAGTGCAGACCGGCGAGTACGCCACAGAGAGCGAAGTCATCCGGGATGGCCTGCGTGCACTGTTGGCACGTGATCGAGCCATTGAGGGCTGGCTGCGCGACCAGGTAGGGCCGGCCTACGATGCGTTGAAGGCCAACCCTTCCAGCGCGGTCACCCCTGAGCAAGTGCGCGCCCGCCTTGCCGCAGAGCACGTCAAGGCCTGATGATCTATCGCGTCGTATTTTCGCCTGAGGCCGAGGAGCAGCTTGCGAAGCTCTACCGCTACATCGCGGCCGGCGCCTCCCCGGGCATTGCAGCACGCTACACCGAGGCCATCGTTAGCTATTGCGAGAGCCTTCGAACCTTTCCCCATCGTGGCATCAAGCGCGACGATGTGCGGCCGGGTCTGCGGATCACCCATTACAGGAAACGCGCTGTCATCGCCTTTGACGTGGACGCCGACAGGGTTTCCGTCATCGGCGTGTTCTACGGCGGTCAAGACTATGAAACGCTGCTTCAAGACGACTCGGATGACGGCATCAACAGCTAACCACTTATACCTGTTGGAGAGGCTGGTCGCGAGTCTGGATTCTGACCCCGATGTGGAAGACGCTTGGACGCAAGTAGCCGATCAGCGCGAAGCAGAACTGGAGTCTGATGCGATTGCGGCCGTTCCAGGGCCAGAAGCCATCGCGCGGCTTCGCGCCACACTCTGAACCACACCACGCTCGCAGACGTGTCGGGTGGCTGTGCCGGGGCGCTGGAGCCCATTCGCGGCTGCCACAGAGCTTGCGCGCCAGCCGTCTGGTTGACGCGAGGAGCGCCGCGCTCAGGCCCATCGGCCCGCGAGCGCGTAAGCGACCCGGCACGGACGCCCGGCGCGTTCGCCAACACGGTTGCGTGGCGCCAGCAAAATCGCAATACACCGACTCCGAAGTCTGGCCGAGGTTTCCCACCCAATGCGGATGCCCGCGTCAATGCAACGCTGACTACAACAAGGAGATGCTTCCAGGCGATACCATCCCACCTCATGAAGCTGCTGCTGATCGAAGATGAACAGGCCATGCAAAAGACGCTGGTGCGCGCCTTGTCGCGTCTGGGTTGGAGTGTGGCGGTCTGTGGCGACGGCGCGCAGGCGCTACAGCGCTGGCAGGATGTTCGCCCCGACGTGGTGTTACTCGACCTGAGCCTGCCCGGCCAGGACGGCCTGCGGGTGCTGGAGGCGGCACGCAAGAGCGCGCTCACCACGCCGGTGTTGATCCTCACCGCACGCGGCACGGTGGGCGACAAAATCATTGGCCTGAACAGCGGTGCGGACGACTACCTGCCCAAGCCGTTTGACCTCGACGAGTTGGAAGCCAGGGTCCGCGCGCTCCACCGTCGCCGCTCGGATAGCAACGCTGAATCAGGCTCAAGCCCAATCCACACGGGCGCACTTCGCTACGAAGTCGATAGCGGAGCGATCTACCATGGCAGCCAGGTGCTGGAACTGACACCGCGCGAACTGGCGCTGTTGCGCACCTTGCTGGCCCGCCCCGGCCACGCGGTTTCCAAAGAGCGTCTGTTCGAACTGGTGTTTCCTGGAGAGTCCAACGTGCAGTACGAGGCCATCGAGGTCGTGGTCTATCGGCTGCGCAAGAAGCTCATTCCCACCGGCACCAAGCTGGTGACGCTGCGCGGGTTGGGTTACTTGCTCAAGGTTGGCGCATGAATCCGGCTGTGGACAAGAAGCCGCAAACAAGCTTCTCTTTGCGGCGCTACCTGCTGCTGGGCATTCTGGTGCCGGTGATCCTGTTCATCGCGCTCGACACCTTCAGCCTGTACCGTCAGGCGCTGACGGCCGTCACCACCGCCTACGACCGCACGCTGCTGGCCTCGGCCAAGTCGATTGGCGAACACATCAACGCTCAGGGCAATGATGAGTTGTCCACGCTGTCGGCAGTCGTGCCGTATTCGGCACTGGAAGCCTTTGAGGCCGACAACCGCAGCCGCATGGTGTACCGCATCTCGCAGGTCGATGGCCGCGTGGTCGACGGCTTTGCCGACCTGCCGATGTGGCGCGGCAAGATCCCGCAACGTGGCCCCTACGCTGCGTTGGTTGATTTCTATGACGACACCTTTCGCGGCGACCCGGTGCGCGTGGCGGTGTTGCTGCAGCCGGTGGCCAGCGAGCATGGTCGCGCCATGGCGGTGGTGCAGGTGGCCGAAACGCTGGAGCTGCGCCGCACCCTGGCGCGCCAGATTCTGGTGGACACCCTGTGGCGCCAGGCCTTGCTGGTAGGCGTGATTGCCTTGGTGGTGCTGCTGGTGGTGCAGCGCGCCACCAGGCCCGTGCGCGAGCTCAGCGCCGCCTTGCAAGCCCGCAGCGATGGCGACCTGACCCCACTGCAAACCGATCAGGCCCCGCGCGAACTGCTGCCCCTGCTGGAAGCCACCAACAGCATCATGTCGCGCCTGCACTACCTGCTGGAGCACCAGAAGCGTTTTGTGCGCGATGCCGCCCATCAGTTGCGCACGCCACTGGCTGTTCTGAAAGTGCAGGTTCAATCGGCACGCCGGGGTGACGTGGAGCCGCAGCAGGCGCTGAGCGAGATCAACGACACGGTCAACCAGGCCACGGTTCTGGCTAACCAGATGCTGTCGCTGGCCAAGGTGGCGCAGTTGCGCGAGCAACCGGTACCGATGGCGGTGGACTGGGCAGCGGTGCTGCGCGAGGTCGCACTCGACCTGGCCCCGCTGATCGCCGACAAGGAACTGGACTTTGACATCGACACGCAGAGCGCCCCGATGCAGACCCACGACTGGATGCTGCGCGAACTCTCGCGCAACCTGCTGCACAACGCCATAGCCCATACGCCTGCTGGTGGTCGGCTGCACGTGCGTCTTTTGTGCGATGCGCGTTTCGCGGCACTGGTGGTCAGCGACAGCGGACCCGGAATTTCCGAGGAATTGCGGCAACGCCTGTTTCAACCCTTCAGCGCCGGACAGACCCACTCGGGCAGCGGCCTGGGCCTGGCGATTTGCCACGAGATCGCGCTGGCGCTGGGGGGTGACATTCACCTCGACAACCGCGTCGACCACGGTCAGGTGCGCGGCTTGGATGCCACCGTGCGGCTGCCGCTGGCAACAGGCACAATCACCAGCGATGGACAAACTTCGCATTGACAAGTGGCTGTGGGCCGCTCGCTTCTACAAGACCCGCTCGCTCGCCTCAGAAGAGGTCAGCAAGGGCCGGGTGCAGGTCAACCAGTTGGAGGTCAAACCGGCGCGCGAACTGAAGGTGGGCGACGTGGTGCAATTGCGCCACGGCGCCATCACCCGCACCGTGACGGTGCTGGCCTTGGGCGACAAACGTGGCCCGGCCCCGGTGGCACAAACCCTGTATGCCGAGACCGAGGCCAGCATCGCCCAACGCAAAGAGGCCGCCGAGCTGCGCCGCATGGGCACCGAGCCGGCACTGACGCTGGAGCACGGACGCCCAACCAAACGCGACCGGCGCGAACTGCAACATCAGTGGGACGAGCGCTGGAGCGCCTCCATCAAGTAGACGGGAACCGGTCAGCGCCAAGCCGACAGCGCCCGCTGTCGCACCTGCATCACCGGCTCAGTGGGCGGAGCACCACCACCCTGCCCTGATGCAGCGGCTTGCGGCCAGACACATTGTTCGAACTGGCCCAGCATCGCGTCGGTGATGAAACGGCTACGCCCGGCGTACAGGTGGCGGTCGCCATACGGTGTTTGCTGCGTGACGTAAAAACGCTGCGGCACCAGCAAATGCAAGTGCGACTTGGCGCGCGTCATGGCCACATACAACAAGCGCCGCTCCTCGTCGATGTCGGCCGCGGTGCCAGTACCCAAGTCCGACGGGATACACCCATCCACCACGTTGAGCACATGCACCGAGCTCCACTCCTGCCCCTTGGCCGAGTGGATGGTCGACAGAATGAGGTAGTCCTCGTCCAAATGCGGCGGACCGGCCTGGTCGCTGGTGCTTTGTGGCGGGTCCAGCGTGAGTTCGGTCAAGAAACGCTCGCGTGAGGGGTAGCCCGCTGCGAGTTGCAGCAATTGCTCCACGTCCTTGCGCCGCACCGGCGCGTCGTCATGCAGGCGCTCCAGATGCGGCAGGTACCAGGTTTTGACCAGCTCCAGGTCCGAAGGCCAGGGCAACTGCGTGTTGCGCAGCGCCGTGTACATGGCGACAAAACTCGCCCACTCCTGCGCGGCCGACGAGGGCGGCACAAACGCCTGCATCACCGCGCCGGGGTCTGCCGCATCACTCAAAGCATCGAGCAGTCGGGTACTGGTAACGGGCCCCACACCGGGGATCAGTTGCGTCACCCGAAAGCCGGCCATGCGGCCACGCGGGTTCTGCGCAAAACGCAGCACCGCCAACACGTCCTTGATGTGGGCGGCCTCCAAAAACTTGAGCCCACCAAACTTCACAAACGGGATGGCACGCCGCGCCAATTCCAGTTCCAGCGCGGCGCTGTGTGAACTGGTCCGGAACAACACTGCCTGGCTCTTGAGAGTAAGTCCCGCCTCGCGGTGCTCCAGCACCCGGTTCGCCACCCAGCGCGCCTGCTCGGCCTCGTCGGGCACCAGCACGATCTGCGGCTTGGCGCCAATCTTCTTCTCGGTCCACAGACGTTTGCCGTGGCGCTCGCTTGCCGCCACGATGACGGCGTTGGAGGCGTTCAGAATCGCCTGGGTGGAGCGGTAGTTGCGCTCCAGAGCCACCAGCCGCACCGGCTGCGAGAACTGCTTGGGAAAATCCAGAATATTGCGCACCGTGGCGCCGCGAAACGAGTAGATCGACTGCGCATCGTCCCCCACCACCGTCACGCCCCGGCCATCGGGCTTCAAGCCCAGCAACACCGTGGCCTGCAAGGGGTTGGTGTCCTGGTATTCGTCCACCAGCACATGATCAAAACGCCCGCCGACCTCCGTGCCCAGCGTGGGCTCGGACACCATGTCGGCCCAGAACAGCAGCAGGTCGTCGTAGTCCAGCACATTTTGCTCCTGCTTGGCCTGCACGTAGGCGGCAAACAGGCGTTTGAGTTCATCCTGCCACTGCGCGCACCACGGGAACACCGTCTTGAGCACCTGCGCCAGCGGCTCGCCGCTGTTGACGGTGCGCGAATAGATCGACAAGCAGGTGCCCTTCATGGGAAAGCGGTTCTTGCTGTTCGAGAGGCCAATCTCGTGGCGCACCAGACCGAGCAGATCTTCGGCATCACCCCGGTCGTGAATGGTGAAGGCGCCGTCGAGCCCGATGCGCGGCGCGTACTCGCGCAGCAGACGCGCGCCAATGCTGTGGAAGGTGCCAGCCCACGGCAAGGACGGCACGTGTTGGTTGCCGCCCAGCCCCAAGCTGCGGTGCAGCACCTGGCCGACCCGGCGCTCCATCTCGGCCGCCGCCCGGCGCGAGAAGGTCAACAACAACATGCGCTGCGGGTCAGCACCGTGCGCAATCAAGTTGGCCACCCGATGTGCCAGCGTGTTGGTCTTGCCCGAACCGGCCCCTGCGATCACCAGCAAGGGCCGAGTGTCGGCGGCTTCGTCACCGGTGCCATGTTGCACCGCCGAGCGTTGCTCGGGGTTGAGCTCGGCCAGCCAATCTGAAGCCACGGTCGTGAGGATGCAAGTGTCGGGCGATGTCATGGCGAATTCAGACCGAAAGGAAGCAGGGCATGTTATGAAAAAACGGGACCACAAACGCGGCCCAAACACTGACCACTGGCTGTATGGGCATCCATATATTAGCGCTGACGGCTGTCAACGCCCTTCCTGGCCCCTTTGTGGCCGTGTTGCGCACGCCCGGTCCCTCGTGTGGTTCAATCAACATTTCAGTCCCTAACTTCCATTTTCGACGTGACCATGCTCTACGACGACGCCCCCATCGCCCACCTGACCGACAGCGCGCACAGCCGACCCAAGTTGCTGGTGGTGGACAGCCACTCCGCTACGACTGAGGCGATGTACCAGGAATTTGCCGTTGACTTTCAGGTGTTGATCGCCACCAGTGGCGCCCAGGCGCTATCGATCTGCCTGGACACTCCGCCCGATCTGGTGCTGCTCGATGCGGTCATGCCCGTCATGGATGGCTTTGAGGTCTGTGCGCGGATCCACGCCGATCCGGCAAGCGGCCACATCCCGGTCATTCTGGTGACCGGACACAACGACACGGCACAGGAAACGCTGGCTCTGAAGGTGGGGGCCGTGGACTGCATCAGCAGGCCGATCAATCCGGCCCTGGCGCGTGCCCGGATCAAGTCTCACATAACGCTCAAACTGCAGACCGAGGCCATGCGCAAGCTGGTGTTTCGTGACGGCCTGACCGGGGCTTTCAACCGGCGCTATTTCGACCAGCAACTGACCATGGAAATGGCCCGCTCGGTACGCAACCACTCGCCGCTGATCCTGATCATGATTCAGGTTGACTTCTTCGACCGTTTCAACGTCTCTCGTGGTCACTCAGCCGGCGACGATTGCCTGCGCGCGGTGGTGAACTGCCTGCGTGAGGGTCTACGCCGCCCCGCCGATCTGGTGGCACGCATTGGTGGCGACGCCTTTGCCTGCCTGCTGCCCGAGACCGAATTCGACAACGCAATGGCCATCGCCCGCGAACTGGAGCTTCGGGTCCGGGGCAAGGGCCTCGCACATGACCAATCCGACGCGGCCAGCGTCGTCACCATCAGCCTGGGCGTGGCGGGCCGGACCGGCAACACCGTCGGCGCGGCCAGGGACCTGCTGGCACTGGCCAGCGCTCATCTGCGCAGGGCCATCGACGCGGGACACGGCCGCGTGCTCGGGGGTTTGCTGAGTTGATGGGCACAGCGCCCAATCTGCCCATTTCTTGAGCAGCGAGCGGCAACCCACTGCTGGCGCCGCTCGCGTGAGTTGTTCAAGCACTTATCCACAACTCAGGGCACAGAATGCGGGGGTAACTATGGGTCATGCAGATGCGGGATTTCCCTCGGTCCCGACGGGATTTCAAAATTCCTGCAATCGCTCCAGCAAGCCGCTGGCCTGCAATGACTCTGTCAAATAGCCCACAAACGCACTGACCTTGGGCGGCGTCAGCCGGTAGTGCGCATAGTACACATGAATGGCGCCTGGCGGAGCGCGCAACTCGGGCAGCACCTGCACCAGCCGCCCCGAGTCCAGGTGCGTCAGCGCGTGGTGGGCGCCCAGGCGCGCCAGGCCCAGGCCAGCCAGCGCGCAATCACAGATCGCGTCCAGATCGCTCATCACCAGTCGGCCCGTCACCGGCACGCTGACTACCTCGCCCGCCACGATGTATTGCCACTCGCGCAAACGCCCGGTGGTGGCCGAACGCAGGCGAATGCAGTCGTGCTTGTCCAGGTCGGCCAGCGCGCGCGGCACGCCCATGCGCATCAGGTAAGCGGGTGATGCCACCGTAACCAGCCGCAGCGGCACCAACTCGCGCGCCACCACGGTCGAGTCCGACGCAATGCCCGCGCCAATGGCGGCGTCGAAGCCCTCCTTGACCAGGTCGACGTGGCGGTTGTCAAAGCTCCAGTCCAGGTTGATCGCCGGGTAACGCGTCAGAAAGGCGGGCATCAGCGGCAGGATGTGCTGGCGCGCAAAACCGGGCGCCACACTCACCCGCAGCGTCCCGGCGGGCTGCGCCTTGTGCTGCACCAAACCGTCGATCACTTGGCGCAGTGCGGCGGTGGGGCCGGTGGTCTGGGCCAGCAAGTGCTCTCCGGTCTCGGTCAGCGTCAGATTGCGCGTACTGCGCTGGAACACGCGTGTGCCCAGCGCCTTCTCCAGTTCGCCAATCTGCTTGCTGACGGCAGCCGGGGTCAGGCCCAAGGCGTTAGCCGCGCCCGAAAAGCTGCCCAACTCCACCGTTTTGTGAAAGTACTCCAGGCTTCGCAACAGGTCCATGGGCGCGGCTTGTTCCAGATGGTTGAAATTGAATCAATCCATTATGGGCTTATCAGCATGTTTCTTAAACCCCAGAATCGAGCCCAGCAGGTTCAATCAAGCCGCTTCGATCACCCCATTCACCCGGCGCAGCACCTCGTAACCCGGCAGCCCTCTGAGCATGCGTTTGCCATAGCCCGAGCGCAGCAAGCGCTTGTCGTAACAAATTACGGTGGCGTAGTCTTCTTCGGTGCGAATGGCGCGGCCGGTCCACTGCAGCAATCGGATGCCGGTGGCCGGGATCACCAACTCGGCAAACGGATCGCGCCCCAAGGTCTTGAGCCACTCGGCACGCGCCTCCTCCACCGGGTCGGAGGGGGGCGTAAACGGCAGCTTGGCAATGAACACGGTCTCGCACAGCGCACCCGGCAAATCCAGCCCTTCGCCGAAGGACTGCTGCCCAAAAATCACCGAGGGGCGGCCCGCCTCCACCCGCGCCTGATGCGCCGCCAGCAAGCGCGTGCGCGACATCTGACCCTGCACCAGCACCACCTCCATCAGAGCGGCCGCCAGCGAATCGGTAGCCACCTTCATCTGTACACGTGAGGTGAATAGCACCAAGGCGCCGCGCTGCACCAGGGCCAGGTCGGCAATCAGTTCGGTCACCATCTCGCGGGTGTAGGCGTCCACGTGCTTGGGGTCGGCGGCGGTCTCCACCACCATCAGGCGGCCCTGTGTGCTGTAGTCAAACGGGCTGTGCACCTCCAGCGTGTGGGCGTTGGGGTCGCCACTCAGCCCCGCCTCGGCCAAAAAGTATTCAAAGGTGCCACAACTCGCCAAAGTGGCGGAGGTGACCACCGCACCGCGCACCTGCGTCCACAGGTGTTGGCGCAGCAAGTCGCCCGGCACCATCGGGCAGGCGTGCACGGTCAGCACCACCAGGCCCGAGCCGGTGTCCGACTTGAGCCACTTGGCCAGTGGCTGCGGCCCATGCTCCAGCAGCAGCTCGCAGGTGGACACCACACTGCCGAGCTTGGGCGACAGCGGCCCAAGGCGCGCGTAAAGCATGGAGCAGTGCAAGGCTTGCGAGGGGTCATCGCGCGCCAACAGCTTGATCTGGGCGCCCAAATCGTCCAGCACCGTAGCCAGACTGCTGGCCAGGCGCAGGCTTAAGCCCACCGGCTCGTGCAAGGCCTCGGGCAACACGCCACCGGGCCAGCGCTGCGTGCCGTCGTAACCCACCACGGTGGAGCGCAACAGGTCCATCATCAAACGGCCCAGGTCGTGCAAAGCGGTTTTGAGCTCACGCGCCAGGGTGGTCACGTCTTCACCCAACTCGCTGTGCATCTTCTCGCCCACCTCCAGCATGATGCGTGGCAGGCGGTCCAGCCAGCGCAGGTTGCTCAAATCCATGCTGCTGGAGAACTGGTCCAGCGCCACCGCCGGCAGGTGGTGGCCTTCGTCAAACACCACCAGGCAGTTGTCCAAGTCAGGCAAGGTCTTCATGCCCAGCGAGGCCAACACCAGATCGTGGTTGGCCACGATCACATCCGCCTCCGCCAGCGCGTTGCGTGCCTGGTAGTAGCTGCATTGGCGAAAGCGCGGGCAGTGCCGCACGGTGCAGGTGTGGCGCTCGGCCGCCACCAGGGCCCAGTCCTGCCCATCGGGCTGCTCGGCCAGTTGGTCGCGGTCGCCATTCCAGGTGCCGTTAGCCAGCGCTTGTGCCAAGGAATCGAATAGCTCCATGCGCCGTTCTTCGGGGTCCTGGGTCTTGCTGTTGGCGCGCGTTGCTGTGGAAGGGGATGGCGGCACGTCCTCGTCGGATTCGAACATCTCGACCGAGTTGACGCCCGGCAGGCCGGACCACTGCTCCAGCTTGAGCTTGCACACATAGCGGGCACGCCCCTTGGCCAGGGCATAGCTAAACGGCGTGGGCAGCACGGCCGCCAGCGCCGGCAGGTCTTTGGTCATCAACTGCTCTTGCAGCGCCACCGTGGCGGTGGAGATCAGCAGGCGTGTCTTGCGGGCCTGCGCCATCGCCACCAGCGTGGCCGCATAGGCTGCCGACTTGCCCACGCCCGTGCCGGCTTGAATGACGGCCACGGACCGGATCGGGTCGTCGTGCGCGCCCAGATCGACGCCCGCCAAGGTGGTGGCAATGTCTTGCGCCATGTCGCGCTGCCCCGTGCGTGAGCGAAAGCCCGGCGTGGCCGCGACCATGTGGTCAAAGGCGGCCAGCGAGAGCGCCGCGAGTTCTTCAGAATTCAACGCCAAGCCTATCGGTAAAACAAATCAGGCGGCACCTAGACAACTGCTTGCTCCTGCAGGTCGCCCGCAATCAGCCTGAACTGCTCCAGCGCGGCCTCAAGGTCTTCCACAATCTCCAGCGCAATCACACCCGGTGCGGGCAGGTTGTCGCTGTCAGCCAGGGATTCGTCCTTGAGCCAGAAAATGTCCAGGCTGGTTTTGTCGCGGGCAATCAATTCGTCGTAGCTGTAGGCGCGCCAGCGGCCGTCGGGGTTCTCGGTACCCCACGTGGCCTGGCGTAGGTGGCGGTTACCCGCTTTATAGAGCTCTACAAACTCGTCCAAGTCTGCACGACGCAGCGGATTGGTCTTCAGCGTGAAGTGCTTGTTGGTGCGCAGGTCGTATATCCACAGCTTCTTGGTCCAAGGCGTTTCACTGGCGCCCTTTTTCTCGAAGAACACCACGTTGGCCTTCACGCCCTGGGCATAGAACAGGCCGGTGGGCAGGCGCAGCAGCGTGTGCACATCGCAGTCGTGCAACAGCTTTTTGCGGATGGTTTCACCCGCGCCGCCTTCAAACAGCACGTTGTCGGGCAACACTACCGCTGCGCGGCCATGGGTGGCCAGCAGGGTCTTGATGTGCTGCACAAAGTTGAGCTGCTTGTTGCTGGTGGTGGCCCAGAAGTCGTCGCGCTCGATGGTGTCTTTCTCGGTGCTGGTGCGGCCGTCTTCACCCACGATGACGGTGCTGCTCTTCTTGCCAAAGGGCGGGTTGGCCAGCACCACCTCAAAGCGCTCGCCGGGGTCGGCAGCCAGCGCATCGCCCACCACCACGGGCACCTGCTTTTCGGAGCCAATGCCGTGCAACATCATGTTCATGGCGCACACGCGGGCCGTGCCTTGCACCAGCTCGTAGCCGGTGAAGGCTTTTTCTTTCAGGTGCTTGAGCTGCTCGCGCGTGAGGCTCTTGTTGTGGGCCGTGATGTAGTTGTGCGCAGTGAACAAGAAGCCACCGGTGCCACAGGCGGGGTCGGTAATGCGCTCACCCGGCTGCGGAGCAATGCAGTCCACCATGGCCTGAATGAGCGCACGTGGCGTGAAGTATTGGCCCGCGCCGCTCTTGGTGTCTTGGGCGTTCTTCTCCAGCAGGCCTTCGTAAGCGTCGCCCTTCACGTCGGCGCCCAAGATGGTCCAAGTCTCGGCGTCAATCAAATCCACAATCACACGGCGCAGCTTGGCCGGATCCTGAAACTTGTTTTGCGCCTTGCCGAAGATCAGGCCCAGCGTGCCCTTCTCCTGCCCCAGTTTTTCCAGCGCATGGCGGTAGTGGTCAAACAGGTCGTCGCCGTCCTTGGCCAAGAGCGTGGGCCAGGCGTAGCTTGAGGGCACGATGCTGGGCTGGTTGTAGGGCGGCGCGCTGCGCTCGTCGGCCATCTTGAGGAACAGCAGGTAGGTGAGCTGCTCCACATAGTCGCCATAACTCATGCCGTCGTCGCGCAGCACGTTGCAGTAGTTCCAGAGCTTCTGGACGAGGGTGTTGGTGGTGGTGTTCATGTGCTTGGATTTAGGGTGCGACAGGGGCGGGCGAAAGGTACAATTGTGACCATGAAACTGGCTCTCTCCAACCGACACTTGCAGGACAAAACCAAGGCGAAGGCCGGTCTGATTGTGTCTGCCAGAACTTCATCTGGTGTGGAAGGTATTCGCCAATCTTTCGAGCGGGCAGTACAAAGCGCCAGCAATTCGGATACACGCGCTTTTGTCATGCGCTGGAAGCAGCGTGCTGCTTCCAAGTCAGCGCAATAACTCTTTCAAACATTGCCGTCAGGGGCACATAGTTCCTCGCCAGTGCAGCGTGAATGCTGGCAATGTAGTTCTGTTTGTTTCGCCCATCCAATGCGGAGAAATTGAGCGGTGGCAGCCCTGCCTGCAACCCCATCAGCAGAGCCAACAGACGTGCAACACGCCCGTTGCCATCCCTGAAAGGGTGAATCAATATCAACTCCGCGTGAACCACCGCGAGTGCATGTGCCACTGCTTCGTCACTGGCCGGTAAACAGGGCGTGAATTCCGCCAATGGGCCGCGCTCCAGGTCGGCCATCAAGCGCTGAATGAGTGGCGCATGCGCGAACTGAAACCCGCCTTTGCCCATGTTGACGGATCGGCACTCTCCCGCCCAGGAATAGATGGGCTCCAACCACATACGATGCAAGTCACAAACATCCGCTGAGGTAAACCGCTGATCATCGGCATAACGCTCAACTGCCGCTTGCTGAGCCATCAGCAATGCTTCAGATTCCGCCTGCTGCATATCTCCTACTCGCCTGATTCCCAACAGGTTGCGTAACACCCGACTTCTTGAGCCTGGTTCGTGCTCAGCCTGTGGGCCGGCTGCATCGTAGCGGGTCCGATTAGCCATACATAGGTCCCTTCACTGGCCGGGGGGCGTTTGGGTCGATCAGTGCTTGAAGCCGTTCCAGCGCCATGCCCCTCTCACGCGCCTTGCCCACCCGCAGGGCGTCAAACAGGGCCAGCATTTCGTACAGCTTGGCGTCCTGCGTAGCCGCAAAAGGCACGGATGGGTGCAGCGGCTCCACCCCCACGCCGCGCACCGAGCCATTGGGGTGCGGCCATACAAAGTCTGTGCTGCCAGGGGCAAACACCCCGGCAAAGGCGGGTGCGCTGTGGCTAGTGGGCACGCCGACGACTAGCGGCAACTTCACTGCCGGGAAAGCGTACTTGGCCCCGTGCAAGGCGAATTCGGCCAAGTTGTGCGAATGGGGGCGCACCGCGTTGTCGGCTACTGGATCACCATCAACAATCGCAGCGCGGCGCACCCTTTTGCGAGTGACCCGGCAAATGCCCATGGGCTCTTGCACGCCTAGCGCTGCACTACTGCCCGCCTCTACCGGCTGCGGCGGCATCTCCCGGTTAGGCAGCAGCAGCCCCGCCTGGAGCCCGCGCTTAATGCAGGCATGCGCCTCGGACACGCTGATGCCCAACTCCTGCGCCAGCCGGGCATATGTCCAGCGCTGCTCACCCCAAGCCACGAGCTTGAGGGCTACCAGGAAGTCTTGGGGTTTGAGCTGCATCTATATTCAATATTCGTGAATCGCGAATCGCGAATCGCGAATATTGAATGTAAATGAAATGCCATGCAAAGGCAAGTCATGAATGAAATTGACCGTCAGCCCCCGTACACGTTGCGCAAGCAGCTATAAGTTTTGCAGCAATCCCAAGGCCAGCGGAGGCCTGAACAAGGCATCCAACGTCGAAATTGGGCAACCACTGGCCCGCTCAAACTCTGCGGCAATGACCGGCAAATCCCGGTCGCCAGACACCAGCACTTGCGCTTTGCCCACCACTGCCAGGTGCATAAAGGGCTCGTCGAGCACATCGCGGCACTCCGGCACTGGGGGCGGCGGCTGGGGGATGCGCACTGTCTCGGTGTACGGCAGGTAGTCGGCCAGCAACTCGTCCTGCTCTGCTTGCGTCAGGCGGAACTTGGGGTAGGCCAACACTCGCACCAGCTCTTGCACCGCGGCGGTACTGGCCAATGGCAAAAGCGCTCCCTGCTGCCATGCCCGCCGCATCTGCCCTGCCGCGCCACCGCCGAACACCAGCGCAGACAAGACCACGTTGGTGTCCAACACTACGCGCACTGGGGCGCTCATGTCTTGGTCTGAGCCTCTTTGGCAACCGTCTTGTTGGTCTTCGCGGGGGTGACGGCATATGACGCCACCGGCTCGGCAGCCATGGCTGGCGTCGCTTGGGGCGCTCTGGCCCAGGCCACAGCCGCGGCCATGTCGTAATCGGTCAGATTCAACTCGGCCAATTTGGCTCGAACTGCATCTCCGCGCTGAATGCGCACGGGCGTGAGGATGATCTGCCCGGCCCGGGCCTCTACATCAAAGTATTCCGTGGCACCCACGGCCTGCGTCACGCTCTTGGGCAGCGTGAGCTGGTTTTTGGAAGTGATCTTGGCGAGCATGGCATTTAGCGCAAAGTAAGGAAATAACCATCCCCCGGCAAAGCCGGGGGTATTCAAATTGTGAGCCGCTCAAAGCGGCTAAACGGGGTCGCTAACGCGGCCCCAACTCTTGGCGCCACCGAAACGGTGGCAACTTATCTCCACAGCCCAAGCTGTTCCAGTCTCTCGTCTGACGTCCGGGTCAGCTTATGTACCAATTTCCTCGAAATTGCCTCTCAAACCCCGGCCAATCCATCAGCATTTTGAGACCGGCCAAATTCATGCATGTTCGCTCCGGCGGCCACACTTAAATCACTGTCTTAAAAACCGGGTCCATTTTAGTGTTATCGAATGTCTGAAGCGTTCCGTGCCAACGGTCGTTGTCAAATTCAGCATTAGTGAAGTTGTTGCCTGTATAGGCGCCAATCACTTTGGTCCAGAAGTCAAGGGCAGGTTTATTACCAGCCATTTGACCAACTTCCCAACGTCCACGAACGGTATCGAAGATGTGATTAGCGGCAAGCCGACCAACACCTGTACCACGGTACTTCTTCATGACAAAGAACTGTGACATCCACAACTCATTTTCAGGAAAACGAACCGATTTATCAACAAGCGCACAACCGGCGTACTTGTCATTTACGGTGAATATGAAGGTCTTACAATTTTCATTGTGAAGGAACCTGTCCAGCATGAAGCCGTAATCACCATGAGCATCCAAGTCCTGATCCCAGATGTCAGAAAGGTCGTGCTGGTAAAGCTCGAGCATCTTAAAGACAATCATTCGATCAGACTCTTTAGCAATTCGAATGTTGAAATTGAACACTAGAGAATTCTTTCTGTCACTTTGCTATGCCCATTTGCAACTAGGCAGATTCTGTCATTCCAGAGTGGAAGCACGATGGGCACGACTGCAAATCTGACGAGTCACCAACTTGCATCTGCTCACCACTGAACACCCGATTCCCATCACCATCAAGACGGATAGAACTGTAGTGGATTCATTGTAAACCTTCTCTCATGAATTTGTCTTCTATGAGTGAAGGTTTGCGCTTCTGAGCGCCAAAGCTAAGTCGTTCTATGTCGCTAGTTTGACCTTTTCCTGCTCAAAGTCCGTCGAGTCACTTGAGATAGTCCCATCTTCCAGACGTACTACTCTTTCTGCCATGGAAATCGTCTCAGGCCTATGCGCAACCACCACTCGTGTAAGGTTGATTTTGCGAACTGAGTCATTTACAGCGTGTTCGTTGGGAACATCCAGATTACTCGTTGCCTCATCTAGCACCAGAATGGATGGCTCTTTATAGAATGCCCTTGCCAAAAGTACGCGTTGCTGCTGGCCACCCGACAGTCCTGTACCAATATCTCCAACCAGAGAGTTGTATCCCATAGGCATTGAGACGATTTCATCGTGAATTGCTGCAAGCCGCGCGCAGTGCTCAATTCTTTCCTGGTCTAGCACTGGGTCAAAGAAGCAGATGTTGTCTGCCAAACTGCCAGAGAATAATGCGTCCCCCTGCATCACTGTACCCACCATGTTTCGAAAGTTACTCATACCGAGTTTGTGCAACTCCACACCACCAATCAAAACTTCCCCTTCTGTCGGCTCAACCAACCCAAGCAAAACCTTCACCAGAGTGGTTTTCCCGCATCCAGATGCACCAGTAATGGCTATGAACTGCCTCGCTGGAATTTTTAGATTAACGTTCTTCAGGACAAACGGATCTCCCTGTGAATAGCGAAACGACACATTTTTGAGTTCAATTGATGGAGAAATAGAGCTTGCATCAATTTCTATTTCACTATTGGTACTTTCCGGCAGAGTTAACATGACATCAGCCACGCGATCCGCATGAATGCGAAGCATCTTTAGCTCAATCGCCTTATCCACAAGTGCTGCGAGTCTCTGACTGAAATGTTCTTTGTAGCTCAGAAATGCAAACAACATTCCGATTGTCAGGCTCTTGTCTAGTACAGCCAGCGCACCAACCCAGATAACGATCACTCGTTCAGAGTTCAGAAGAAACGCATTTGCAGTTTGATTTGAGATCGTGAATTTGGAAATCTTCAGCTCAGCATTGAATTGACTTGCCAGAATGTTGGTCCATCCAACTCGTCGTTCATCAGCCCGATTGAACAGCTTTACGCTTTGCACACCTCTTACTGACTCAAGAAAGTATGTCTCCTGCTTGGCCAAGTGAACGATCTGCTCCGACGTTGCTGCTCGAAGTGCCCCAAAAAGACTGAAACGGAAGATGACATACAAAACAACCGCGGCAATCGCAATGGCTGTTAGTTTCACGCTGTACACGAGCATTACTGCCAGAGTTGTAGCCACCAGGAAGCCTTGGTCTATCAGAGGCTTGATGACTTGGTCCCTGAACTTGGTCCGGTTGGTTCTATCAAGCACGGTCATCAAATCGGTCAAAGCCGCGCCAGTGCTGGCTTTGGCGAGGATTTTGACTTGGTCCCGACTTGGTCCCTGACTTGGTGCCAAGGGACTCGGTGCCATCCACTGCCGCGCCCTTGGGCCGCCACAGGGTCTGGGCGAGTACAGGTGCAATCAATCCAGCGTCCCGAGCAGCGTCTCAACATCGCGCAGCAGGGGGGCAAGGTCATCGGTAATGGCACCCCAGACGATGGCCGGGTCAATGATGTCGTACCCATGAATCAACACATTGCGAAAAGCGATGATGCGGCGGTAATCGGTGATGCGGGCAGCGGTGTCTGGGTCGTCTTTTTCCAAGCGGCGCATGGCCTCACCGATGATTTCAAAATTGCGCTCCACCGCCTGACGCAGCACGCGGTTGTGCTGAAATTCCTGGAGCGTTAAACCCTGGGTTTCCACCCTGACAAAGTCCGCCGCGCTGCGGATGTCTTCAAGCAGCTTGGGTGCGCGGGGCTGCATAGACAGGCTGGCGTGAGCGGTTGACCGCTTCAATGAAAAAGGGGTTGCTCAGAGCGGCAGTGGATACCAGATCAACCTTGCGGTTAAAAAGCTTTTCCAGCGACTCCTGTAACTCAAAGTAGCGGTGAAAGAGATTGCGCTGGTCTTCGGGGCTAAAGGTCACAAGAAAGTCAATATCGCTATGTGCCGGGTCAAACGCACCGTCTGCCGCTGAGCCGAACACTTCCAAGCTTTGCACGCCAAAGCGGCTGCACAGCGTGGCAACTTCGGGGCGGTGGTGTTCGATGAGATCAATCATGGTGCAGTTTGCGTGGAATTATGCCGCCAACTCCCGATTCAATTCCTCAATCACCTTGGGCAGTTCCGCGCCAAAGAGCTGGTGAACCTTGCCCAGGCCGCCTTGGGCGTTGAAGGGGGCGTATTCAAAGTCGTCTATTTCAATGCCAAGGTTGGCGGCGATGTGGTCGCGGATCATTTCTAGCCAGTGGATTTGTTCAGGGGAAAAAGGAATACCTGGATTCCGGCCTTCGCCGGAATGACGAGATTGGGCCAGCCAGGCTTTGAAATTGGCCTGCACGCGCTCGGGGTAGGGCACCAGTTCGTTGGTCTGGTGCATGGCAAAGCGCACCAAGCTGACCAAATCGGTGAGCAGGCGGCGCTGCGTGGCGCCTTTGACCTTGTCTTTGCGCAGGGTGGCGTAGGCCTGCCACAGGGCACCTTCGTCAATGTTGAGCGGCGGGGCGTGCAAGGCATCGGCCAACTCTTTCAACTGCTCAAACATGAGCGGTGCGCGCTGTCTTTCCACCGAATACCGGCGGCTGTACAAGATTTGCAGGGCGGTGATTTCGTCTTTGTGCTGGGCGATGAAGTCTTCAAAGCTTTGCACCAGCGCGGTGGCGCGGTCGCTGCCCTCTTTGAAACCGAAGTCCAGCAAGCGGTCTTGGGTGACGGTGTCGATCACCAAGTCTGCCTTTTGCTTCATTCTTAATAGCTGCTCACGCAATGCGGGTGCGGCAAAGGGCTTGGTTGCGTCTCGAAGGCGCTGATCTGCTTCGGCGGGCGACATGTCTTGGGTGGCGTCGATATTGAGCGCCTCCACAATGCCGCGCGCCAGGTCGCGCAGGGTTTTGCCGCCGCTCAACTCCACCACTTTGGCGCGGTCGGCCTCAACAGCGTCTTTGTCCAGACGGGCCAGTCGGGCGGCGATGCTGCTCAGCACGTCGTCTTCCACATTGCCCAGGCTCACGGCTTGCAGCAGTTTGTCCAGGGGCACGCTCTTTTTGGCGTCCATGGGGCGGCTGTCGGTTTTGTCGCGCTCGCACACGCCAACGGCGTCAACGATGACGAAGTGGTCTTTCTTGATGTGCACACCATCCGGGGCGGGGTTGACGGCGGCCAGGTCGGTGGGGTTGCACACGCGCACGCCACGGCCTTTCATCTGCTCGAAGAAGCTGCGGCTTTTCACGCTGCGCATGAAGACGACGATTTCTACGGGCTTGATGTCGGTGCCGGTGGCGATCATGTCCACGGTCACCGCCACACGGGGGTAGTAGCCGGTGCGGAAGTCTTTGATGAGCTGCTCAGGGCTGGTGCCGCCGCCCTGGGCGCTGCGGTAAGTGATCTTTTGCGCAAACTCGTTGCCGCGGCCAAACTCTTCGCGCAGGATTTCGACAATCTTTTCGGCGTGGTTGTCGTCTTTGGCAAAGATGAGGGTCTTGGGCAGCTCTGTGCGCTGGGGGAACATGTCGGCCTGCCAGCGGTCGCGCAGGGTGCGGACCACGGTGCGGATCTGGTCGGGCGTTTGCACGGCGCGGTCCAGCTCTTCGGGCTGGTATTCAAAGTCGTCGTCCAGTTGCCAGGCGGTTCTGCGGCGGGTGGCTTTGTCTTGCGTTTCCAGCCAGAAGCCTTTGTCTACCTTGGCGCCCTGCTCGCTCACCTCGGTTTTGATGCGGTACACGTCGTAGTTGACGTTCACACCATCGGCCACGGCCTGGGCGTGGCCGTATTCCATGACCAGGTTTTGGTTGAAGAAGCCAAAGGTTTGTTTGTTGGGCGTGGCGGTCAGGCCGATGAGGTAGGCGTCAAAGTATTCCAGCACCTGGCGCCACAGCTTGTAGATGCTGCGGTGGGCCTCGTCGGTCACCACAATGTCAAAGCTCTCGATGGGGATGGCCGGGTTGTAGCCAATGGGCTCGGAGTCTTTAAACAGGCCTTCTACTGCGGAGGTGCTTTCTTCGTCAGCTTCTGGGGCCAGCTCGCGCCCCTTGAGCATGCTGAACATGCGCTGGATGGTGCAGATAACCACGCGGGCGGATGTGTCGAGCTGGTTGCTTTGCAGGTGCTGAACGATGTATTCCTCGCCAAACTTGTAGTTGTTGTAGGGGCTGGCGTAGGCGTCAAATTCCTTCTTGGTCTGGCGGGCCAGGTTGCCACGGTCTACCAAGAAAAGCACGCGGCGGGCACCGCCGAACTTGATGAGGCGGTAGATGAAGCCGATGCTGGTAAAGGTTTTGCCGCTGCCGGTGGCCATCTGGATCAGGGCTTTGGGCTTGTTGGCGGCGAGGCTTTCTTCAAGGTTGGTGATGGCGCTGATTTGGGCGGGCCACAGTACATAGTGCGCGCCGCCGCTGCCCCACTCGGTGACCAGCTTTGGCATGCTGCGCATGCGGGTGAGGAAGGTGCCTGGGGTCTCGTGGGCGGCTGGCTGTGCGCCCGTGGGCGGAAGGTATACCAACCACTGCACCAGCAGCTCGGGGCGGAAGAAGGCAAACACACTGCGGGCGCGTGGCTCGGGGTCCAGGCCGTTGGTGAAGTGGGTTTCAACGCCGGTGGACTCCCACACAAAGGGCAGCGGGCGGCTCCAGGCGGGCAATGCTGCGGGCAGGCCCTGGGCGTAGCGGCCGCTTTGCAGTTCCACACCGGTGAGCGTGGCGCCTTCTTTCTTGGCCTCGATCACGCCGCAGGCCTTGCCGTTCACATAGAGCAAATAGTCAGCAAAACCAAAACCAGTGTTGAGGGGGAATTCGCGGATGGCCACGCCGGTTGACGCATGGATGTTGGCGTCTGCCACGTTGCAGACGTGCCAGCCGGCTTGCTGCAGTAGCGCGTCTATGTTGACTCTGGCTTGTTGCTCTGGCGTCATCGGGTCTCCCGTGTGGCGCATTCTAGAGCAGCAAAACTGGCCCGCCCCTCAGCGTCCGTGCGCCAGACTGCTCACCCACGTCACCAGACCAATGCCCGCCAACAGCCACACAATCTGCGCCGCCGTCTCCCTGGCGCTCAAGCGCTTTTGCAGTTGCGGAATCAGGTCGGCCAGCGCCACATACATGAAGCTGCTCGACGCCACCACCAAGAAATACGGCTGGTAATCCTGCAACTGGTCCACCAGCCAATACCCCACCAGCCCCCCAATGGCCGTAACGGCGCCGGCCAGCGACACCTTGAGCAGCGCGGCGTGGCGCGTGCTGGCGGCGTGGCGCAGCACCATCAAGTCACCCATGTGGTGTGGCACCTCGTGGGCCAGCACCGCCAGTGAAGCGATGACGCCCAGGCGCATGTCGGCCATGAAAGCCGAGGCAATCAGCACGCCGTCGCCAAAGCAGTGCACGCTGTCGCCGGTCAGCACCGCCCAGGTGCCGGCCTTGGCAGGTTCGCCGTGCGTGTAGCCCTTGTGCACGTGATCGGCGTCGTGGCCATGGTCATCGCCCTGGTCATCACCAGCATGGGCCAAGTGGTGGTGATGCTCATGCCCGTGGTGCCACAGCTCGGCCTTGTCGAGCAGGAAGAAGAACACCAGTCCCACCAGCAGCGTCAGAAACAATTCCTTGGCACCGGCCTGGCTCTCAAAAGCCTCCGGCAGCAGATGCAAAAAGGCGGTCGCCAGCAAAGCGCCGGCGGCCAGGCTGAGCATGTGCTGGGTGTAGCGGGCCAACAGGCCAAAGCTCAACGCGGCGGCCAGCCACACGCTGCCAATGCCGGCGACCAGCGTGCCCAACAAGATTGCTATCAATACCATAGTTATGTACGCTTATTTTCAGGGGGCTGCGGCCCGATTTAGCTCACAACAAAGAAGAAAACCGCCCGCAGGCGGCTCGTCAACCAAGGCGGCCTGCGGTCAGGCCACGCCATGGGTCTTGAACCACGCCAGCGCGCGCGCCCAGCCGTCTTCTGCCGGGCCTTTGCGAAAGCTGGGGCGGTAGTCGGCGTGAAAGGCGTGGGGAGTATCAGGGTACACCACAAACTGCGAGGCGCGGGCGGCTTGGTTGCCGGCGGCCAGTGCGGCTTTCATCTTATCAACCGTGTCAAGTGGTATGCCGCCATCGGCCGCGCCGTACAGGCCCAGCACCGGGCCGTTGAGCTTGGCCGCCACGTCCACCGGGTGGCGCGGCGTGCGGTCGCTGGTCTGGCCCACCAGCCGGCCGTACCAGGCTACAGCGGCCTTGACCGGGCCGTGCGCCGCATACAACCAGGTGATGCGTCCACCCCAGCAGAATCCGGTAATGGCCACTTTGGCGAGGTCGCCACCGTTGGCGCCAGCCCACTTCACGGCGCCGTCCAGATCGGCCATCACTTGCCCATCGGGCACCTTGTCGACCAACTCGGCCACCAGTTTGGCAATTTCGCCATATTGGGTCGGGTCGCCCTGGCGCGCGTACAACTCCGGCGCAATCGCCAGGTAGCCGGCCTTGGCAAAGCGCCGGCAAGTGTCGGCAATGTACTCGTGCACGCCAAAGATCTCCTGCACCACCAGCACCACTGGCAAACCAGTGGTCTTGCCCTGTGGCGCGGCATAGTAGGCCGGCACCTTGAAGCCAGCCACCTCGTAACTCACCTCCCCGGTGCTCAAACCATCGGCTGACGTTTTGATCGCGGTCTGCGCCATGATCGGGCTCGCCGCGGCGGCGTAGCCCACGCCGAGAGCGGTCTTGAGCGCGGTGCGGCGCGTGGCACCGGCCTGGGTCGACTTACCGGGTGCCAGAGAGATAATTTCTTTTTGAATGTCTTCAACGCGCATGACGGGGGCTCCTGATGTTGAACGGGGGCCGCCAGTCTAGTACGGCCTTCGCTTCCTTGCACAGCACCGGGCTGGCGGCAGAAAGACTGAACGGGTAAAGGCGCGGGTAAAGGCGCTGGTAAATATTGCCAAAACCCTGCCGCGCCAATGACGTGAAGCGCGCCAATGCCGATAATGAGGCTTGGTTCACATTTCGACGGGTTGTATCGGCTGACATCGATATGGACACTCCCAGCAAGGTCTCCCCACTCGCATGGCCCGCACTGCTGGCCGGCGTCGCGGTCGGCTGCGAGGTGATTGCCTGGGCTTGGGCCGTCAGGCTGATCGGCGCTCCGCCCGATCTGACCGGTTTGCTGTGGCTGGCCGGTAGCGGGCTGGTAGCGCTGGCTGTCAGCATGCTGTGGCTGTGGCGACACATCCGCAGCACGCGGCACGCCTTGCGCAAGGCGCAGTCGGTCGCCCTCAAAGCCGCCAAACACCAACAGGCCATGCAGGCTGCGCAACAGGAGGCCGCTCGGGCGCGCCAACTGTTGGCGTCGAGCCTGGACGCACTCGACATCGGAATCGAAATCTACGACGAGCACGACCGCCTGGTGATGTTCAACCAACGCATCCACCTGATGCTGGTGGGTTTTCAGCGGTCCGACGACATCGGCAAGACCTTTGAGACCCTGATACGAACCAACCTGTCGCGCGGATTTATCGCCTCGGCCAAAGGCCGCGAAGAGGAGTGGTTAAAACAGCGCCTGAGTATGCGCGGCAAACATACCGCGCCCTTGTTGCAGCAACTCAGCAGTGGCCAATGGATCAACACCTACGAAACCCGCACGGCCGATGGTTACCTTGTCTGCGCCCATGTCGACGTGACCGAGCAGGTGCGCAAGGAGCAGAACCTGGAGTCCTCCAACGACCGACTGGCGCGCCAGTCCATCACCGACGAATTGACCGGCATTGGCAACCGGCGCTGCTTCGACCAGACGCTGGCCATTGAATGGCAGCGTGCCGCGCGCAGCGGCAACCCCTTGAGCCTGCTGATGGTGGACATTGACCACTTCAAACGCTACAACGATCACTATGGTCACCCGGCGGGGGACGAGGCGCTGCGCCGGGTCGCCCATGCACTGAGCGCCTGCGTGCGCCGTGCCGGGGAAATGGTGGCACGTTATGGCGGCGAGGAATTCGTGTTGCTGTTGCCAGGCGCTGACGCGGCGCACGCCATTGTGACCGCTCAAAAGTGCATGGACAGCATCCGCTCAGAAGCGATCGCACACGTCGCCTCGCTCACCACCCAGTTTCTGACTTGCAGCATTGGCGTGGCCACGACCCGGCCCGACTCTGGGCATGCGGCCGACACCCTTGTCAACGCGGCCGACGCGGCCATGTCCCGCGCCAAATCGAACGGTAGGGCACGTTTCGAGATCGCCGGGCAAGCCGATTGGGAGATTGAAGACGACACCCCGCGCACGCGCCCCGCGCCGTTGGGTATCTGAATCGCAGCCCGCCTCGTCATTGCACCAGCCACCTGGCACGTCATCGCGAGCGCAGCGTGGCGATCCACTGTTGGAGTGCCGCGAACATGGATTGCCACGCTGCGCTCGCAATGACGGAATCCCCCTCGCAATGACGGCCCCCCTTGTCACGACGGAAACTCGCCCGCGCGATGACACGGCCAGTAATCGCCGCAACGGCAGGAAACTGCGCTCGCCAACAGAACCCAGTTCAGTGCGCCTGATCCCAGTTCGGCCCCACGCCGACCTCGGCCAGCAGCGGCACCTTGAGCTGTGCCACACCGGCCATCAGGCGCGGGATCTCGTGCCTAAGCCAATCAACCTCATGCTCGGGAACTTCGAACACCAGTTCGTCATGCACCTGCATGATCATGCGGGTGCCCCGGCGCTCCTCGTCCAGCACCTGCTGCACCTTGACCATGCTGAGCTTGATCAGGTCCGCCGCCGTGCCCTGCATCGGCGCGTTGATGGCGGCGCGCTCGGCGCCGCTGCGCCGCGGTCCGTTGGGTGAGTTGATCTCGGGCAGATACAGGCGTCGGCCAAACACGGTCTCCACATAGCCCTTTTCCTTGGCGCTCTGGCGGGTGTGGTCCATGTAGAGCTTGACGCCCGGGTAGCGCTCGAAATAGCGCGCCACGAAGTTCTTGGCGGCGGTGTTGTCAATGCCCAGGCTGCGCGCCAGCCCGTAGGCGCTCATGCCGTAAATCAGCCCGAAATTGATGACCTTGGCGTAGCGCCGCTGCTCGCTGCTGACTTGGGCGGTGGGGATGCCAAATACCTCCGCCGCCGTGGCGCGGTGCACGTCCATGCCGTCATGAAACGCCAGCAGCAAGGCTGCGTCGCCGCTGATGTGGGCCATGATGCGCAGTTCGATCTGGCTGTAGTCGGCGCTGGCAATCAGGTGCCCGGCCGGCGCCACAAAGGCCTCGCGCACACGCCGGCCCTCGGGCGTGCGGATCGGGATGTTTTGCAGATTGGGGTCGTTGCTGGAGAGGCGCCCGGTGACCGCCACCGCCTGCGCGTAGTGCGTGTGCACCCTGCCGGTACGCGGGTTGGCCAGTTGCGCCAGCTTGTCGGTGTAGGTGCCCTTGAGTTTGGCCAGGCCACGGTGCTCCAGAATCTTGGCCGGTAGCGGGAAGTCTTCGGCCAGCTTCTCCAGCACTTCCTCATCGGTGCTGGGCACGCCGGTGGCGGTCTTCTTGACGACCGGCAGGCCCAGCTTGACGAAGAAAATCTCGCCGATCTGCTTGGGGCTGGACAGGTTAAAGGGTTGTCCGGCCAGCTCATGCGCCTCTTTTTCCAATTGCAGGATGCGTTGGCCCAACTCGTGACTTTGCGCGGCCAACGTGGGCGCATCAATCAGCACGCCATTGCGCTCGATGCGGTACAGCGCCTCGCTGCTTTGAATCTCCAACTGGTAGATGAAGTTCAGCTTGTCGTGCGCCTGCAGGCGTGGCCACAACACGTGGTGCACGTCAAGCGTCTGGTCTGAGTCTTCGCATGAATACTCGGCGGCCTTGTCGATCTCGACCTGGTCGAAGCAGATCTGGTTGGCGCCCTTGCCACACAGGTCCTCGAAGCTGATGCCACTGCGCCCCAGATGGCGCTCGGCCAGACTGGCCAGGCCATGGGGCCGGTGCACTTCCAGCACATAGCTTTGCAGCATGGTGTCATGCGCGTAGCCCTGCACTTCGATGCCGTGGTTGGCAAACACGTGGCGGTCGTACTTGACGTGCTGGCCCAGCTTCTGGTGCGCGGGGTTTTCCAGCCAGGGCTTCAGGCGTGCCAGCACCTCGTCGCGCGGCAACTGCACCGGGGCGCCAGGGTAGTTGTGCGCCACCGGGATGTAGGCCGCCTCACCCGGCTGCACGCTAAAGCTGATGCCGACGATCTGCGCGCGCATCTCATCCAACGAGGTGGTCTCGGTGTCCAGCGCCACCAGTTCGGTCGCCTCGACACGGGCCAGCCAACGCTCGAAGGCGTCCCAGGTCAGCACGGTCTCGTAACTCAGCGACAGCGCGCGGGGCGAGCCAGGTTGAGCCACCGCCTGGGCATCATCCACCTCGATGGGCGCGTCCGGCTCATCAAACAGACCGGGCTCTCGGCTGGCGCTCTCGCGCCGCGCCTTGGCCGCCGTGCTTTCGCCCCGGGGGGCCGCCGTGGCGGCCACGCGTTCAGCCGGCTCCGCCACCGCCTGCTCGATCGCGCGGGCCAGGCCATTGAACCCGTATTTCTCGTAGAAGTCCTTCAAGGCCGGCTTGTTTTCTACTCCAGTCGCTATTGATTCAATAGCAGGCAGATCAGGCACCCAGCCGTTCAGGTCGCAATCGGTCTTGATGGTCAGCAACAGGCGACCGGTCGGCAGCCAGTCCAGCGACTTCTTCAGGTTCTCACCCACCACGCCCTTGATGTCGTCCGCATGGGCCACCACCTTGTCCAGCGAGCCGTATTCCTGCAGCCACTTGGCAGCGGTCTTGGGGCCGACCTTGGGCACGCCGGGCACGTTGTCGATGGCGTCGCCCACCAAGGTCTGGTAGTCCACCATCAAGTGCGGCGGCACGCCGAATTCGGCCTCCACGCCGGCCACGTCACGGCGCTTGCCGTTCATGGTGTCCACGATGGTGATGTGCTGGTTGACCAATTGCGCCAAGTCCTTGTCACCGCTGCTCACCACCACTTCAATGCCCTGGCGCGCGGCAATCACGGCCAGGGTGCCAATCACGTCATCGGCCTCGACACCGGGCACGTCCAGCACCTTCCAGCCCATCAGGCGCACCACCTCGTGGATCGGCTCGATCTGGGCGCGCAGGTCGTCGGGCATGGGCGAGCGGTGCGCCTTGTATTCGGGGTAGAGGTCGTCGCGAAAGGTGCGGCCCTTGGCATCGAACACGCAGGCGGCGTAGTCGGCCACCACGTCCTTGCGCAGCTTTTGCAGCATGTTGACCATGCCGCGGATCGCGCCCGTGGGCGCGCTGGTGGGGTCGTCGGGCACCGCGCGCAGGTCGGGCATGGCATGAAAGGCGCGGTACAGATAGCTCGATCCGTCCACCAGAAGCAGGGTTTTCTTGTCACTCATGCGCGCATTGTGCCCGCCATTGGCGCGGCGTTCACCGCAGTGCCTTCGTGCTGCGCACTGGTTCTACAATCGGTCCATGCGACTTCTTCCTTACCTCGGCGCGTTGTGCGTGTGCGCCATCACTGCCTGCAGTCAAACCCCGCACACGCCCACCGACCCGAAAAGCACGGCGGGTTTGGAGCGCAGCGAAACCCTGGTCACCGAAGACGGCAGCCTGCGCATCGAAGAGACACGCGTGGGCGGCGTGATCAAGCGAATTCGCGTCTTCCCGAAAGACGGCCAGGCCCCCTACGACATCGACCCCGTGACGCGCCAGCGCATCTGGAAAATCGCGGAGTTCTGAGCCGTGGCGGTGTACACGGAGGTCTCCGCCAAGGAGGCCAGCGCTCTTTTCAAGCAACTCAATCTCGGCACCATCACGGCCATGCAGGGCTGCGCCGGGGGCATCGAGAACACCAATTACTTTGTCACCACCGAGCAGGACGGTCGCACCAGCGAGCACGTGCTGACGCTGTTCGAGCGCCTATCTGCTGCGCAACTGCCCTTCTACCTACGCCTGATGAAGCACCTCGCCCTGGGCGGCATCCCGGTGCCAGACCCGGTGGCCAACCGCGATGGCGATCTGGTTCATGCACTCAAGGGCAAACCGGTGGCCATCGTCAACCGGCTGCGGGGAAGAAGCGAACTTCTGCCCACGGTCGAGCACTGCGCCGCCTTGGGTGCCACGCTGGCGCGCATGCATCTGGCCGGGCGCGACTTCCACCTGTCGCAGCCCAATTTGCGTGGCCTGGACTGGTGGAACCAGACCGTGCCGGTGGTGCTGCCCTATCTGGACGCGGCCCAGACCACGCTGCTGCGCACCGAGTTGGCCTACCAGAACCATGTTGCCGCCTGCAGCGCCTACCAGGCACTGCCACAGGGCCCGATTCATGCCGACCTGTTTCGCGACAACGCGCTGTTCGAGACGGTGGACGGTCGGCCGCACCTGAGCGGCTGTTTCGACTTCTACTTTGCCGGCGTCGACACCTGGCTATTTGACATCGCGGTATGCCTCAACGACTGGTGCGTCGACCATGGCAGCGGCCAGGTGGACGACGAACGCAGCGCCAGCCTGCTGAGAGCTTACGCATCGGTACGCGCTCTGACGGCGGCCGAGCGGCAACTGCTGAGCGCCATGCTGCGCGCCGCCGCGCTGCGTTTCTGGCTGTCGCGCCTGTGGGACTACCACCTGCCCAGAGAAGCATCGCTACTCAAAGCCCATGACCCCGCGCCGCTGGAACGGGTACTGCGCCTGCGCGCCGGTCAATCCCACACGCCATGCGACGCCATGGCAGCTTGACTTCGACTTCGCACACAATGGGGCCTGAACGGGGCGCCCGCGACTGTGACTGGTATCCCGTAACCGCCATCTCTACTCAAGCATGAAACTGAACATCGTTCCCGCGCGCACTGGCATGATCTGGGCCAGGTCAGGCATCAAGACGTTCTTCAGGCAGCCGCTTGCCATGGCTGGATTGTTCTTCATGTTCATGGCTGTTCTGGCGGTGGTCAGCCGCCTGCCCGTGGTTGGCCTGGCATTGGCCATGGCTTTACTGCCCGCCGCCACGCTGGGCCTGATGGCCGCCAGCCGCGAGGCTGATGGCGGCAAGTTCCCCATGCCGACCATGTTGTTGGTGGCGTTTCGCTCTGGTGGCGCGAAGGCACGCGCCATCCTGCTGCTGGGCGCGCTGTACGCGGGCGGATTCCTGCTGGTGCTGGGCATCGCCTCGCTGGTCGATGGGGGCAGTTTTGCCAAGATGTACCTTGGCGGGGAAACTCCTGCTGCCGAGCGCATGATGACCGCTGATTTTCAGGGCGCGATGTGGACCTTTGCGGTGCTGCACCTGCCCTTGTCGTTCATGTTCTGGCACGCCCCGGCCTTGGTGCATTGGCACGACGTGCCGCCGGTCAAGAGTCTGTTTTTCAGCGTCTTGGCCTGTTTTCGCAATTTCTGGGCGTACGCCATCTTCGGCCTGGTCTGGCTGGCCGTTTTGTTTGGGGTAGTAATCACGGTCACCCTCGTCGCGGGGCTGCTGGGTAGCCCCGATGTGGCAACCAACGCCTTGTTCCCGGCCCTGATGCTGATGGCGGCGATGTTCTTTACCTCGCTATATTTCACGTTTCGCGATACCTTCGAGGCTCCACCAGGAGAAGCATCATGAGCCAACACCAATTGCAGGGCCGCACCGAAGCCGAGGTGCTGTGGTTTCAACGTCGCAGCTTCCTGCAGGCCGCCGCCGCCTGGACCAGTATGGGTGGCTTCGCGGCGGCGCAGGCCCAGTCGCGCGGCAACATCGTGGAGCTGCTTGGCGACGCCACGCTCAATGGCGGGCGCCTGAGGCCCGAGCACACCATCCAGACCGGCGACGAGATCGTGACCGGCCCCCGGTCGAACCTGGTGTTCGTGGTGGGCAATGCCTCGTTTCAGGTACGGCAGAACTCACGCCTTTCGGTCGAACGCGGCTCGACCCTGAACGCGGTAAGCCTGCTGCGCCTGCTAGGCGGGGCGGTGGCCAGTGTATGGGGGCGTGGCGGCAACCGGCGCATCGTGACGCCAACCCTGACTGCCGGTATTCGCGGCACCGGCGTCTACGTCGAGGTCCTGCCCAGCCAGGGCGGACGCACTTACTTCTGCAACTGCTACGGCTCGGTTGAAGTCAATGCCGGCGCTGAAAGTGCCACCAGCCAGTCGGTCTACCACCAGTCCTTCTGGGGTGAAATCACCCCCAAAGACGGTCGCATGCTGACTCCGGCCAAAGCCATCAACCACACCGACGAAGAGCTGGAGTACCTGGCTCGACTTATTGGCCAGCGCACCGCCTGGCAAATCTCCGGCAAGAAGGGAAGCAAGGACGGCAGCGGCTACGCGCCGAAGCTCTAGCCCAGCTCTGATCAGTTGGGGTCAGAGCACGTCGCTTCGCGAGTGGTCTGACCCGCAAGAACACCCTTGATCGGTTGAGGACAGAGCAAAGAATTACTTGGTCGCCGCGCCGCGCAGCCGACGGGCCACAAACCACAGGCCAGCGGCGGTGAGCAGCGCGCACACCAGCAAGGGCACGGCTATCTGCGAGGCCGTGAAACCCTCGCCCTTGAGCACGCGCAGCATCAAGCTGTTTTGCGCCAGGGCCGGCACCCACAAATGCCAGCGTTCCTCACCAGACTGGCTGAACATCGACACCAGCGGCGCCAGCGACACCACCAGCATCACCACCGTACTGTTGGCCTGCGCCTCCTTGAAGCTCTTGCAGCGAATCGCCACCGCCATCAATACCGCCGACACCGCAGCGGCAAACGGCAGCAGCACCACCAGGAACAAGCCCACCTCGCGCCAGCCAAACTGGAACATCGCCTGCAGCGTGTCGCTGCGCAGCAGCCACTGCGCAGGCAGGAAACTGACGCAACTCAGCACCGCAACAGCGAAACTGACGGCGGCCACCGCGCCCCATTTACCGACCACCAGCGCCGAACCGGCCACCGGGTTCATCAACAGCGGCTCAAGCGAACCGCGCTCGCGCTCGCCCGCCGTGCTGTCCAACGCCGCGGTGAGTGCGCCAGAGGCCACCGCCAGCAGCACGAAAAACGCCAGCATGGCGGTGAACTGCGCGGCGCGGGTCTGGGTGCCGGCCAGGTCGCGCTCTTGCACCTTCAGGGGTGACAACAACTCTACCGACACGCCCCGCACCGCTAGGCTCAAACCGACCCGCTCTTGTGCGAAACCGCGCAGCAAATCGGCCACCCGACGCGCGCCGGACTGACTTTGCCGATTGGCGCTGTCGCTCACCAACTCCAGCTCAGGCACATCGCCACGCAGCAAGCTGGCTTCGAAGTCCTTGGGCACCACCACCACCGGGTCGCCCAGCTTGGAGCTGCGCAGCAGCAACTCGTAGTCCACCGGCGCCGCCGTTACCCGCCAAGTCTGGCGTTCCAGGTAGTTCTTGAGACTGGGCGCATGCTCGATGCCCGCCACCACCACCTCACGCTGCTCGGCCTTGGCCTCGAAGCTGGCGGCCAGGCCGGACATCACCAGCAACAACACGGGCCCCAGCAGCACGCTGGAGACCAGCACCACCAGCAAAGTACGCCGGTCGCGCAAGGCATCGAGCAGCTCTTTGCGAAACACCGCCAGGGCGTGCGACAAAGCGCTCATGATGGGCTCCCTTCGATGGTCTTGGGCGCCGCTGCCGACGCAAAGGCCAGTTGCACAAAGGCTTCTTCAAAGTCATGCTGCCCGGTGCGCCGCAGCAGCTCGGCGACCGTACCGACGGCCACGCTCACGCCCTGCGACACCACCACCACGCTGTCGCACAGGCGCTCGACCTCCTGCATGATGTGGGTCGAAAAGATGATGCACTTGGCGCCACCCTCCGGCGTACGCAGAAAGCGCAAGGTCTCGCGCAAGGCGCGTGTAGCCAGCACGTCCAGGCCATTGGTGGGCTCATCGAGCACGATGTTGGCCGGGTCATGCACCAGGGCGCGGGCCAGCGCGGTCTTCATGCGTTCGCCCTGGCTGAAACCCTCGGTGCGGCGCTCCAACAGCGGGCTCATGTCCAGCATCCGCCCCAGCACCTCGGCGCGGCTGTGTGCGGCCTCCCGGCTCATGCCCTGCAAGAGGCCAAAATAGACGATGTTCTCGCGCGCGCTCAGGCGCGGATACAGGCCGCGCGCATCGCTGAGCACACCCATGCGGGCCACCGCCGCTTGCGGCGCAAGACCCACATCAATGCCATCCACCGTCATGCGACCGGCGCTCGGTGTGATCAAGCCCGCCAGCATGCGCAGCGTGGTGGTTTTGCCCGCGCCATTGGGCCCGAGCAAACCGGTGATATGCCCGTTGGGCGCGCTCAGGCTCACGTCACGCACGGCATGCACCAAAGTTGGCGCGGCGCGTTGGCGTGACAGGGCTTGGAGTGACCACGCACCGCGTGGCGCGGCGCTCACCGCAAAGCTGCGCGCCAGGTTCTGGATTTCGATCATGGCGTGCTCGTTGGTATAGGCTGCACCGGCACAAAGGCCGACGGGCGCGGAATGTTGACGGCACAACTGGCATCGACCGCGAGGGCGGCCGCGTCATCCGGCGCGTCGATAAAACGAAACAACACGTCGCGCATGCAGGCCAGGCTCATCACGCCATGCCCGGCGTGGGGCACCACCACGTGTTTGGCCTTGGCGCCCAAGGCCTGCGCGACGCGCGCACCGTGGCGCGGCGGGGTGACCGGGTCGAGCCCGCCACTGAGCACCAGCGCCGCCGTCTGGCCCGGCGGCACCGTATAAAAAGCCTGTGGAACCACGCTGCGCGGCCAGTAGGCACACGGTTGTTCGTACAGCTCGGCATAGGTCTGTCCAAAGTCGACCCCCGGCGTCGCTGACGCACCACCCGGCCTGGGCCGGTCTTCGGCACACACCACCGAGAAATGCATGCCCTGTGCCAGGCGGTTGGGGCCGCGACCACCCAGCATGGTGCTCAAGCCCAGCAAGGCTTCGAAGCGGCCCCGTGCGGCCTCCTGCACAGCATACGGCAAGGCCGCCGCCAACGCCGGTGCATACAGCGGGCCGCGCACCAACGCGAGCACACCTTCGCGCGTGATGCGCACCGGCTGGCGCTCGCCCGTGAGCGGGTGCGCCAGCACCACGTCCTGCGGCAGGCGCGCCAGCAGATCGGCCCACTCGGTGCGCACGGCGGGGTAGCTGCGCTGGCACTCGGCCTGCGCTTCGCAAGCCGCCAGCACGGCGTCCAGCGCGACTTGGTTGTCGCCGGAGACGCTGTCGGGCAACACCATGTCGGGCGGCGCCACGCCGTCCATCACGCTGCGGCGCACGGATTGCGGGAACTGCCGCATGTACTCCAGCGTCGCGCGCGTGCCATAGGACGCCCCGACCAGATTGATGCGCGGCGCGCCCAGCGCCTGGCGTACCGCATCCACATCTTGCATGGCCAAGCTGGTGGTGAAGAAGCGCAAATCGCCGTAGGGCAGCTTTTGCAGTTCGGCCAGACATTGGCGCAACAGCGACTCGCGCCGCCGCGGGTCGAGTTGCTGCGCCAGCGAACCGGCGCGGTCTTCGGCGCACATCAGCGGGGCCGACTTGCCGGTGCCGCGCTGGTCCACAAACACCAGGTCGCGCCGGTTGCCCAGGCGGCTCATCTGCCGCATCACGATCGGCGCCACCGCAATGGCGCTCTGCCCTGGCCCGCCCGCCAGCAGGAACACCGGGTCCGGCAATTTGCGCCGCGCCAGCGCGGGCACCACCACGTAGTGGATGTCAATCTTGACGCCAGCAGGCTGAGCCGGGTCCAGCGCGCGCGGCAGCACGCCACACTGCACCTCGGTCTCGATGCCGGGCACGCGGCAGGGTTTCAGAGGGGCGTCGGCCCGGGCGCCCAGCGGCGCGGCCAGGGCCATGCACAGGCCTGCAAGCGGCAAGGCGCTCCAGAATGTCTTCATGGTGTCTCGGTTGCTTTGAATCAAAGCTGCCGAGTATGCCCGCAAACCGCAGCCGGCTCGGTCATCCAAAGTTACGGTGGTGCTCCTGGTGCGCTGGTCACCGCACCAGGCTGCGACACCATCCGCGCCAGCCACTGCGCCCAGTAGTCGATGCAGGCGCGGATCTTGGGCAGACGGTGACGCTCCTGCAGCATCACGGCGAAGATCGGCACGCGCGCCATGGCGAAGGCGTGCGCCAGCACCGGCACCAACTCACCTCGCGCGACCAGGGGCAGCGCCAGCAAGTCCATCAGTCGCCCGATGCCAACTCCGTGCTGCACCAGGCTGAGCATCACCGCCGAATTGTCGGTGCGGGTGTGTCCCTGTGCCTCCAGCTCGGTGCCGGGCCTGGACGCGTGGTCTGAACGCAGCGGCCAGCGGTTGAGCGCCGGATTACTGCTGGTGATCAAGTGGTGCTGCGCCAACTCCGCCGGATGTTGCGGCGTGCCCCGGCGAGCCAGGTAAGCCGGCGCCGCATACAGGGAGCGGCTGTAGTCGCCAATCTGGCGTGCCACCAGGGCCTCGCTATTGGGGCTGCCGGTGCGGATAGCGATGTCAATGCCCTCGCGCGCCATGTCGGCCATACGGTCGTCGGCAACGATGTCGATGCGCAACTGCGGGTGCAGCGCATAGAGCCCATTCAGACTGGGCGCGAGCACCATCTGGGCCAGCAAGGGGCTCACACCCACCCGCACCCAGCCGCTGGGCGCATTGTGTTTGCCGCTCAAGTCCAGCGCCAGCTCATCACGCGTGTCGAGCAGGCGCTGGGCGTACTGCGCGAAGGTGTCGCCCTCGTCGGTCAGGCTGAGCCCGTGGGTGCTTCGGTGCAGCAGGCGCGCGCCGCAGGCAGCCTCCAGCCGCACCAGCGCGCGCGAGACCTGGCTGACCGGCCAGTTGCGCTCGCGAGCGGCCGCCGACAGGGTGCCAAGCGCCCTGATGCGCAGGAACAGGGCCACATCGTCCAGTTCGAGATTCATGGCTCGGATTATGGTTTGTTTTGCTTTTACTGCAATACCACCATGCAGATTTTGGGGTTTCCATGCGGTTGATTGATCAATAAAGTTCAAACCATCGTCAACCAACCCGGAGTCCGTCATGTCCACCAACCCTCCCGATACCGCCAACTACGGTCATCTGATCGATCAGGCCAAAGCCGAGGCCGCGCGCTTGCGCAGTGAAGCCATCCAGCATTTCGGCGACGAAGCGTTGGGCGATTTCTGGCGTGGCGCCAACGCAGTCTGGCAGCGCAGCCTGCTGTCCGGTCAAGGGCTGGCGCAACGCAGCGCAGCGCGTTTACGGGCACGCCTGCTGCGTCAGCAAAAGGCCGGCGGTAGCTGCCCTTGAGCTGATTGACTCAGTCCCGGCTAGGCGTCGAATCGCCTTCGGGATACTTGACCCCATTCTTCGCCAGCTTGTGCACGACTGCCGCGTTGAGATCGACCCCCAGCACCGAGGACAGGCGCACGAGGTACAGCAGCACGTCGGCAAGTTCGTCGCGCACCGCCTCGGCCGTTTGCGGATCGCTTGCCAGCGACCACGATTGCGCCTCGGTCGACCACTGGAACAACTCCACCAGCTCGCCCACTTCGCCGGTCAGCGCCATGGCGAGGTTCTTGGGGGAGTGGTATTTTTGCCAGTCCCTCTCATCGGCGAACTTCTGAAGCGCGACCTCCAGCGCAGTGACGTCAACCAAGGCGGAAGTTTTCATGGAAGTGATCCGATTCGTGAATGCAGCCCCGGCGCCGCAGGCCGCCACTCTACCGCACCATGCGACCGCGAGGACCATCCCAGCCGGCGCGGCCAGGGCCATGCACAGGCCTGCGCGCGGTGGCACCCACCAGCGGATCGAAATTTCATCACGGACAAATCAGTCGCGCACCTGGAAAGTACGTGCCGTAGCGGGCTTTGTCTCGGGTCAGCAGGGTCAGCCCCGCTTCCTGGGCATGGGCACCAATGAAGAAATCCGGCAAGGGCGCGGTTTTGACGCCCCCGCGCTGCCGATAGCTGCGATACGCCTGCCCAGCGGCAAACAGTGAGGCCAACGGCAACTCCGCATAAGCCAAGCCCATCTGCGTCATGGTGTCGCTCACATCTTCCAGCGAAGTCGCCCGATAGCTCAACTCGGCATAGATGACGGGGTTAATCAACAACTGACCCCAATGGTTTGCGAGCTGTGTGCTTGACCAACTGTTCCACACCGGGTCGTCGTAGAGCACATCGCAAATGACGTTGGTGTCTACCAATACCGCCATAGCCTCAATCCTCGCCCCGTAGCGCTCGCATCATCTCGTCGGTAGAGCCCCGCCCTTGCCATTTGCCACGAACGGCATTCAGTGCGCGAATCGCCGCCTCGTTGGCAGACCCTGCCGCGAGGGAGTTGTCAGAGGTGGCCTGGGTAACGGCCCGCGTCAAAATGTCGCGCGCCTCGGCCTCCATGGACCGCTTGTGGCTTGCGGCCTGCATGCGCAGCAGGTGTTTGACGGGTTCTTCCAGATTGCGAATGGTTAGGGTGGTGCTCATGGGGTTCACTTTAAGCATTGCCAGCAGTGCTGTCAATGCTTGCTTAACTCGATACTGGCCGCACTCGACCGGGTCGCTCGATCAAACGGCCGCTGCGGTCGCGTAGCCAGCTTGGGCTGCAGCATCGCCGTCGCCTGGTGCTCGACCGCATCCAGGGAAAAAACCTGAATGGCATCCAGCAGGCGTTGCGCCTGATCGCTCAGGGTGCCCGCCGCCGCGCTGCTTTGCTCCACCATGGCAGCGTTCTGCTGGGTCGATTGATCCAACTGTGCAACGGCCTGGCCCACCTGCGCGATGCCAACCGACTGCTCTTTGGATGCCGATGTGATCTCGACGATCATGTCGTGGACTTTTCTGACCTGACTGACCACCTCTGACATGGTGGCGCCCGCATCGCTCACCAGTCTCGATCCGCGTTCCACTGTCATGACCGAGTCGTCGATCAGCCCCTTGATCTCCTTGGCCGCCGCCGCCGAGCGGCCCGCCAGGGTGCGCACCTCGCTGGCGACCACCGCGAAGCCGCGGCCCTGCTCGCCCGCGCGCGCCGCCTCGACGGCGGCATTGAGCGCCAGGATGTTGGTTTGAAAGGCAATGCCATCAATGACACCAATGATGTCGGCAATCCTGCGGCTGGCCGCCGAGATCTGCCCCATGGTGGCCACCACATCGTTCACGGCCTGCCCACCACGCACTGCAACTTCCGTTGCACTCCTGACCACGACCGATGCCTGCTGCGCGGTGTCGGAGTTCTGCCGTACGCTGGCGGTCTGCTGCTCCATCGCGGCAGCCGTCTCCTCAAGGCTCGACGCGCTCTGCTCGGTGCGGTTGGCCAGGTCGTTGCTGGCCGCTGCAATCTCGGAGCTGGCCACACGGACGCCGGTCGCTTGCTCCTGCACGTCAGACGCCAGCGAGCGCAAGTTCAGTCCGGCTTGGTTGATCGACCGCGCAATCATGCCGATTTCGTCGCAGCGATTGAGTTCGATCTCATCGCCCATATCGCCGCTGGCCACGCGCGCCGCCGCCGCCAACAGCGACTTCAATGGCGTGGTGAGCTGCGACTCAATCACGACATCGGCGACCAGCAAGGCCACCAGCACGGCAGCCACCATGCCCGCCAACGCGACCCCTTGCAAACCCGAAAGCAACACAGCACCCGCCAGCGCCGCGCCCACGGCCAGCATGGGCAAGCGCACCCGCCACGCCGCCGGCAGCAACTGCGAGGCGCTGGTAAATCCAGTAGGTAATCCCCCGGCTTTGCCGGGGTGACAGTAGGAGTTTGACGTATGCGTCGGTACGGGTGTCCATCGCAGAAACTACCAATCGTGAGCCGCCAAGCAAACGAAAGGAGAAACTGGATGGACAACATAGA
>JAUXWC010000158.1 GCA_030685025.1 Rhodoferax sp.
ACCTTGGCTGCGGCAAACGGGTCGGTGGCGCCGGCCGGGGCCGAGTCCACGTCCAGCACCGTCACCAGCCCGGCGGGCAGGCCGGCCCACAGGGCGCCCATCAACTGGGTATTGAGGCTATAGAACACCGTCGGGTCACCCTTGCCGGCGCACAGCAGTACCGGCGCTGCCGGGGTCCAGCCGCGCAAGTCGTTCTTTTTCGCCGCCTGGCGCAGGGTGTTTTGCGGGTTGGTGGCCGGTGCGCCGGTGGTAAAGGTCGGCACCACGCCGTCCGGATTGGCCATGGCATCCATCAGGTAAGCCAGGCGCGCACTGTTCTTGATCAGGTTGCCGGTACCAAAGCCCGCGGCAAACAAGGCGTCGGTCGCGCCCGTGCCGGTTGGCGGGGTGATCGCCGCGAAGGCCGGGGCCGGTGGCGTGCTACTGAACAGCGCCAGTTGGGGCAGCTTGCCGGCGCCAAACAGCGTGGCGTAGTCGTAAATGCCCGGCAGCAACGTCTCGATGCCGGTGGCGTAGGCACTCTCATAGATATCGGAGGGCGTCGTATAGATATTGCCGTAGGCTTTTTGGAAACTGGTGAAGATCATCGGCGAGAAGACCGTTCCACCCGCATTCACGTTGCCGTAGTAGGTGGCATCGGACTGGGCCGCCAGCGCGTAGGGGCCGGACATGGGCGCCGAGGCCGTCACCGGGATGCCCGCCACCTGCATCGCGCGGTGCGTGGCCATGGCAACGTGGCCACCTTGCGAGTAACCGGTGATGAACAGCTTGCTACTGGCGGTGGTCGGATTGAGCAAGCCGGGCAAAGCCTTCTTGGCGGCGCTCAAGGCGTCCATCATGTCCTTGGACTGCTGGTCGGCATTGAGGTAGGGGTGGTAGCTCAAGGGCGAGCTGTCGTAGCCCGCGTAATTGGGTGCCACCACGATGTAGCCCTGAGCCGCATACAGCGCGGCCATCAATACCGCTTCACCGTAGGCCGGGTTGGTGCTGTCGGAGAAATCGGCCAGGTTGTAATGCCTGGTGATGTTGGTGCCGTGGGCATACAGCACGATCGGGCGCGCGCCGGTGCACTTGGCCGCGCTGCCGGTCGGCACCATCAAGGCGCCGGACGCGTTGGTGACCTCGCCGACCGCGCCGACCGTGCCGTACTGAATGTACTGAACGTCCACGCCACACGCCGGCGTGCCCGCCAACTGCAATAGGCTCGGCTGCTTGGCAGTCAGGATGGCGGTGAAGTCAGCAGCCGTCATCGAGGTGATGCGAGGTGGCGGGTTTTGCATCAGCGCGCCACGCGCCGGGTTGGTGTCCTGGGTGCCCTTCGGACCCCCATCCCCGCCGCCGCAGGCCGCGACCAGAAGCGTCGCGCCCAGCGCGGCCCATGAAGCCTTGAAATATGTCATCCGATTTCTCCAAAATGGTTGAGGCCGAGAGTTGCAGCGAGAAAATAGAACGATCGTGCTATTTTCGGTCATTGATGTTACCGAGAAAACCCGCCGCTCGTCACGGGGGTAACTACTGAGAACGGTCGCGCCAAACTGGGCGCCACCCTCTAAACCGGGCTGCCATTCCTAATCAGTTGGGGTCAGAGCACGTTTGCTGCGCAAAGTGGTCTGACCCACAAGGTCTCAACGAAAACGCAGCTTCATGAACAAAATGGCCGCCGCCAACGCCAGCGTGATGCTGTTGGCGATCACGATTGGCCAGGCACTTAGCAACCAGCCATAGGCCAGCCAGCAAGCGATGCCGGCCGTGAAGGCGCTGTACATGCCCAGCGAGATGCCGCTGACATCGCGCGTGGTGAAGGTGTGCCAGGCCTGCGGCACAAAACTGGCGGTGGTCAACAGAGCGGCGGCGTAGCCGATGAAATCAATCAGTTGCATCAGTGGTCTTTGGTCGCCCAATCGATCAGCACGTCGATGGCGGGGCGGGCCGCGTTGGCATTGGGGTGGTTGACGATGGCCACCAGCACATAGCGCTTGCCGGTGAGCCCATGAACATAACCGGCGACGCCGGTCACATCGCGCAGGCTGCCGGTCTTGAGGTGCGCGCTGCCAAAGGCCTTGACGCGGGCGCGGCGCAGCGTGCCGTCGACGCCACTAATTGGCAGCGAGGCCATCAACTCCGGCATTTGCGGCGAGAGGTAGGCTGTTTGCAGCAGCCGGGCCAAGGCGCTGGCGCTGATGCGCTCCTTGCGCGACAGACCCGAGCCGTTGTCCAGCACCGGCGCGTCGTCACCACCCAGACGCGCCTGCCACCAGCGATGCAGAAACTCGCGCGAGCCCACCAGGGTGGCCACCGCGTCGCTCGGTGCCACACCAGGGCTGCGCGCGGGCAGGCTCAAGGTCAAGAACAGTTGCTGCGCCATCACGTTACTGCTGTATTTGTTGATGTCGCGAATCACCTCGCCCAGCGTCGGCGAGCCGATCTCGAACGCCGGCCTGGGCAACACACCGCCCGGCGCCGGAACCCGCCCCTCGCGCACCGTGCCGGCAAGTTTGCCGCCCATCTCGCGCCACAGGCCGTCGACGGCACGCGTCGCATAGCTCTTGGGATCGGCGTAGGCAACCGACCAGGTCTTCTCGCCACACGCGGCCGGGTAGCTGCCTGCGAAGCGAATCCGCGTGGCGTCGCTGAAGTCGGCCTTCAACGCCGCGCGGTAATCACTGCATTCGCCGTTGGACAGCGCCACGCTGGACTGCATTTGCACACCGGCCAGCGGCGGCTCAAAACTCACTTGCGCGGAATTGGCAGTGCGGTCCGGCACAAAGGTCATCACCACCGATTTGAAGTTGAACAGCAACGCGTCAGGGGCCGCGTTGTAGGGCCGCAGCGGCTCGCCGTCGAACTCGGCGGGGTCCTGCTCCACCGCCTCGAACGCGCTGCGATCCAGCACGATGTCGCCCGCAATGGTGCGCACGCCCAGACCCTGCACGCGGCGCAGCAACAGCCACATGCGCTCGACCACCAGTTTGGGGTCACCCAGGCCCAAGATGTACAGGTTGCCATACAGCGTGCCGTCGCGCACCGCCCCTTCCACGAACACCGGGGTGGTCCAACTATAGGCCGGGCCCAAGGTATCGAGCGCGGCATAGGTGGTAACCAGCTTCATGAGCGAGGCCGGATTCACCTGCACGTTGGCACGGTGGCTCAGGCGTGGCGGCGTCTTGCCGGCGGCGTCCACCACCAACACGGTGATGGCGTGGCGCGGCACCTTGGCGCGCTGCAAGGCGGCGTCGAACTCGCTCGGCAGGGATTGCGCCACGGCCGGACCGATCACGGTCGCCAGCAGCCCGATGAGCCGCAGCCATCGGCGCCCGATCTCAGTACAACAAGACATATGTCGGCAAGTCTACAACCCTGCCCTGCGGGCCGGTGCGATTCAAACTGGTGTGGCACGCCAGTGGGCAATTGACGCACCCAGTTTCAATCGCACCCGCGATTGAGCCCTTGTGAGACAAAGCTCTGGCGCTGTGCTCAACTAGCCTGGCAACGTGTCGGCGAAACTGGGACGCTGAATCAGCTTGTCCTGCAGCTTGAGCAGGTTCGGGTGAGCGCCGCGCCAGTCGATTTGCGGAAAACGAAAATCCAGGTAGCCCAGCGCGCAACCGACGCCGACATCGGCCAGACTGAAATGAATGCCCGCGCAGAACGGCTTGTCGCCGAGTCCCTGGCTCATCGCCTTCAGGGCCGCCTCGACCTTGGCCAATTGGCGATCAATCCAGGCCTGACTGCGTTGGGCCTTGGTGCGCCCAGCCCAGGTCGCCTCCAGGCGCGCCAAAATCGCCGCGTCCAGCACGCCATCGGCCAGCGCTTCCCAGGTCTTGACTTCAGCGCGCTCGCGCCCGACGCTTGGAATCAGCTTGCCAACAGGCGACAAGGTGTCAAGGTACTCCACGATGACGCGGGAATCGAACAAAGCCTCCGCGCCCTCCATGATCAGACACGGAACCTTGCCCAGCGGGTTGGACTCGACGATCTGCG
>JAUXWC010000165.1 GCA_030685025.1 Rhodoferax sp.
GTGGCTGGCCTTCGGAAAGATGGTTTGGGAGCTTCGTAACAACCATCCTATCAATCCTCTGGTCAGTCACCTCTTTTGCCTTCAAATTCAAATGCTTGCGCCTGTGACTTCATCGTCATGCGGCTTAAGTAAGTGCCATTCGAGCTAAGGGCTGTTTGATCAAACGACCCAGCCCGCCACTTGGTCCCCGCATGCATCCCCATAGTCCGCCCAGCACTGCGCCATTTGCCATCGGGAACACAATCTCAGAGTCATGAACACCAACGGCCGCGCGACTTCACCCTTCGGGTCCGCCCATACCCTCGACTCCTTGCTGACCGAGGTGCGCGCCTGCCGTTTGTGCGCCAGCAGCCTTCCATTGGGGCCCCGGCCGGTGCTGGTACCTCACCGTGAAGCGCGCATCCTGGTGGCGGGCCAGGCGCCGGGTACCAAGGTGCCCCAATCCGGCATTCCGTTTGACGACGCCAGCGGGGACCGACTGCGCCAGTGGATGGGTTTGGACCGAGCGGCCTTTTACGATCCCTTGCTGGTGGCGTTCCTACCGATGGGATTTTGTTATCCCGGTCGAGGCGCCTCAGGCGACCTGCCACCTCGGCCCGAGTGCGCAGCGACTTGGCGTTCCAGGCTGCTGGCGCAACTGCCCACGGTGGAACTGGTCCTGTTGGTGGGCCAGTATGCACAGGCCTGGCACTTGGGGACGCAACGCAAGGCAACGCTGACCGAGACCGTGCATGCCTGGCGCGCCTATTGGCCCGCCGCCCTGCCCTTGCCCCATCCCAGCCCACGCAACAACATCTGGCTCAAACGCAATCCCTGGTTGGAACTGGAGGTCGTGCCGATGCTGCAACAAAGGGTTCGAAGCATCATTGACCTCGCTCGATGAGTCTGCCGCGACGGACACGATTGACGAAGATCAAGCACCTCTGGCACAACAAGGCCTACTCTTGATCACCGGGCGCTATGCGGCCCGCCAGTCAGTGCCCGGCATCCACCTTGAGCCCCCGACCGATGACCAAACGCAAGCCCCTATCAATGGCCCAAGTCGAAGTACCTCAGGCTGAGGAAACACCGACCCAACGCCTGGACCGGCTGACGCATGCGGCAGCGGC